>CBFCZU010000024.1:0-27401 GCA_965602635.1 uncultured Planctomycetales bacterium | reverse complement strand
CCGGGCGTTGGTGTAGGCGCTGGCGACCTCGCCGTCGGGGGTATCGGGGTATAGCCCCCGGGCCGGATCGTAGAAGACGGCGTGGGTCGCCTGCCTCAAGGCCTCAGCGCGGCGGGTCAGCTCGCCGCCGTCACGCCCGGCGGCCTGGGCCAGCTCGGCGCCCCGCTCCAGCGCTTCGATGGTCATCAGGCTAACCAGGGCCGACCGGCCACGGTCTGCGCCCGGCGGGCAGCCCTGGGGCCCGTCGCCGGTGTGCCACTGCGGGCACCAGTCGGCGTACATCCACCCGGGCATCCAGCCGACCGTGCCGTCGTCGCCGAGGCGCCTGTCGAAGTAGTCCAGCACCCCCCTCACGCCGGGCAGCAGCGACGAGACCATCGCCCGGTCGCCGGTGTACATCCAGTAGTCGTGGATAGCCATGACCCAGTGCAGAGAGAACAGCGGGATGATCTGCGGCACGCGGGACGGATACCGGCTGCGGGTCAGCCCCTCCGGGATGCGCGACCAGTCGAAGTGCAGCAGGTACTGCCTGGCGAGCGATGCGTCGCCAGCCACCACGTAGGAGAACATGGCCTGTACCTGGGTGTCCCCGGCGTACTGAAGCTGCTCGTAGTAGGGGCAGTCTTCGTAGGTTTCGTGCGCGCACAGCCGCGCCGTCCGCCAGGAGACGTCGCACACAGCCGCCGTGTCCGGATCGGACGTCTCGACTTGGGCGAGCTGCTCGAACGGGTAAGCCGTGAAGGCGTAATCCAGCGAACGTACCGTCAGCGGCCGCTCTGCGGTCGTCACCTCGACGCGGACGAAGCGGAACGTCCGCCAGAAGAACGGCTCGTAGGTGCGCTGCGGCCCGTCAGGATGGACGATGTCGCAGTAGCCGTACACGTCGCCATAGGACAGGTCATCGCGTCGGGCCTTTACGCGGGATTCATCGGTCAGCGCCTCGGCGTAGCGCAGCCGGACGACCGCGCCTGCCCCGCCGGAGAATCGCAGCCGAGGATAGCCGGTCGTCAGCTCTCCGACGTCGATCAGCACGACGGCCTCTTCGCCGGCCTGCACGCTTACTTCGCCGCTGCCCGCGAGCATAGTCGACCAGGCCGACAGGTCGGCGCCGGTGGGGCTGCGAAAGGCCGTCTTGAACCGCCGCGGCGGCGACTCCTCCAACGGGGCAATCACCCGCCCCATCAGCCGGTGCGGCACGTACGTGTCGCGATCGACGTCCACAGGCACGGCCGGGTCCAGCTCAAACGCCCCAGGCCAGGCGGCGGCGTCGAAATCGGCCTGGGTGAACCCCCACGGGAACTCGGCGGCGGTGAAGCCCTCCATCAGCCCGATACAGTGGCTGTAAACGGAGTCGATCTGATGGCGGTAAGCGTGGTCGATCAGGACGCGCCACTTCCGGTTGGTGTGCAGCGGCTCGACTGCATCGCCGGCCTGGTCGCGCAGCACGCCGTCGAGCACGAAGCCCGGGCAGGCCGTCATCTGCGAGACGCTCGCCCCGCCCTCGCTGTAGCTGCCCCAGATGTCGCCGTAGTACTCGACCTGGGCGGCCAGCACGTTTCGCCCGGTGCGAAGGAGCTCCGAGAGGTCCACCGTTTCGTAGAAATGGTGCTGGACGTCACCCTTGGCAGGCCCGCGGGAAACCAGCACGCCGTTGCACCACAGCTTGTAGCGTGTGTCGGCGGAGACGTGGACGGTCAACCGCGCGCCTGGGGGCGCGTCGAACGTCCGGCGAAAGTAGCGGACGCGGAACGGGCCGGTGTCCGGGCGGGACGCGGCGATTCCCTCTTCCGACCAGATCCACCTGGCCTCACCCCCGAACGGTCCCGGCTCGTCAGCTCGTGTGAACATGGAGTCATTATGCCTCGACTACGTTGGGCAGGTGGGCGCCCAGATTGATCAGCCGCTGCTGGAGTTCGCCCACGTCGATCCCGCGGGTGTGGGTCTGCTTTTCCGCCGCCATCGCGGCGGCGACGCCGGCGGCCTGGCCGGTGATGTAGCAGCCCGGCATGGTGCGGATTGAGCTCTGCATGTAGCGGTCGGCGCTGATGCACCGCCCGGCGACGAGGACGTTCGCCAGCTTCCGCGGGCGCAGCGACCGGTAAGGTATGCCGTAGCTTTCGCCCTTCTCGTGGCGGAGGGTGGTCCACTCGCTGTGAAAGCGGTCGTATGCGGCCTTGTCGGGCCTGGGCGGGTGGATGTCCACCGGGTAGCTGTACCGCCCGATCTCGTCGTCGAACACGGCGCGGGCCTTGAAGTCGTCCAGGCAGAGGACGTAGTCGCCCACGGCCCGCCGGGTCTCGCGCAGGCCCAGCAGCGACGCCGTGGCCACCAGGACCATCTTCTCGAAGCCTTTGAGGTACTGCTTATAGTACCGCTCGTATTCGAGGACGAGCTTGCGCCCCCAGACAAGGGCCTCGGTGAGGGATCGCTCGTCGGTGCCGTCCACGCCGAAGGTGTGTCCGATGTTTCCGCCGCCGATGCTCTCGCCCACTCGCCACATGCCGGGCAGGTGCCGGTCAGCGTGGGTGAACACGCCGTCGGCGAAGGCCTTCTCGATCTGGCTCGCCCCGCCTCCCAGGCCTGAGGCTCGCACGGCATCCCAGTCCACACCGGCCCAGAGGCTGCACAGCGTGCCGGGCATGAGGTCGCCCTGTTCGTCGCCTTTCTCGAAGGGCGCGCCCGCCCATGCGGCCAAATCGCCGTCGCCGGTGCAATCGACGTAAATACCTGCCTTGACAGCGACTATGCCGCTCTTGGCGGCGCAGATGGCCGCAGCCACGCGGTCACCCTCGGTCTCGGCGTCGATCAGCGTCGTGTGGAAGGCGAACTTCACGCCGGCCTCAGACACCATGTCGTCGTACACGCGCTTGAGTACCTCGGCGTCGATGCCGACCGAGCCGCGGGTCTTGCCCTTGGGGTCGTAGTCCGGGCCGGCGCCGCCGGCGGCGTGAAGCTTGTCCAGGACCTCCTCGCCGATCCCGGCCGCGAGGAAGCTCACCCCGTCGCCGAAGGTCATGAACGCCGGCACGAGTCCGGCGGTTCCCATGCCGCCGAAGCAGCTATGCCCCTCGGCCAGGAACACGCTGGCCCCCTGCCGGGCGGCCGCCACCGCCGCCGCCACGCCCGCCGGCCCCCCGCCGGCGACGAACACGTCCACCTCGTGACGGACGGGAATCTCGCGCTTTAAGGAAATACTTCTGACTGGGGACATCTCGCTGTCCTCCTCGGTGTTTCCTCTGCTCGTCGCCGCAGGCCGTCTCACCCAACGCTTTCGCCGAGGCGGCGCAGGACCTCGGTCAGCGCCTCGATCTGTCCGTCATCGAGACGATGTTTCATGGTTGACCCCCTACCGCCGGCGCTTCTTCTTGCGTTGCTGGCGCTGCTTCTTGGTCAGGCGCTTCGACCGCTGCTTGATCTTGAGCTGCGGGCCGGAGCCGAAGAGATCCATCGAGCCCATCTGCTTGGCGAACTGCATGCGATCGCGGAGGCCCATGCTGGCCATTTGCTTCATCATGTTCGCGGCCATGTCGAAGCTCTTGACCAGCCCAGAGACGTCCTGCGGCTCGGTGCCTGAGCCACGGGCGATCCGCCGCCGGCGCGAGGCGTCCACCGTCTTTGGCTCGGTCTTTTCGGCGACGGTCATGGAGTTGATGATCGCCTCCATGCGGTCGATCTCGCGGTCGTCGATGTCCATGTGCTTGAGCTGGCTGCCCACGCCCGGCATGAGCTTGAGGATGTCCTTCATCGGGCCCATCTTCTTCATCTGCTTCATGTGGGTGAGGAAGTCGTCCAGCGTCAGGGCGCCCTTGGCCATCTTGGCCTGGAGCTTGGCGGCCTCTTCGGCGTCGAACTGCGACTGAGCCTTTTCCACCAGCGAGAGCATGTCGCCCATGTTGAGGATTCGCCCGGCCATGCGGTCCGGGTGGAACTCGTCCAGGGCATCGAGCTTCTCACCCACGCCGATGAACTTGATGGGCTTTCCGGTGACGGCCTTGACCGACAGCGCCGCCCCGCCGCGGGCGTCGGAGTCGAACTTGGTGAGGATCACGCCATCGAGCTCGAGCCGCTCGTTGAACTCCTTTGCTGAGTTGACGGCGTCCTGGCCGGTCATGGCGTCGCAGACGAGGTATATCTGGTGGGGCTGGACGGCGTTGGCGATATCCTCGGCCTGCTTCATCATCGCTTCGTCGATGTGCAGCCGGCCGGCGGTATCGACGATCACCACGTCGCGGGCGTTTTCCTCAGCCCATTGGATGGACTTGCGGGCGACGCGGACGGGGTTGGACTCGCCCTCGATGCGGAAGCACGGCACGGACGCCTGCTCGGCGACGATGGAGAGCTGCTCGACGGCCGCAGGACGCTGGAGGTCGCACGCCACCACCATGGGGTGCTTGCCCTGAGCGATGACGTGGCGGGCCAGCTTGCCGCAGGTGGTCGTCTTGCCCGAGCCCTGGAGCCCCGCCATCATGACGATGGTCGGCGGCGGGGAGACGTAGTAGATCCGCGAGTCGACCGGGCCCATCAGCTCCACCAGCTCATCGTGGACGATCTTGATCATGAGCTGGCCCGGGTGGAGGCTCTTGATGACCTCCTGCCCCCTGGCCTTGTCGACTACGCTCTCGCAGAACTCGCGGACGACCTTGAAGTGGACGTCGGCCTCCAGCAGCGCCTGGCGGACGTCGCTCATGGCGTCCTTGACGCCGCCCTCGGTGATCCGCCCGCGCCCGGAGAGCTTGCGGAAGATCCCCTCAAACTTGTCCGTCAGCGCCTCAAACATTGCCTCATCAGGCTACCAGATTCGCTCGGCAGACGGAAGCTTCACGCAGTGGCTCCCGCCGGGCACCGAGCCCGGTGCCCCCGCCGGGATTCCTGCTTGAGTGTCAGAGGTACTTTGCGACCAGCACGCCGTAGTGTTCCTTCGCGGCCGGGGGAATCAGCTCCCTGTTGGACCAGATGCCCAGTTCAAGGGCCGAATGGCAGGGCGACGGCACGTCGGCAATTTCCCCGAAGCGCTCGATCGCCGCCCTTATGAGGGCGATGGCATTGCCGGTGGCCTCGGTGAGGTTGCCGATGATCTCCTTGAGCAGTTCGTGCTTGTCCAGCTCGGCCGGTTGAGGCCGCCAGCAGTCATAGTCGCTGGGCAAGGCCACCAGGGCGTATGCGATCTCGGCCTCGCGGGCAAGCTTGGCCTCGGGCATGCAGGTCATACCGATCAGGTCGCCGCCCCAGGCGCGGTGCAGTTCGCTCTCGGCCCGGGTGGAGAAGGCAGGCCCCTCCATGCACACGTACGTCCCTCCGTCATGCACGGTGGCGTCGACCGCGTCGGCGCACTTGAGCAGGTGCTCTCGCAGCACGGGGCAGAACGGCACGGCGAACTCCACGTGGGCGGCGATGTATTCGTCAAAGAATGTCGGCACCCGCCGATGGGTCTTGTCGATGACCTGGTCGGGTATGACCAGGTCCTTGGGCTTGATCCGCTCTCTGAGCGAGCCGACCGCGCAGGAGGCGACGATGTGCGTGCAGCCCAGGAGCTTGAGGGCGTATATGTTGGCTCGGTAGTTGACCATGGAGGGGTTTATCAGGTGCCCCGCGCCGTGGCGGTTGAGCAGGGCGATGGGGACGCCTCCCCATTCGGTCTCGACGATCGCGTCGGACGGCTCGCCGAACGGCGTGGAGACAGTCCGGCTCCCCTGGCCCTCTCCGCAGAGGGCGTCGCCCAGCCCGCTCCCGCCGATGATGCCAACCTTCGCCTTGGCCATGCCAGATCCTCCTGCATGATAGGCCTTGGCTGGGCAATGGTAACCCCGGCCGGCGCCAAAGGCAACGTCGCTACCTGGCCTCGGGGTTGTAGAGTTCCCGCAGCGTCGCGTCGAGGTTGCGCAGCGGGACGGTGCGGACCTTGGGCTTGGCCAGCGTTCCGGTGACCCGGATGGTCACGAGCTGGCCGGCGATTCCTTCGAGGAATTCCCGAACGGGCGAAGCGGCCAGCTGCCTCGCCGGGCCGACCAGGAAGGTGAGGCTCAGCTTCTTCGTCTTCATCTGCATCGTGCCCGCCCCGAGCATGGACAGGGCTGAGCCCTGAAGGTAGAGCTTCTGGATCACCAGCCTATCGCCCTTGAGGTAGTACTCCACGTCGGCGGCGTTGAAGGCGCTATCGCCCGGCAGCGTCAGGTTGATCACGTGCAGAAAGCCCAGCAGGATGGGCAGCCGGTAGAGCTTGGCCCGGGTGATGTGCAGCTTGCCGGTGGCCTTGCGGGAAGCCGGCTTGCCGGTCGTGGCGGTCAATTGAAGATTGCCTGTCAACACGCCCTTCATGTCGGCTCGCCGGGCGGCGTCCTTGTCGATGGCGGCGAGCAGCTTCGCCAGATCGACCTTCTCCACCGACAGGCTTATCCCGTGCTTCCGCGGCGAGCCAAGGTCAACTTCGGCAAAGCCCGCGACCAGCCCGCCGAAGACGCGCCCGGAAATCTTTTCGATCCGCAGGACGGGCGACCGCGGATCCTTCGCCAGGCGGGCGGTGAACTTCCCAAGCCGGCCGGAGCCGACTTTGAGGCCGGCCATGACAACGTCGGCCTTGGCGCGCAGGGTCCGGGCCGGGCCGGCGCACGACATTTCCCCCTCGATATAGCCGGTGAACTCCTTGCCCCCCAGGCCTAGGTCGAGGTTGGCGTCGTTCAGGACGATCCTTCCCGCCCACTCCCAGGCGAACGGACGGTCACGGCGCTTGGCTGTGGGGGCGGCCTTGGAGGTCCGGACGGCCCCGGCCGCCCTGCGCGTCGTCGCCGCAGGGCTGCCCCGGGGCGATGCCTTCGGACGAACCACCAGCCGCGAAAGCGCCAGCGACACAGTGCCACCCGCCTTGAGCCCCAGGACCTGGACCAGTTCCGCCGGCATGGCCGACAGAAGCTGCTTGTCGATTTTCACCTCGCCGGTATCGATCTTCACGTTCGCCAGCTCGGCGCCGGCAGCGGTCTTGATCGTGCCCGTCAGGGCAACCTTGGCCGAGCCCGCCCAGCCGGCAAGATCTTTGAGCGTGACCAGGCCGGGCACGATCACTACCTCGCCCTTCACCCGCCGCAACGGGTAAGGGAAGTCGCGATACGTGATCCCAAGGTCGCGCGGGAAGATGACGAGCCGATAGTCCACGTCCTTGCCCCCGGCCGGGGGCGTCGCAGGCCGGGACGCGGGCCCGGAAGCCGCCGTGGAGCCTTCCGCCGGGAGCGTCGCCCGGATTTCGAGCGTGACGTTGGCGGTGCCCTTGGGGTCAACCACATCCCACCCCCTGCGAGCCCTGTCCGGGAGAGCGTCGCGCAGTTCCTCGTCGAGCTCCAGGCCGGTCGCCTCAAGGCGGAGGTGCATGTCCCTGGACGAGCCCCGGACGACGACATTGCTCTTGAGGAGGTTGATCTTGCCCCGCCCATGTCGCCCCGTGAGGTGCTCGATGGCGACCCCCTGCGGCGTGACGGTGAGCACGCCGCTGGCGCGGGTGATGGCGTAAGGGAACAGGCGATGCCTGATGCCGGCGTCCTCCAGGGCGACCGGGATACGGTAGTCCATCGGCTCATCGCCTCGCTTGCGCAAGACGGCGTTGGTCACGTCGGCCTTGCCCGAAAGCCCGCAGGCCTCATACGCCGCCCGGCTGCCCGACGGCAGGGCGCGGGCAAGGCGCTCGTCCAGCGGGACACCGGTCGCGTCGAGGAATACCTCGAAGAGCTCATCCGAACCGGCCGGTGGGATCTTCCCCTTCAACGTACATACCATGCTCCCACGTCCGCCGCGAAGGCTCCGCAGGTGCACCACGCCGTTACGTATCTCCACCAGCCCCTTCAACTGCTCCAGGCGGTACGGGAACTTGGAGTACTCGATCGACGCCTTTCCGCCCGGCATCAGGGTCAGCGTCGCGCTGGCTTCGGTCCGGCCCTCCGGCCTGGTCCAGCGAACCGAGACCTGGGCCTCACCGCGAGGCGAGAAGGTATCCCACGCCTTCTGCAGGCCGGGGGGCAGGACCTTCCGCACCTCCGGCTTGAACGGAAAGCCGCGGGCGACGAACGTGAGCTCACCGACCGGCTTGTCGGCGACGTTCCGGAGCCTCCCGTCAATCGTCACCGCCGCCTCGCCGTATCGGCCGGTGAGTCCCTTGAGCTCCAGCAGGTCCTTGTGCAGGGGGATGTCGCCTCTCAGCCCCTCGACGCGGACCGGCCAGCCGGGCATCTGCGCCGACACGCCGTGGAGCGCGACGGCGCCTTCGGCCCGGAGCTCGCCGTCCTTTCCCCGGTGCAGTGTGGCATTCACGTCCACGAGACCGGAAGGCTTGACGGTCTCAAGCAGTCTGTCAATGGCCGGACCCCAGCTCTTGGCCAAGCCGGGCGGCAGAGGAAGCTTCAGGCGCTTAATGGTCAGATGCGTCGTGAACGGGCTGGTGCTCTCGTAGCCGCGGTATTCGCCGGCCAGCTTGAATACCGCCCCGCCCGCCTCCACGATCTGCCCCGACAGGCCGGTGATCTTGATGCCCTTCGAGTCGAAGGCCAGCTCGCCGCTGACGTCGGTGAGCTTCATCCCCCCCTCCTCGGGGGGGAACTCCATGGAGACGCCCTTCAGCTCGACGGTCAACCTGGCCGGGCGGGTGGTCGTCCCTGCCCCGCCAAGGCTAACCGACACGGCCCAGGGTTCGGTGGAGGTCAGCTTGTGATCCTTTTTCCAGGTGAGGTACTGCTCGGGCAGCCTCTCCTCCAGCCCCGCCGGGCCGACGCGGCCGGTGATCTGCGTCAGGCCGATGGTGGTGTCGACCGTGCCGCCGCCCCGGATGAGGCCGGATTCGTCCCTGAAAGTAACGTCGTAAATGCGTCCCCGGGGCACCAGGGCGACGCTGAGCGGCGCTCTGGGGTACTCCAGCTTCCCGTCCTTCAGCAGTTCAATGATTTGCAGCTGCCCGCTCCGGAGCCGCACCGTCGGCAAGGACATCCCCGGGGCGACGAGTTCAGCGCTGCCGCCGACGGGAAAAATGGTCTGAGCATTCCACCGGCGGTTTCCATGATCCCGCACCAGGGTGACCACCGGGCCGACGCAAACGATCTCCGTCGGCTCAAGCCGACCGGCGAGCAGCCCCCAGGGACGGTGGTTCAGCACCACGTCGCCCTTGAAGAACGGCACGTCCGTATTGCCGCCCACGAACAGCCGCAGACCCTCGACGCGTATCCCGGAGAACAGCTTGAACTGCGCCCGCTCGACCTTGGCCTTCCCCCCGGTCAGGCGCGCCAGGTAGGCCTCCACCTTCTGCTGCATCCGGGCCTCGTTGGTCTGGTGCCAGTAGGCGTAGGCAAGGGACACGAGCAAGGCGATCAGCAACACGCCGATGCCCTTCCGGCGCCCGCTGACGTATCGCCAGTGACGCCGTCGGCTCGGCAGGCTGCGCCGCAATCTGGAAAGCCGTCCACCCATGCGTAGCACTCTATTATATCCAGACGCGGAAGCTAGTCATCGCGCCTTCGCGGGAGGGGATTTCTTTCGGGCCGACCGGGCGGGCTTCTTGAGCTTGAGCGCCGCGGCCGCTGGTTCGATCCGTTCGGCGAGGGCGTCGGGCGTTAGGCCCTCCTCCCAGCGGATGGGCAGGCCGCGCCGCTCAGCCGCGCCGAACAGGTAGTGCGCGACCAGGCCGATGCCCTCCCGCTCGCCCCGGCCGGGCCGGCGCTGCTGGGCAATGAACGAGCCCATCGCCCGCAGCACCCGGGTGAGCTGCCTGGGCTTCAGTGGATAGCCCAGCGCGCCGGCGGGCTTGATCCGCCCCCGATCGACCAGGAAGACCTTCGCCTCCCCCGTCCTGGCGCCCGGCTGGACGTAGAGGTACCGAAACCGCCCGACGGGCGCCACGTGGGTGAAGGTGTCGGCGTCCAGCTCGGCCAGGCGGTCCAGCCGCGCCTTGCAGGCGGCGGCCCGCTCGTATTCCCTCCGGCCGGACAGGCGGCGCATCTCGTCGGCGATCGCGCGGCGGAATTCCTGCCGGTCGCCGGCGGCGTACGCGCACGCACGCCCCAGCAGCCGCCGGTAGTCGTCCATGGACGCGCTGCCGTCGCACCAGGCTCGGCAGCGGCCCATCTGGGCGTAGGCGCAGGGTGAGCCGCGGGGGGCCCGCCGGAGAATCTGCTCGTTGCGGCACAGGTCGAAGCCGTCCACCAGCCGCTCGACGAAGCGCTGGGCGACGTGCTTGTCGGGGAAGGGCCCGAGGAACTGCCCGCCCCGGGCGAAGACGTCCTTCGAGCGGCGAAAGGCCGGCGCCTTCTCGTCCGGGTCAACGTGCACGAACCACGCCGGCTGGGAGCCCAGCAGTGCGGGGTAGGTGTCCGGATATACGGCCCGGGCCAGCCGGAGGTATTGCCAGTCGGTCTCGAAGTGGCTGTCGGCGAGCTTCCACCACAGGGCGGCGGCGACTTCGCGCAGGTCCGCCCGTCGGGCGGAGCCCTGCTCGCCCTCGGCCAGGCGGTGCCGCACCCGGGCGCGGATGTCGGCGGCCGTGGCAAGCAGCACCGGCTCGCCCCCCTCGCCGGCCAGCAGGAAGACGCCCCGTTTTGCCGGAATCTCCGCCAAGGCCTCCGGGCCCAGCGGCGGGCTGACAGCCAGGCCCGCGTCGAAGAGCCTTGCCCACTTGGCGGCTTTTCGGGTCTCTGCCATCCGGCCTGTCCAATCGCGAGCGCGACTCAGATGAACATTCCCGTGATAAGCCCCTCGTACACCATCTTGCCGTCCACGAAGCCCTGGGTGCCGCCGACGACCCGCCGCTTGCCGCGTTTCTCGAGCATGCTGCCCAGCAGGATTAGCCTGTCACCGGGGACCACCTGCCCGCGAAACTTCGCCTCGTCCACGCCGGCGAAGCCGAGGAAACCGTCGCGATCGACGTGTGTCATGACCCAGTAGCCGATCAACTGGGCGGCGGACTCAATTATAAGCACGCCGGGCAGCACCGGGCGCCCGGGGATGTGGCCTCGCACCCAAAACTCGTCGTCGCGCACGTCCCGGTACCCGGCTATGGTCTCAGTTTCATCATCGATGAAGAATATCCCGTCGAGCTGCTGGAACTCGAAGCGGTGCGGGTTGACCTGATAGATCTGCTCGCGGGTGACGGCCACCTTGCTCTGATCGATCTTCGAAACGTCAAAGAGCGGTTCGGGCGGCATAGGGTTCCTTTCTTCCTGGCAACAGCACCGGCGCCGCTTCTGCGGCTCGCGGGCCGGCGGCGGTGCTAGAGTTTCAACGGGGTCAGCTTCATGCCGTGTGCCTCGGCCACGCCGGCGCAAGTGACCTGACCGTCAACCATGTTGACACCGGCGGCGAGGTGCGGGTCAGCGGCTGCGGCCTGCTGCCAGGTGCTCTCGGCCAACTGGAGCACGTAAGGCAGCGTGGCGTTGGTCAGGGCCTGGGTGGAGGTTCGCGGGACCGCGCCGGGCATGTTGGCCACGCAGTAGTGGACCACCCCGTCCACCACGTAGGTCGGGTCGTGGTGGGTCGTTGGGTGGGTGGTCTCGACGCAGCCTCCCTGGTCCACGCCGACGTCCACGATGACCGCGCCTTGCTTCATGGTCTTCAGATCCTCGCGTTGGACGAGGATGGGGGTGCGTCCGCCGGGGATAAGCACCGCGCCGATCACCAGATCGGCAGTGGCGACGGCGGCGCGGATGGAGGCCGGCTCGGACTTAACGGTCCGCACGTTGGCGGGCATCACATCGGCCAGGTACCTGAGCCTGTCGAGCTTGATGTCGAATATCTGCACGTCGGCGCCCATGCCCGCGGCCATGCTCGCGGCGTTGGAGCCCACCACGCCGCCGCCGAGTATCACCACGCGGGCGGGCATCACGCCCGGGACGCCGCCGAGCAGCACGCCGCCGCCGCCCGAGGGCTTCTCCAGGGTGTGAGCCCCGACCTGCACGGCCATCCGGCCGGCCACCTCGCTCATGGGCGTCAGCAGCGGCAGCTGGCCATGCGGATCGGTAATGGTCTCATAGGCGATCGCCACGATGCCCGCCGCCGCGGCGCCCTCGGTCAGCTCCCTGCTGGCGGCGAAGTGGAAGTAGGTGAACACCACCTGCCCGCGGCGCATCATCGGCCACTCGGTCGCAAGCGGCTCCTTGACCTTGACGATCATCTCCGCCTCGCCCCAGACCTGCTCGGCCGTGGCGAACACCTTGGCGCCGTGATCGCCGTACTGCTGGTCGCTGTAGCCGCTGCCCAACCCGGCGCCGGACTGCACGATCACCGCATGCCCGGCCTGGGTTATGACCTCCACACCGCCGGGGGTGACGCCCACGCGATACTCGTTGTCCTTGATCTCGCCTAGGATGCCGAGAATCATTGCCTTCTCCTGCCGTAGCGATTGATTCCGGGGCCAAATCCCGCCATTATAGATAATCGGAAGGGCGGGCGATGACAAGGGTCCAGATCGAGCGCGGCGACCTGACGGCTTTTGCCGCCGACGCCATCGTCAACGCCGCCAATAACGACCTGGTGCTTGGCGGCGGACTGGCCGGAGCAATCCGCCGGCGCGGGGGCCCGAGCATACAGGCCGAATGCGACGCCCACGGGCCGGTCCGCGTGGGCGGGGCCGCCATCACCGGTGCGGGAGACCTGCCGGCCAAGTACGTCATTCACCAGGCCTCCATGGGCCTCGGCGGGCGGACCACGGCCGAGAGCCTGCGGCAGTCCACCCGGGCCGTGCTCAGGATCGCCGAGGAAACCGGCGACATCCGCGCCCTGGCGTTCCCGGCCGTGGGAACAGGAATCGCCGGGTTCGACCTCGCCCGCTGCGCCGAGATCATGCTCGAAGAGGTCAAGCGTCACATCGCGGCCGGCACCGGGCTGACCGAGATCGCCTTCGTTCTGTTTGACGACCGGGCGCGGCGGATATTCGAGCGGGCCTGGGAGAGCATCGACCCCGGAGAAGGCTAGCACACGATGAGCGGCATGGCGACAAGACTGGCTGTGGCGGCGCTGGCTGCGAGCCTGACGGCGGCCATGGCGGCCTCCAGGCCCGCGTCATACGTGGAGTCCTGGCTCAGGGAGGCAACCACCGCCACCGCACCGGGGGTCGCCGAACCAGCCGGCGGCAACCCCTTCGGCACGCGTGACCGCTTCGGTCGCAAGGACGCCCCACCGGGCGTGGTGATCCTCTCCGACGGCCGGACGCTCGCAGGGCGAGTGTACACCACCCGCGACAAGGACCTGGAGGTCTGGGTCGAGTCGGAAAAGCGCTGGCGGCACGTGCCGCTCATACTGCTGCTGAGCATCCGCGCCGTCGTCGTCGAGGAGGGGATGGAAAAGGAGTGGCGCTGGAAGGAGATGGGCTCGGACGAGAAGACCTTCACCGGGCGGGAGAAGCCCATCCGGCGCTGCCGCTGGCGGCTGCACCTGATCGATGACTCGTACGTCACCGGCGCGGTCAAGGGCCAGCCGCTGTGGGTGGATTCGCCGGAGAAGCGCCGCGGCCCGTTCATATTGCACGAGCGGTCCGCCGGCAAGTACGGCCAGACGCTCAAAGACCTGATCCACGTCAAGCGCGTCGTCATTTCCCTCAGGGCGATGGAAGAGGCCGGCGAGGCCCGGGGCGCATCGCCTTAGCCCGGCCGCCTATCCCCTCAGCAGCCCCATCGCCTCATGCCTCGTGGCGGGGTTGCTCTTGCAGAGCCCGCGCAGCGCAGAGGTGATCATGACCGAGCCGGGCTTCTTGACTCCGCGGATGATCATGCAGGTGTGCTGGGCCTCGAGCACCACGGCCACGCCCTTGGGGTGGAGATGGTCCATGATAATGTCGGCGATCTGGTTGGTCAGTCGCTCCTGCACCTGGGGGCGGTGGGCCAGCGTGTCCACTACCCGGGCCAGCTTGCTTATGCCGACCACCCGCCCGTCGGTCAGGTAGGCCACGTGAGCCTTGCCCATGAACGGCAGCAGGTGATGCTCGCACATGCTGTGAAAGGCGATGTCCCGGAGGACGACCATTTCGTCGTATTGTTCCTCGAAGACGGCCCCGAAATGGTGCGAGGGGTCCTCGCCCATACCCGCGAACAATTCCAGGTACGCCCTGGCCACGCGTTGGGGGGTCCCTTGCAGCCCCTGGCGGGAGGGGTCTTCACCGATGGCGTTGAGGATGTCCTGCACGGCGGCGGCTATGCGCTCCCGTGTATCGGCGCTGTCAGCAGGCTTCTTTCCCATGGTTAGCTCCCAGCTTGAAACCAGAGCACCTTATACGTGGCACCGGCCCGCCCGTCAAACACCTTGGCCGGGCGCGGGCGGGTCGTCGGCGTTTCCCGCGGCCACGGATGCATTGCGGAGGAACATCTCCCAGCTCGCCCGCCGGGCCGCCGAGCCGCGCGTAAGGCGGTCCCAGTCGCCCTGAGTCCACTTCAGGACCTCAGCCGGCGTCGCTTGGGCCAGCTCGGACGGGCCGAGAAGCTCGACGTCGCCGGGGGGAAGGCGCCCTGGGCGGTTGTGCGGGCATACCTGCTGGCAGACGTCGCAGCCGAAGACCCACCCCCCGCATCCGCGGCGAAGCTCGGGTGGAATCTCGCCGCGGTGCTCGATTGTCAGGTAGCTGACGCAGCGGCGGGAATCGACCAGCCCGTCGGGGCCGATCGCGCGGGTCGGGCATGCGTCGATGCAGGCCCGGCAGGAGCCGCATCGGCTGGGCTGCGGCGCGTCCGGCTCCAGCGGCACGTTTATGATGATCTCCGCCAGGAGGAGATAGCTGCCGTGGCGGCGGTCGATGAGGCATCCGTTTCGGCCGATCCAGCCCAGCCCGGCCGCCGCCGCCAGGTCGCGCTCGAGTATGGGGGCGGTGTCCACGCAGACCCGCCCGCGCAGGGCCGGCTCGGCGGCGGTCAGCTCGGCCAGCAGCTTTCGACATCGCCCGCGCAGCAGGCGATGGTAATCCCGGCCGCGAGCATACCGGGCCACGTGGCCGGAGGCGCCGTCATCGTCCAGAGGGGCATACGACGCGGCCAGGCAGATGACGCTGGCGGCCCCGGGCAGCAGGCTACCCGGATCGGTGCGAGCCTCCGGGGCGCGGGCCAAATATGTCATGTGCGCGTGATAGCCCAGCTCCAGGAAGCGCCTGAACCGCCCGGCCCGGGGCGACCTACCGGCCTCGGCCACGCCGGCGCGGACGAAACCCAGCTCGCCGGCCAGGTGCAGCGCGAGCGACTTGGTCTCGGCCGGATCGGTCATGAGGGCAATTGTACGATATCGGGTCGGCCCGCGGGAATGCGCCTCGCCCGGCAGCAGCGCCGGGCCGGAAGCTCACGGCTTGACCAGCCGGGCGATGGCAAGGGACACGTGGTCGCCAATGTCCGTGCCGTCGTCGCCGAAATCGACGACGATCTTCAACGTCTTTACGCCCTTCAACGAGCAGCGGACCGGGACGCCCTGCGCCCCGCCGGCGAGCTTGAGCGGCTCGATCAGCTCTTTGCCGTCGCCGAGCACCTTCAGCGTGGCGCTGCCGCGGGCGGGGGCCTTATCGTCGATGCCGGCAAGGGCGACGAAGGCGACGTACTTTCCGTCTAGGCTATAGGTAAGGTCGCAACGGCTGTGCAGGCCCAGCCCGCGGGCGTAGGTCTGCCCCCCCAGGCGGAGGGGCCCACCGGTGGTGCTGCGGTTCTTGCGGAATGGGAAGACCACGTCGAACATGCCGACCTGGAGAACTTTCGCCGGCTCCAGATCGGCGAGGTAAACGCTGCGGTCGGAGTTGAATCGTATCTCCGCCACGTCGGATAGCTTCACCGCCAGATCGGAAACGCCCTCGGCCGTCACCGACAGCTTCGCGCCCACATACTCGATCGCGGAGAAAGGCAGGATCGAGCCGTCCTTGCCCACCAGGCTGCCGATCGGGGGGGTCTTCCTGCCCGGGATCCGGGCGAGCTGAATCACTCGCACGGACGAGGTCCTGATGGTGCGGTCGGCCTTCTTATACTGGAAGACGACCTTCTCGGCGTCGGCGCTCTTCAGTGCGCCGGAAACGCGGACCCATTTGCCCTTCTCGTCGAGGGCGATGAGGTAGTCTGCTGCAGCGCGGTCGAGGCGGATTTCCTTATACATCTTGGCCAGCGCGTCGGGGCGCTCCCTGGGCCCGGGCAGGTAGATGAGCGAAACCGACGACATCTCGACCTCGGCCCGCGCCAGCCCGCCGGAGAGGATGATCTTCCCCCCGCCGGCGGAGAGGCTCTCGGCGGCGAGCATCCCGCCGCTGGCCAGGACGACCACCTTCCGCCCCGGGCGGGCCATCAGCTCCTCGTGCGGCGCCAGACTGATGACGAAGAGGTCGCGCAGGGACACGGCGCGGCGCTGCCCGTTGACCTGGAAGGCGGCCTGGCTGTTGGCGATGGCGACCAGCCGGCCCTCGAAGCTGTCCCCCTCGACCGTGCTGATCTGCGGCGCGGGCGGTTTGGGTGGAGGCGGCGCGGCCCCGCCCGCCGTCCCCCAGGCGGCCAGAAGTGCAACCAGCCACGTTGTCACAGCCCTTTGGGACAAGGCCAGCGCACCGCCAGCTTGGTAGATGCTAGCCTTCGTTGGAGGCCAGTCTCTTATAGTAATCGCGGATCATCTCGCGGTACCGCTCGGGCATGGTCTCCTTGAAGGTCTCGAGCAGCTTTTCGCGCTGCCTGGGGGCCATCTTGCCCCAGTCGTCGGAGCCGTCTGAGGGGCGGACTTCGCTGAGCCCGCTTGGCCGAACGGTAGCGCCGGTGACCAGCCGGCTGACGGTGGCCGGGGATGAGGGGATGCCGATGCCCGAGGCCGGGCCTGAGCCGCTGCCCTTGCCACTGCCCTTGCCGCTGCCCTCGCCGCTGCCCTTGCCGCCGCCCTGGCACTCGCCCTGGCAGCCGGCCTTGCCGCACTTGCTGCACTTGCCCTGGGCCTGTCCGGAGCCCGAGCAGCATTCCTCGGCGGTGGCGATCAGGTCGTCCAGCATCGCGATGATCTCTTTTTGCTTTTCCTGGGTGCCCCGCCCGCTGTCAACGGCTGCGAGCCTGTCGGCCACCGTGGACATCTTGCCCGACAGCGTGCCAAGGGGATCATTGTAATCGGCGGCGATTTCGTCGGCCCGCTTGGCAAGCTCCTTGGCCGTTTCCGTGTCCAGCAGCCCGAAGCTCTCCACCCACAGGTTGTAGAGCGTCATGGCGTAGTACCGCCGGTGCATCCGCTCGTACGTTCGTCCGGCCTTGAGCAGCGCCAGCGACGAGAAGCTGAACCTGTCGGGCATGGCCTTGACCAGGTCGGTGTATGCATCGACCGCGTCCTCGTTCCGCCCTATACCGGCCAGCGCCTCGGCGTAGCAGAACCGCTTGGCCGCGGCGAGATAGCTGGTGTCCCGGGCGCTGATGAGGGGCTTGAACGCCTGGGCGGCGTCCTTGTTGTTGCCGCTTTGGAGCAGTGCCCAGGCCTTGCCGAACCGCCGGTCCACCAGGGAGAACGCCCTGCAGATGCGCTCGGCGTTGTCGGCCGAGGTGTTCCGGGCGCCCTGGGAGAGGTCCTTGACGGCGGCGTCGATCTTGCTCGGGTCGATCACCAGCCCCTGCTGGATCTCGGCGGCCACCTGCTTGCGCTCCAGGCTGAGGCGGCGCTGCCTAGCCTCGGCGATGAATCTCTCCATCTCCTCGGGGGTGATCGTCTCACCGACCGTCGGCTCTCCCACCACGGGCCCGCCCGCGTCTCGCCCGAGGCCCTGCGCCGAGGCGAACGTCCAGCCCAGAAGGACCACCAACGTCGCGCTAAACAGTCTCTTGCTGGTCATGGCTGCGATCCTCTTTATTGCACTTCGTATATTCTACATCGGCCGGACCGGCGCGGAAGGCCGACCCCGCGAAGTTTTTTCATTCAGCGTCTTGGTCATTTCGGCCAGTCTCTTCTCGCGATCGGAAACGATCTTGTGCAGCAGCCTCATGTCGATCCCGGCGGCGCTGCCGCCGCGCTTTGCTGCGTCCAGCGTCAGCGTCCGCCTGTTTATCTGGCGCTGGAGCGTGCGGAGCATCTTCAGCTCGGCCACGGGCGGCACCAGCGGCGGCCTGCCGCCGCCGCCGCCACCGCCGCCACCCTTACGGCGGCGTATCTCCTTCTGAAGCGCCTCGATCATCTCCTCGAGGTTCTTCTCGATCTCCTTCTGAATCGACTGAGTCAACGGACCGGCCTTCTTCTGGGCCAGCAGCTTCTGCACGTTCGCCAGCTCGGCCTTGGTCTCGTCAAGCACCAACGGGAACACCGCAGTGGTGCCCTCGTCCTTGACCATCTTGAGCACTTTGCCGACCTTCTCGCCCTGCTCGCCCTCGCCGTCGGAGAGGTCGGCCAGCTTGCCCAGTTCCAGCCTGTCGTACTCCTGCCCCTTCCTGCCGGCGTGGAGCTCAGTGGTGTCCTTGGTGAGTTTTCGCTGGGCCTCCAGGATGCCG
This sequence comes from uncultured Planctomycetales bacterium, assembly GCA_965602635.1. Classification (GTDB taxonomy): domain Bacteria; phylum Planctomycetota; class Phycisphaerae; order SM23-33; family SM23-33; genus CBFCZU01. The sequence goes on along the minus strand of CBFCZU010000024.1, from coordinate 8,988 downwards.
CGCAGAATCTGGTCGATCTGGGTGAGGGCCTCATTCTGCATGTCCTTCCTGGCCTTGTCTATGGCCTCGGCGAGCTCCTTCTCGGCGTCGCCAAGCTGCTTGACGGCCCGCTTCTGGTCCTCGTTGGCGCCGCCGGCGTCGCCCTGCCCGAGCTTGCCGGAGGCCTGACCCATGGATCCGGCCGCTCCCGAGACCGATTTCTGTCCGGGAGTGGGCTTGCCCGAATCGGACGACTTGGCGCCCATGTTCTTGGCGAGCTGCCGCGCCTCGCGCCCGGTCTTGTCCTGTCCGGGCTTGAGGTCCTTCTTGGGATCGATCTCCTTGGCCTCTTTGGCGATCTTCCTGGCCAGCTCCCCGAGCTTGCGGGCATCTTCCTCCATCTCGGCCAGGGCTCGCCTCTCGGCCTCGGCTGCGGGGTCCCTTGCCTGCTCCTGGAGTTTCTCGGCCGCGGTCGCCATGTGCCCGGCGGCACGCTGGAGCTTCTGGCCGGACTGCCCGGATGAGCCGGACTGGCCCAGGCCGGCATCGCTAAGCGCCTTGTCAAGCGCGGCCGCGAGCTTGCCGGCCTCACCCGCCAGGCCGCTCTGCTTCTTGGCGAGCGCGCCGGCCTTCGTTCCGGCGGCAAGTTTGCCGATCGCCTCTGTCAGTGCCTTTTCTGCCGCCTTCAGGTCGCCGAGCGCGCGTTCCTGATGCCCGCCGGCGCCGCCGGCGTCGGTAGCATCCAGTCTGCCGGCGGCTTTGCCCATCTCGCCCGCGCCGCTCTGGACGGACCCGGCCGCCGCCTTCATCGCCCCGCTCTTGACGCCGGCCTTGCCCAGGGCCTTGCCCACGCCCGGATCGGCGGCGAGCTTGTCCAGCTCGCCGGCCAGTTCGCCCGCCCGGGCGCCGAGCCCGCGCTGTTTTCCAGCCGTCAGCAGGAGTTTGCCGACGGTGGACTCGGCCGTCTCCTTCTTGAGCTTGGTCTGGTCGGCAATGATCTCTCGAAGCTCGGCGCGGGCCTTGGCCAGCTTGCCGGCGGCGGTCGCGGCGTCCGGAAGCTTCTTGGTCTCGGCAAGGATCTGCTTCTGGCGCTCGATCAGGTCGCGGTACTGCTCGCCCAGCTCGCGCAGGCGCCGGGCGACTTCCTCGCCCTTCGCCGCCAGGCGCGACTTCTTCTCGTGCGCCTCCTCGTCCTTCTTCAGCTTCTTGATTCCCTCGAGCGTCTTCTCCCACTCGCGAATCTGGGCGGCGCTGCTCAGCTCGGTGGGATCGGACTGGAGGGCGCGAAGCACCTTGCGCAGGTTTTCCACCACGTCCTTTTGCTTGGTGCCAGCCATCACCAGCAGGCCCTTGGTCAGCTCATCCATGACCTTGTCCATGTCGCCTTCTATGTCGGCGCCCTTGGCCTTCTGAACGGCCTGGCGAATGGCCTTGGCGGCGACAGGCTCGGACTCGGCAAGCAGGTCCGCCACCTCCAGCATGCGTGCGGTGAGCTTGCGGAGCTCCTTCTTGATCCGCTCCTGCTTGTAAACCAGCTCGGTATCGACGGAGGTTTTCTTGTCCGCGTCGCCGGGATCTTGCCCGGCAGCCGGCAGGACCAGCAGCATAGCCCCTGCCAGGACGACCAGAACTCCCGTCACCCACGCTTTGTCGGCTTTCATTTTCATGCTCCTGTCATTCCAGGCACGGCGGCTTGGATGCCTCGCTGCCTCCCGGCCCGCCCCGGCCGGTCTCAACGGGTCGGCTTGTCGTCGTCCCAGATTTCGCCGCTCCGCTCATCCAGGTGCTCCTGGATGATTCGGTCCACTTCCTCGCTGTCGCCCAGGATTCTCTTGAGCCAGTTGACCAGCTCCTGCCGGCTCCGCTCCTTCTCCATCTGCTTGTAAATGCTCTCCAGGCGACTGTGGAAGCCGTTCAGGATTTCAGCCCTTCTGGCGCTGAACTCCCCTAGGGCGCCGACATCTGTTTGCTTAGACGCACGAGCCAGCGACACGGCGAGGTCGGACATGGGTTTTTTTGATATGTCCTCCAGGGGGCGAATGATCTTTGCGGCCAGGTTGCGCTCCTGAAGCGGCGTGCCGATGCGGTTGGCGACGATCTCGTCGAGCACTTCCTGCACCTGCTGGGCGGTCACGCTGCATTGCTTGGCGATGCTGAGCTGGTCCTTGGCGGAGAGGTTGAGCCTGCGCCGGACTTCCGGGTCGATGCCCCCCCCGCGGGCGAGGTGATCGCTGACAGCGCGGACGCGGTCGCGCACGGCCGCCTGCATGTCCACGGCCCTGCGGAAGGCATCGCGGATTTCCTGCTGCCGGCGGAGCAGTTCCCTGAGCAGCTCCTCGTCGCTGACGATCTTGAAGGTGTGCACGGCGCTGGTGGCGCGGTTCGGCCCGTCGAAGGATTTCGGCAGCGAGTCAACGGCCGCCGCCTGCACGCGGACGAACTGCCCGACGACGAGCTTGAGCGGTTCGAGGTCCACCGTGTAGGGCACGTTGACGTGGCGCTCGCCGGTCGGCACGTCGGGCACGACGAAGGTCCGCTCGGCCGGCTGGGTGGTCGCCGCCGGGCTGGTGGGGCGCGATTCCGCCTCCTCGGTCCCGTCCTCGGCCGATCCGGACGGCGGCGGGGTCGTCGCCACAGTGACCTCGATGCCGCTGACGGCGTGGTCGTCGCGCACCTGGATCACCAGCGGCAGCATCGCCCGCGTGCTGATGTCGCCCCGGACGCCCTTGCGGTCAACGTGCACCGACGGGGCGTTGTCCGGCTCGATGCGCAGAATGTACACCGCGCCCCGGGGATTGGTGATCCCGCGCGCGTCCTGCAACTTGATCTGAAGCGTCAGCGACTGGGCCTTCACCCGGTCGGCAAGTTGCAGGAAGCCCTTCACCCCGCGGCGCTTCGTCTTGCCGTCCGCGTCGGCGACATCCTCCACCTCCAGCCATCCCTGCTCGGGCGCAACCGGCCGGCTGTCCAGCAGCAGTCCGCCAGAGGCCAGGTCCTTGTTGGCCCTGCCTGCCATGGTCAGCCGGCTGCCCGGTGGGATCGACACCACCCCGTGCTGGGCGGAGACGGCCGCCTTCGGCCGGTCCATGTATCCAGGATAGGTGATCGTGAAGTGCAGGCTCACCAGCTCCGGCGGATCGACCACGCTCACCTCGTACCATTCGGTGGTGTGGTCGTTGCCGGTGACGCGAAACTCCAGACGCTCGGTGATGTTACCGAACGTCTTGACGAACACGTTGGACCGGGCCTCGTCGGCCCGCACCGCCTCCCGCTCGATGCCCAGCCCCGGGAACTTCTTGTGGAAGATCACCTCATCCGGCACGACGTGCTCGTCGTCGGCGGTGACGGTCACCGTGATGCTGCCCCCCCTGACGACCTCGAATCCCGGCTCGACCTCGACCCTCAGGTAGGTCTCGCGGGGATAATCGATGTCGCGGAAGAGGATGTTCCTCTGGAACCACGGTCCCATGTCCTCGGCCCGGAGGATGCTGAAGGTGGCCAGGACGGCAACGGCCGCGGCCGCGATGCCCAGCCGCCGCCAGGTCTCACGCCCCTCCAGCGGGGCGGTGGAGTCGAGCCCCTCGGCCATGGCGTTGGCCTGCTTGGCGACCTCGCGGACAAGCCCCTCCGAAGACCCCAGCCGCTCGACGTCAGAGTGGGAGAACTGCAACGTGCTGATCAGGCGGTCGCCAAGCTCCGGGTAGTGGTGCTCGAAAACCAGGGCCAGTTCCTCGGCATCCAGGGGCACGCCCAGCGGGCGCAGCAGGAAGCGCCACATGACGTACCCGACCCCCGCCAGCGCCACCGCCAGGATCACCGCCCGCTGGGCGCGCTCCATGTCCAGCTTGCGGTCCACGGCGAACGAGAAGAACACCCCCGCCACCAGCGCGATCAGCACCAGCGCCAGCCCCCTTCCGACCAGGTGGGCCCGCAGCGCGGCCTTCAGGGCCAAGAGCCTCCTGCGAACGGCAGCCGTCACCAAATCTCCCAGCGGCATCGCTTTCTCCGAACTCAGCCTCGCCGTCGGCGGGCCGGTCAGGCCATGTTGTATTTCTTCCGGCAGATCCACTCAGCCGCGAGCAGCGAGACAATCAGCACGATCGTCAGCGGTGAATCCCACAACGAATGCGGCACGTCGTTGTAAACCGTCATCGGCTTGGCGGCCACCAGAGCGGGCAGGGCGTCGCTGTCCTGTATGTCCAGGAACCGCCCCTCCGAGGCGATTGTCTTGAGGTTCGCCGGGTCGGCCTCGGGGTGCTTGAACTCCTCCGCCGGCAGGGCCACGCGGATTATCTTCTCGGCCACTTCGTTCTTGTACGCCGGGTCGTCCTGCCTGGCCGTCAGCCGGAACGTGCCTTCCTTCTTCAGCGTCAGCTTCTTGCGGTAGTGGCCCGGGGGAAGAGACTCGTCCTTCTTCACGCCGGGGGTCCCGCTCTTGTTCTCGGCGCCCGTGGCCTCCGCCTTTCGGTCCAGCGTGATGGTCTCCGGCTCGCCGGTGGCTGTGTCGATCATGGTGATGTTGAAGGTCTCGTCCGCCAGGGGCTTGTACTGCGGGTCATAAACCTCGGCGGTGATCGTAACGTCCTCCCCGACGGCGAACCGGTCCGCCCCGGCGCTGATGATGACGCGCTTTTTCTGGAACCTGCCGGCGGCGAGGAAGTCCACCAGGTTGGCCCAGAACTTGCGATAGTACACGCCTTCGGAAAGTGCCCGCCATCGCCAGGTCTCGTCGAAGCCCATGTAGAGTGACCGCCCCTTCCCGTAGTACTGCACGGCGATGAGCGGCGTCCTCTGCGTGGACCCGGCGGTGGTGACGGCCGTCCGGTCGCTGCTCACCGCCAGGGTGGTCGCCAGGGGCTTGAGCTTCCGGACCGGGTGCCACCAGTACACTCCCGGCAGCAGGTCCCAGATTCCCAGCGTTTCGGACGCGTTCCTGCCGAAGCGCATCGACGCGTGGTCCTGCCCGGCGCCGGTCGGGACCACCTTGTGGGCGACGGGCTCGGCCTGGTGGATCCGCTCGGCGATGTTCAGCGACTGTCGGTCAAGCAACACGGGCAGCAGGTACACCAGCGGCTTGAAGACGTCCTCCGTGCCGGTGAGGTTCAGATCGCTGTGCTTGTTGGAGGCGATGTAGCACAGCCCCCCGTGATAGTAGGCCACGAAATCGTCCAGCATGGCCACGAACTTCGCGTCGAACCCGCCTTCCCTGTAGTCCGGGTCGTAGAGGATGACGACCTCGTACTTGAACAGCTCGGCCCGGGTTCGCGGCAGGTGCGTCAGCCGCATGTCCTTTGAGGAGGCCTCCTGGTTGAACTCCTTGTCGGCGTCCTGCTGCCAGACGCTGACGCCGTAACGGTCGGGCGCCCTCAGCAGGAAGCGGCGGAGGCAGACGTACTCCCATCCGCCGTCGCCGCTGACCAGCAGCACCTTGATCTTGGCATCTGAGACCTTGACCTTGGCGGTGGCGTAGTTGTCCTCGGCGGAGAACTCCGCCTCCAGGGGCTCGGTCTCTGCCCTGTAGACGAACTCGCCCAGGTCGGCCGCCTCGACTCGCAGGCTGACCTCCTGCGGCTCGCTCCGCTCCGAGCCCGGCGCGCCCGCCAACTGGACCTGCTTGGTGACGCCGGTGTCGGCCCACTTGCCCCCGGCGGCGGGCATCCGCTTGACGGTCAGCGTGACGTACTCGTCGCCGCAGTTGCGATTGGCCAGGAATGCGGTCATCTCGATGGTCGATCCGCGGCGCACCTCGACCGGTGCCTGAAGCTCCACCACGGCCACGTTCTGCGGCGGGACGTCGTCCCCGACGGCGACGGTCGCGACGCGTATTCCTCGCTGGCGCAGGTGCGCCATGGCCGAGGACAGGCGGTTGACTGCCTCCTTGCCGCCGGTGGACTGCCCGTCGCCGACCAGCACGATGCCGGCGACCCGCTGGCCCTGAAGCGCCTTGGCCGCCCCGCGCAGGGCCGAGGAGTGGTTCGTCTCGAACCCGCGCCCGACAAGCTTCTTGAGGGCGTCGGCCATCTGCCCCTCCGCCTGGGCCAGTTCCTGGCCCGACTCCGCCCCACACGGCACGATGTCCAACTGCTGGACGTACTTGCCGGACCCCGGCTGGGAGGTCGAGAATCGCAGCAGCATGAGCCGATGCTCTTTGGAGAGCTCGGCCAGCGGGCCGCCCTGGCGGGCGAGAATCCGGCGTACGATCTCCCCGCGGCTGAGGGTCTCAAGGGTCGCCTCGCTCACGCCGAGCTTGGCGGCAACGGCCTGGCGGACAGGCCCCTTGGCGTAGCGGTCCTTCAACGACATGGAAAGGCTGTCGTCGAGAAGCACCGCCACCGTGTGGTAGTGGTTCTTCTTGTACCGCAGCACCAGCTCGGGCTGGAACAGCACGGCGACGATCAGCACCAGCACGGCGATCCGCAGGGCGGCGATGGTGAGCTTTACCCGCCGGGAGATGTCGCCTTCCCGAAGGTAGCTGATGACGGTCAGGGCAATCAGGGCGGCAAAGACGACGAACAGCCCCAGAATGATCCAGTTGTTGTACGCGGCCGAAAAGGCCGGAAACCAACTGTCGGCACCTTCCAGCTCGCCCGCGTCAAGCCCAACCAGCCATGACATAACTCTTCCCATGTGCCCGTCTGTCTCTTCTCTTCCCGCCGAGGAGGCGGGGCATGTCAATCCTCAGTCCGATCCTAGGTATAGTGGCCGAAGCGTTGCCCCAGGAAGACCTCCGCTGCGAGCACCATGAGCAACGCGGCCAGAGCGGCCTTCCAGTATTCGCTTCGCTGGGCCAGTGTTGCCGGCGCGGCCGCGGCGAGCGCCAGTCGGTTGGTGTAGGTGAAGTCAGCCTGCATGAACCCACGGAGCGCCTGCTCGTCGGCCACCTCGAGCCGCCCCTCGCTGGGGTCCACGTTGCGCGCGAACAGCATCGTCCTGGTGTCGTCGGCCAGGCTCATCGTGAGCTGGTAGATCCCGGCATGGCGGGTGTTCTCGTAGCTGACCGCCCGCCCCGCCCCGGTCGGGCGCGGTTCCAGGGTGACCACGTCCTCCTCCGGAAAGGCCGGCGTCTGGAGGCTCACGCGAGCACCCAGCCTGCCCCGCTCCAGGCCGTGGGTTATGGGCTGGCCAACGGAAGCTGTGAAGTCCATCCCGCCGGGGCGTGAGATGTAATCCAGCATGTCGTTGACGAAGCTCAGATAAGTTCTGTCCTTGGGCCAGTCGCTCCACTCGATGTCGGCGGACGAGCAAATCATCATCACCCACCCCTGCCCGTAGCGTCGGCTGACGAACGCCGGGCTGTGCTGGTCCGTGCCCTCGGTGTTGTCGAACCTGCCCAGGATCTCCACCTCGCCCAGGTCGCCCGCCGCGACGGGCATCGCCGCCTCGGTCGGGGTGAATGCGTAGAACCGCGACATCTGAGTGAATCGGGACATGGAGCCCCAGAACGACCGCATGACCGGGCGGTTGGCGATGCTGTCCCGCAGCAGCCGAACGTACTTGATCCGGCTTCTCGCATCGCCGACGGGGGGCTTGACCTTCAGCGGCAGCAGCCCGAGCCCGTTACGGTAGAGCGGGCCGTTGTAGAAGGTCGGATGGACGCGGTCGCCGGTGAAGATGGCCAGCCCGCCGCCTGCCCTGACGTAGTCCTCGAGGGGCTTGAGCTGCCCGTAGCCCATTCTCATGTCGGGCATGGTCGTCGGGGGGCGGTCGGGCGCGGCCTCGGCCGGCACCGGCGTCATGGGGAAGTCTCGGACGTTGGCAAGGATCACCGCGTCGTACTTGGCGAAGCTAGCGTCGTCCAAGCGCTCGGCCGAGACGACGTCAACGGCAGTTCCGTATCCGTGATCGGCGTTGGGGTCCAGCGCCCCTACGAGGTTGAACGCCTCCGAGTTGGTCGCGTCGCTGACGTCCGGCTCGCCGTCCACGATGAGCACTTTCCGCGCCTCCCGGACGTCCAGCGCCACCCGCGCGACGTTGTCGCCGGGGAGGTTGTCGGCCAGCAGGTTGGCCTCGATGACCCCGGGGCCGACGTCGCGGAACATGTAATCGACCTGAACGACCTTCTCCTCGCCCGGGTCGATGGAGCTGATTGTGCGTACCGGCAGCTCCGCCGCCGCCGTGTCCACTCCCCGCCCGGTGAAGCGCACGGTCACGTTCTCGGCCTCTTCCGAGCCGTTGTTGCGGACACATACCCGCACCGTCACCGGCACATGCAAGATCGGCAGCTTGTTGAGCACCTCGACGGTCTCGATGGTCAGGTTCTCCGCCGCCCTGCCGTAGCTCATGAGCCTCAGCTCCGCTCCGCCGTCTTGCAGGGCCTTCAGCTCGCGGCGGATTCCCGCCAGGCGCTCGTCGGAGTAGTCGGCGCGGCGGAAATCGCTCAGCAGGTACACGCGCTTGCCGGTCTCCTCGGTCTTGAGGGTGTCCTGGCAGGCCGTCAGCGCCCGCCCGAGGCGCGCCGCCGTGTCCGACGGCCTCAGCGACTTGAGCCACCCGCCGGGCGAGACCAGCTCGGCGCTCGTCTTCAGCCGGGCGAACGATTCGGCTTCCCCGACCCGGCTGGTCAGCAGGATCGCCACCCGGTCGCTGCTGTGCTCCTTCTTGATCCGCTCGATCATCTCCTCGAGGTCGCCGACGGCCTTGCGGAAGGCTGTGGTGTCGCCGATTTTCTGGCCCATCGAGACGCTGTCGTCGAGGATGAACACGTGGGCCATCGCCGCCCGGTGCCCCACGAGGGGCACGCCCGAGCCGGCGCAGCCCAGGAACCGCCCCACCGCCACCGCCAGCAGGAAGATCGCCAGGCAGCGCAGGACCAGCAGGATCAGCTCCTCCAGGCGGATGCGGCGACGATTCCTGCGCACCGACTCCAGCAGGAACTTCATCGCCGCCCAGTCCAAGACCCTGAACCGCCTGCGGTTGAGCAGATGGATGATGACGGGCGTGGAGACCGCCGCTGCCCCTCCCCAGAACAACAATGGATGCATGAACGGCATTATCTTACCTCTAACCACC
>CBFCZU010000023.1:0-27646 GCA_965602635.1 uncultured Planctomycetales bacterium | reverse complement strand
CACCAGGTGGTGGGCTTCGGCGTGGGCCACGGCAGCTATGGGGACGGTCACGGCTCCAAGGGCTGGGGCAAGCCCGTGCCGAAGGGTACGATGAGCGTCCTTCGCATCTGGGACTACCTGACGTTGTTCATCGACAAGGCGCTGACGCTGCGCATGCCGGAGAAGGGCCACCCGACGGACGGCCCGCTGAAGCTCCGGCAGGTGGATCCCGCATCGGGGTACCTGATCCACCCTCGCAGCATCGAGGAGCTGCTGGGCATGAAGTGGCACGCCTTCCGCTACAAGGACGGGGCGTACCAGATCATCCCATGGCCCGACGAGAAGCACCCCGTGATCGACAAACGGCAGGGGACGGTGGACACGAAGCTGCTCATCCGCAAGGCGACTGACGTGCCCGAGGCCGAGCGCCGGACGTTGTTCTGGGTGGCCGATCGTGAGTTGGTCACAGCTTGGCTGAAGCTGCACAACGTCAAGGACAAGGCAATCGAGATTCCCCGATAGACCGGGATGCCTCCGCCGCGCTCGACAAAGCTGCCCGCGCCATGCCCCAGTACACCGCCTACAAGGAGGCCGAGAAGGCCTACCGCAAGGTGTACGACGAGCAGACGGCCGCGACCCCCAAGGCCCGCGACGACGCCCGCAAGGCCATCGACGCGAAGATCAAGGAGAAGTTCGCCGCCAGCACCGAAGGGGCGACCCTAACGAAGCAGCTCAAGGACATCGAGGCCCAGAGGGACGCGCTCAAAAAGCAGATCCGCGACCTCAAGCGGAGGAAGTAGCTGGACGCCCCCGGAAGGCGGCCTTGTCTCTGACCTACAAGAGCTACAGGTTGTTGGCTGTGCCAAGACCGATCCGTTTTCGTGCGGTGGCTCGGGGCTTGCCCGGCCTGTACGCATCGTACCTGTCCGACTGTCGCCCCTGGATCCCGTGCTGCGCTCGGGCAAGAGCGGCACGCGACTGGCCACTGGGAGTGGCCGATGCTGCATGGTAGCATTCCGGCAGCGAACTGCTTAGCTCTATGCGCGAAGGAGGCGTCCATGGATCGCTCACATCTGCACGTGATCCTCTGTTGCTGCCTTTGGATGGCGGCCGCGGAGGGGGCGCCCGCTGAGTCCGAGGGTCCCTGGCCGGCGCCGGTCAAGGGATGGACGCCTGTGAAGCCGAATGAGCATCCGCGGTTGCTGTTTCGCGCCGCCGACGTGCCGGCCCTGCGGAAGAAGGCACAGACGCCGCAAGGCAAGGTGATGGTCGAGCGGCTCAAGAAGCTACTGGGGCACGATCGGCTCGATATCGAATACAACCCGCACCCGACCCGTAACGTCGGGCCCAAGGGCATGAAGTCGCTTCCGGTCGGGGCGTTCACTGTCTTCCACCCGGCCGGCAACGGGTTGCTGTACCAACTGACGGGCGAGAAGCGATACGCGGACGCGGCCCACAAGCAGTTGGAGAAGCTCCTCGAAGGCCAGCCCGATCGCGACGAGCGCTACGCCTGGAAGCGTCCGGGCACGGGCTTCCGCATGGGCATCGTGATGCAGGCCGTCGCCATGGCGTACGACTTCTGTCACGGCGCCTGGCCGGTGGGATTTCGCCGCCGGGTCGTGAAGGAGATCCTCGCCCAGAACACCCGGAGCCTCGCCGGTAACGGCGGCAAGCCGATCACGCTGGAGTTTCTCTGCAAGGGCGTCGGCTACCCGCCGGGCTCCAACCATGCCGGGGCGGCCATCGGCGGAGCGGGCATGGCCGTGCTGGCGATCCAAGGCGACGACGGGGCCGACGCTGAGCGCATCGAAACGCTGATGAAGCAGTTGGACCAGAGCCTGCTGACCCAACTGACCCGCGCGTTCGGCGACCACGGCTGGTTCGCCGAGAACATCCACCCCGGGCGGATCGCATCCACCACGGGCATCACGCCGCTGCTCCAGTCGATGAAGACCGCGGCCGGGCAGGACTACATCTCGCCCCGGCCGAACGGCCAATACCTCTCGTTGCGGTGGGTCTACGAGATCGTGCCGGTCAAGGGCCGGGCGCACATCCCGTCGCGTGGCCCGTACGGGGGCCACGACCTGTATGCCCGCGCGCCGATGATCAGTCACAGCGGCGAGTTTTCCATCGGCATGGGCGCCGTGCCGGACCGCTACGCGGCGGCCATGGCGTGGACGTACCATAGCTTCGTCGAGCCCGGCGAGGCGAAGGTCTACGACGCAATCATGTACCCCCACCAGTGCATCTACGCGCTGGTGAACTGGCCGATCGTCGACGGCGGGGTCAGGACCGTCAACCCCGGCAAGCTCCTGCCCAGAGCGCTGCACGACTCGATCCACAACTACTTCCTCTTCCGCAATCGATGGAAGGACGCCGACGACGTGGTGGTGACCGTCTACGCCGGCGGCGGGCCGCGCGGCTATCACAAGCCCGCCCCGGGACCGGTGCTCCTTCTGGGCAAGGGGCGGGTGCTGAGCTTCGGCCGGATGAAGGGCAAGGTCGAACACTACCAGGCAGAGGACGACGGCTCGGGCCTGCTGACCGTCGCGGGCACGGGCCTGGCTGTGTGCTTCGCCGGCCCGGAGGGCGCCGAGGTCGCGGTGGTGATGGCCGGCCCCGGCGCAGGCCTGCCGCGCGCGGAGTTCCAGACGGTCGCTGCCGACAAGATCGCCGCCGACGGGACCACCTACCATGTCGTTCGCCTGAGCCCCGACGGCCGGCACGTCGAGGTCAGGGCCAGTGGCAAGTCACTCGTCGTGGGCACCCGTGTGGTCACGTGGGACGGCAAGACCATCCGGTGGAACGCACAGAGAACGCGGGGTGTCCGCAAGTAGCGCCGGATGGGTCGACACGTCTACGCGAACTCCTACAGCGATGCGCGAACCGGGCCTGTCACGACAACGTTGCGTGTCTCGGCCGTTCCGTCCGCGTTCTTCCAGCTTAGTGTCACCTTGCCGGCCCTGGGCAGGCTAATTGTGGTGGGCCGCCCGGGGCGGACGACCCGGATCCCCAAAGGGCGTTTGCCGAGGGAAGCCGTTACGGTCAAAGGACCCTTGGTCCCCGTTTCGACGGTCAGGCAGAATCGCCGCGTCCGCCTGGGCTGGCCGTAGATCACCCAGACGTTCTGCTGCGGATCGACCGCCAGCAGGTCGGGCGTCAGGTCGCCGTTGAGGTCGTGCAGGACCCCGGTCGTCTGTCCCCCACCGAGTGCTTGGACGGCAGTTCCTTTCGCCCGGGAGAACATCAGGCTCCTCGCGATTCCGAAACAGGCGAAGCCGCGATTGAAGAACAGGCCGGGGGCGGCCCCCGCCTGGAACAACGCTACGGCCTGCCTGCCGTCGCCGTTGACGTCGCTGGAAGACGCCGCGACGAAGCGGCCCTGCCCGCGGCCGGCCCCCATGGCGGCGGCGAGTTCACCCGTTTGGGGCATCATGTCCGTCCAGCGGCCATCGTCGCAGCTGAGGAGGACAATCCCGCCGTCGCCGGCGACCAGGACGTCGAGTTGGCCGTCCGTGTCGTAGTCGCCGCAAACGAGCGCGATCGGCTCCTTCATCACGGCGACCTTCGATCGGACCGGCGGCGCGAATGCCCCCGCTTCGGGTCGGCCGGCGTGGAAGGTCAGCCCCTGCGCTGAGGCCTGCACGAGGTCGGCCCTACCATCGCCGTTGAAATCCGCGACGGTGCACGCCCCGGCCTCGCCGGGCAATCGGCGGACGGTGAACCCGCCCTGAGCGTTGGGCGTCAGCAAGGTCACGCCGTCGTCGGCGCCGGCCACCAGAGCGCTGCCCATCGCGGTGAGAGACCGGCACCGGGGCAGCGCGTGCCCTGCGGTGGGCGCCGCAAACGTACCGTCCTTCCTCCGCAACACGAGCCGGAGCCGGGCGCCATCCCAGGACGCCAGGTCGAGCCGGCCGTCCCCGTTGAAGTCGCCCGCCGCCATCGCCCGCGACTTGCAGGCCAGGGCCAGCCTGTCCGTCACATCCTGCGGCGGCTTGCCTTTCTCGCCGGGCCGGTAGACACGGTCCCCGCCGTCACAGAGCAACACGACGCCATCGGTCGTCACGAGGCACCCATGGGCTTTGCCGGGCAGCTTCCCGAGAGGCAGGTCCTTGCCCCAAGCCATCGTCGAGGCGACGGGGAACTCGGCCGCGGGATCGCTGAGCACGTACCGGATTGCGGGGATCAGGCGCCGGGCGCTGCCCCCCCAGACCGTCTCCAGGTCCCTCGGGTCGGCCCCAAGTGTCCATGCGCTCTTCTCGCCGCCCTTGGTCAGCCCAAACCAGGTCATGCCGATCTCCAGCGCTCCGACCGGCTTGTCCTCCTCCGTCTTTTGCCGCATGCACAATACCGCCGTGGCGGCGTTGGCGCCGCTGAATGCGCTGCGCAGCTTGACGGCGGCTGAGCCTTCGGGGTCCCGGAAGTTGAACGTCAGCATCTTCTGTCCGGGCGCCTTGCCGACCAGGGCCTCGACGACTTCGGCGGTCATCCGGCCGTCCCTGGGCGCCATAGCTCGCAAGATGAGCACCACGCTGCTGTCGTCCACCAGGTCGACCACGGTGTAGTCGGGGTTGATCAACGCGGGGGCCGGCGAGGCCAGAAGCGCCGCTGCCAGCAGCGCCGCCGTCAGCATGCACTTGGGCGCACCGTTGCCGTGCGCCGCGCCGTGATGGATGGCGGCTGACCGCGGCGAGAAGACACGGCCGTCGCGGGACCGGATCATCGCGACGCTCCTTCGACCGAAGGCGGGGCGGACCATTCACCTTCGCGCGTCTCCCTGGCCAGTTCCGCCGCCAGGGCGTATTCGCGCGCCGCGATGCCGAACAGGTCCATGCTGATCATCGCCTGTGAGAGCGTCTTGCCGACCAGGTCGGCCTCGGCGCGCCGGGCCAGGCACGCGTCGATCCGCTCAACCATCCTGGACGAGGCCTTCTGCTTCGCGCGGACTAGCGCGATGCGTACCTCCGCTTCCTGAAGCCCCTCCAGAAGCATCTGGCCCCGCGTTGTCCGCACGGCGCCTTCGGGGCCGGGGGAGGTCAGGGCTGGGCAGTGGCCTCGCCACAGCCAGCCTTCATTGGGCGGCGAGCCGTAGTAGCTTCGACGGCGCCCATCGATCTCGAAGAGCGGCCAGAAGTCCAGGCCGATCCGCGCGATCGTGCCGCTCGTCCGCATGACTGTACGGTACGACAGCGGCGAGGAGTCGTAGTGAATCCCGACCCGCTGGACCTGGGCGAGGTAGAAGTCCCGTTGGGGCACATCCGGCCAGTCGCGGTCGAACTCGGGCAGCCCGCCGTTGTTGGGGTTGATGCGGAAGCCCGTCTCAAGGCCGCCCAGGGCGGTGAGCTTCCCGTCCACGGTCGCCGGCTCGCGGACCCAGTGGGCGTAGATCTGCCATCGCATACCGGGGGCGATCTTCTGGAAGAACTTCGGAACATACTCCAGCGGCCGGCTGTCGAACGCCTCGCCGAGCAGCACGAATCGCTCGTCGCCGCCGCGGGCCTTCACGATGCGGCGGACGCCCTGGAGCATCGGCTTCCAAAACGCCTCGCTGCCTGGCTTGCCGAAATGCGGCGCCTTGAGAGGCGTCATCTTCCCGGTCGCCGGGTCGAGCTCCGTCACGAAGCACGGGGCGACCTCGTCGCGTTTCATGCCCCGGAACCATGTCCGGCAGCCGAAGTCGTGCTTCCAGATGCTGAGCGTGACGATCTTGGGCTTGCCGAAGACCTTCGTATGCACGTCAAGGTATCGCTCCAGCGCCGAGAACTCCGGCTCGAAGCCCTTGCCCCGACGCACCCAGCGGACGAGGCCATGCTTGTGGTGGAGGTAGTTGTCGAGGATGACCGGCACGAGAAGCACGTCGTTGCCGATCGAGGCCATCGACCTCATCGACTTCTCTATCAGCTCGAAGTGGCGGTCGGACCACCAGTCGACCCGGTAGTGCTCCGCCAATGTGTCCGGCGACTGGTACATGCTGACGAGCGTGGCATTGTCCTTCGGGTCGGGAACGGTCCATCCGGACACCAGCACCTGCACGGGCACGCACGTCACGCGGCCGGCAAGCGCCAGGCAAAGCGTGCCGACATACCAGCCCGGCGCCTGTTCCCGGGGTACGTCCACCAGAACCCACACCGGTTGGACGGAGGCGCCTTCGGCCGGCGCGGGCATGAGACCATTGCAGTACGACTCGCCCTCGCCCTGGGTCGCGAACCGCACTCGGACGGCCTCGGCCGGGAGGATTTCGCGGCCGCGCACGTGCCGGAGCGTTCCGACCTCGGCGCGAAGCCCCTGGATCGGGCGCGTCGAGGTCACGACGACCTGTCCGGAGCACGTCCCCCCGCGCGGCGCGACGGTGCGGATCGGCTGAAGCGGCGCGAACGGATTGCCGCGCGCCAGCCCGGCCGGCGTGATTGTCACGCCCCACCAGAGGAAGCCGGCCCGGAACTTGCCCGGCGTGACGGCGACCGTGTCCATCGGCGTAGCGTTCCAGATCGTGACCTTCCCGATCGCGTCGCTCCAGGCGGAGACGCCCTCTCCGCTGGTGTTGACCAGCGAGATGTCGCACAGGCCCGCCGTGCTCCATTCAGTATGGCGGCCCAGGCGCACGTTCTCGACCGGTGCATGGTGCAGACGGATCGCCAGCACGTTTGCGCCGCGCCGGAGGGCATCGGCCGGCACGGCTACGGTCAGGCGTCGGATGCGCCGCTCGTACCGGTCGCGCCAGGCCTTCAGGGCCCGCTCGTTGTTCCGCAGAGGGTTCCCTTCCGGGTCGAGGAACGCTTCCTCGGGATATGCCTCCGCCAGGACGTCGGCCGCGAGCTTGCCTGCAGGCAGGTGCTGCCTCGCGATCTCCCGGCCGTTGACGTACACGGCGACCCCGCCGCGGTAGGACAGGGCCAGCTTCAGATCCCTCGCCTTTGCCGGGTCCGAGACGCCGAACTGCGTGCGCAGGGACAGCATAGCCCTATCGGGCAATTGGCCGAACCCGTAGCCCCCGACGGCCTCGAACAGATCAACGCTATACCGGCCCCACCCGCTGCCATCGAAGCCCAGCTGCGCCCAGTCTGCCGGCGGGGGCGCGGTATAGGTAGGAGGACTCCTACGACGCCGGTCCTGCCGTCGGCACACCAAGTGGACGCGCCAGGGCGTATCCTCCGCGATCAGTCGGGCCTCGCCGCCCCAAGCCGTCACGGCCGTCGGGCCAGACATGAGCCCGGCTAGGGATGCTGTCGCCAAGAACGTGACCGAAATATCTCTCATGGGCTGTTTCCGTTCGCTGTCACACACACAAACCATAGGCCGGATTCCTGGATCACCAGCCTGATCCGGTCCGCTGTCGAAGTCTATGGTGTTTAACCCTACGCTTCGATGAAGGGCCGGAAGCAACCGATCGCGCCATGGCTTCTATCCAACGGACAGAACCATCGGCCGGTCGGGAAGGAGAAGAAGATGCGGGTGTCGCACATCGCAGTGCTGTTGGCGTTCGGATGCCTGTGCGCCGAAGCGCGGGGCGGCAACTCTGGCGGCTACCGCGGCCCGAACCGCAACGGGATCTATCCCGCCACCGGCTTGCTGGCCAAGTGGCCCGAGGGAGGACCGAAGCTGCTGTGGAAGTACGACAAGCTCGGGCCGGGGTGGGCCTCGGCTACGGTCGTGGATGAGACGGTCTACTGCCTTGGCGGCGCGCCGATGGGGCATCTGTTCGCCTTCACGATCGACGGGAAGCTCAAGTGGAAGCGCCCCTATGGGCCGGAGTTTCAGATGCGGTTCGACGGCACCCGCTCCACGGCGACAGTGACCGACGGGCTGGTGATCTTCTCCAGCGGGAAGAAAGACGAGCGATCCGTCTACTGCCTCGACGCGGCCTCCGGCAAGAAGCTCTGGCACGTCGACGGCCACAAGCGATTCGGCGGCGAACCCCAGGGATGGGGATACAACGAATCCCCCATGGTCATTGGCGACGTGGTGGCCTTCACGCTCCGGGCCAAGGATGAGAAGACGCCTCCCGTCGTCGCGCTGAACAAGCGCACGGGCGAGACGGCCTGGACGGCCGACCCGGGCCCGGGAGACCTCTCCGCCGGCGACTGCTCGATCAGCGTGGCCGGCGAGGGCGAGAACCGCATCATCGTCGCCAACGCATGGCGGGCGATCCTCGCCCTCGAACCGAAGACCGGCAAGACGCTATGGAGCATTCCTACCCGACAGGGCACGGTCATCACGCCGACCTACAGCGACGGCTACCTGCTGGTCGGCAAGAACGGCTACGGACGGGTAACGATGTTTAGGCTCGCCCGGGACGCACGAAGTTACAGGGAGCTGTGGGACACCAAGCCCAAGGAGGTCAACGGCATCAGCCAGGCAGTGATCCTGGACGGCAAGGTCTTCATGATCGGCAAGACGGAGCAGGAATACACAGACAACCGCGGCCGCCGCCGAACGCGAAAAGCCCTCGCGTGGGTATGCTTCGACGCCCAAACGGGCAAGCGGCTGAAGTCCCGGCCGTGCATGGCCGACGGCTCGATCGTGGCCGCCAATGGGTTGGTGTACTATATGGAGGGCGGCGAGCGCCACTGCAAGACGCCGAAGGTCTCCATCGCCAAACCGGCGCCGGACGGCTTCGAATTCGTCAGCACGTTCACACCCGTTGTCGGCACGAAGGAACTGTGGGTGAGCCCCACAATCGCCGAGGGCCGCCTGTTCATCCGCCACGGGAGCGTGCTGAGCGTATACGACCTGCGGCCCGACAGCTACAGGCAGACCAAGTAGGCGACGACGTTGAGTTCCGCGACGTGCTCAATCTCGTCCATCGACGGCCCGGCCCGTTCCACGGTGCTCCGCGTCTACGGCCGCGCCTATACCAAGGTCGTGGATGTGATGACCGGCGCGACGCAGGACCCGAGCGCTGCCATCGCGGTGGGGGTCGATGGGTGCTCGGGCTTGTGGCTGCCGTGCGAGAAGAGCGATTCGCACTGAGATGCCCGGCTTCTCAGGGCACGTCGGCGCTCCCATCGCAACAGGACACTTGGAAGACGGCGGAGTGGTCTGGTCTGCTGTGGCTGGCGTACCCAATCGAAGACGACGCCATGGAGTCCTCGAGGTTGTTCAACAGGTAGCGACGCATTGGGTGTACGTTCACGCGACCAGGACAGGCCCTCGTACTCAAGGAGCGCAGATGCTCTCTTTCCTGACAGCCAGTATAGGCCGCACCTGCTTCGCTGGGGTGGCAGCCTGCCTCCTAGGCATTGGGGCAGACGCTCGCGCGGCATCCGGAACACAGGCACCGGTCCCACACAAGGGCATCGCCGATTGCCATGTCAGCAGGCCCGGCGGAGACTATGCGCTGGCGATCCTGAAGTTGACCGTGCCAGGCGACCCCAGGAACAAGGACAGGGCCAAGAGGGAGACGCTGACGTGGACATATGTGGGGGGCCTCCGTAACGGGCGCATGCGCGTCGACGATGGCGTCGGCCTGATCGAGCCGGGCGGCTCACTAGCTCTCAAGGACGGCAAGCTGACCGGCAGATTCCGCCGCGTCGACCTCGGCGCGGTGGTGAGCATCGACGCAGCCGTCGCGAACGGCGCGTTCGCGGGCGCGGGGAAAATCGGCGAACGCAGCGCGACGGTGTCCGGCAAGTACGTCACCGAAGCTGAATTGACCCGGCACAACGCCGTCGCCAAGGACAGAGCCTGGCCCGCGGCGCAGGGCCCGCTCGGCGGCGGCTGCTCGGCGCAATGGACCGGCGTGGCGACGACCGATGACCTCGCCGACCTGCGGATGATCTGGCGCTGCGAGGAGAGCGACATCGGCCGCGGCATGGGCAACATCACACGCTTCATGCACACGTGGGGCAGCGCCAGCACGCGCCGCACGGGCTCCGGCTGCGCCTCGCCCCTCGTGGCCGACGGCAAGGTGTTCCTCAAGTACTTCGTGCCCGCCCCGCGCGAGCCGGGCCAGCCCGAGATGGGCAACCCGAACTACGGGCTTACCGAGGCCCAAGGCCTGGCCAAGCTGCTCAAGGAGGCCAGGGAGGCCGGCTTCCGCGGCATGGAGTTGCCCAAGTACGCTGCCGAGAAGATGTACCAGAATGTCGACGACGTGGTCCTGTGCCTCGACGCCGCGACCGGCAAGACGCTGTGGAAGGCCATGGTGAGGAAACGCCCCACCCAAGGCAAGAACCACTTCAACTCCCAGCACCACAAGGCCGGGCCGTTCGACATGAGCCCCGCCTGCGCCAACGGCCGGGTGTTCGCCCTGGGCATGTCGGGCTGGCTCTATGCGTTCGACGCCGGGGCCGGCAAGCCGCTCTGGGAGGTCCAGTCCGAACTCGACTACAGCAACGCCTTGTTGGCCGTCGGGGACGTGGTGGTCGCACCCGCCGGCCGCGAGTGGGGAGGTCACGATGCGGCGACCGGCAAGCTGCTCTGGAAGACCGGCGGCGGGCGCGCGGTCTCGACGCTCTCGGCCTGGTCGCATGGCGGGAAGGACTACCTCGTGGGCGTGATGGGGCCGAACCACGCGCGCACGGGCATTGGCTGCATCGACGCCGCCACGGGCCGGCTGCTCTGGAACCTGCCGGTGAATGTCCTGAGCAGCGGCCGCGGGCTCGGCCCGGGCGGCATGAGCGTCTTCGGCGACATCCTGTTGGTGAACCAGAACAACGGAACGGGTAAGAAGGATGATCCGATCCTGCCCGCTGTCGCGGCGTACCGCCTGACGACCGCCAAGCCCGAACCGATGTGGCAGCTCGGCCCGGACGAGGACGCGGCCCGTGTGGACGCCCTTCGCGGCACGGCCGCCCGCCTTGGCCCCGTGCATCCCGAGTGTGTTCCGGTCGTCGTGCGCGGTAAGTACGTCTTCACTGCCGATCTGCGCGTGGTGGAACTGGCCACGGGGAAGGTCCTCGCCAAGACCAAAGGGCTCGTCCCGATGAACGGCGGGTACATGCAGGCCGTCGAGGACATCGTTCTCGTCCGCCGCGATGGCACGCACGGCAACATGGAGTGCGGCTTCTACAAGATCGCCGATGACGGCAGCGTTCGCTCGCTGAACGAGAAGGCTGCCTGGGTTCCCGCCATCGGCGGTACGACCACGAGCTACCACCACCCGATCTTCTACGCCATGGCCGACGGCCGGGCCTTCTTCCGCCAGGAAAACGGCGTGTACTGCTGGGGCTTGCGCAAGCCGTAACGGATGTGTCGCCCGTCTGGAAGCAGCAAGAGGCCGACCGAGCGAGCGGGCGCTGCCTGTCCCCCCCGGATCATCTGGTCGGCCCTGTGGCGCAAGGCCCTATGGCAGGTTGCCGTCAGGGGCTTCTTCTGCCATCAGAGTCGCATGAAAACCGTCATCGACCGAGAGCTTCTGGAACGCCTTGCGATGCGTTGGCGAGCTACCTGGTTACCTGCTGCGTCTCGTCCGACGGTCGGACGACCGGACAGACACTTGCTTCATAGACTCACCATCCGGCATCCGCAAATCCGCTACCCGCCAATCGCAAAACTCCGATTGACCCGCTCGCGGCATCCCGTAGCATGCCCACATGACTGCAGGCCCCGCCTGAGGACGGAGACTGACCATGTTGGCCGAACCACTTATTGAACTGCACCTGCTGGACTGGCTGGTCATCGTCCTGTACGGCTGTGCCATGTTCGCCATCGCATTCTGGGCGATGCGAAAGATCAAGGACTGCGGGGGCTTTCTGCTGGGCAAGCGGAAGATGGGCAAACTGATGATGATGGCCACCACGTTTGCCGGCGGCACCAACGCCAACCACCCAATGGCCGTGGCCAGCGCCACGTACGAAAAGGGTCTCTCGGGGATGTGGCTGAGCTTGACGTGGATGCTGATCACGCCGTTCTTCTGGATGTATCCGCCGGTTCTGCGTCGGCTGCGCATCGTCACGCTCGTCGACCTGGTTCAGCTCCGCTTCGGCCGTCTGATGGCCGTCATCTTCAAGGCCGTTGCGATCATCGGCACGCCGATCGCCATGGGATTCGGCGTCAAGGCCGCGGCCCTGGTGGTGGAAGTCATGACTGGCGGGGCGATCAGCGGCCCCGCGGCCATGTTGGTCATAGTCGTTCCGACCATCATCTACAGCCTCATGGGCGGTGTGATTGCCGCCTATGCCACAGACGTCCTGCAGGGGCTGTTCATCATCGTTCTGTCGTTTCTCCTGATTCCGTTCGCAATAGTCAAAGCGGGCGGCATGGCGGCTCTGGATGCGAATGTCGCCGACGAGTTCAC
The DNA here is from genome assembly GCA_965602635.1 of uncultured Planctomycetales bacterium. Classification (GTDB taxonomy): domain Bacteria; phylum Planctomycetota; class Phycisphaerae; order SM23-33; family SM23-33; genus CBFCZU01. Next base: position 15,429 of record CBFCZU010000023.1, on the reverse strand, counting down.
CCACTTGATCGCACGGGAAGGCGTCACCGGCTTTGGCTTTTGGTGGATCCTGTGGTTCATGATCGGGATCCTGTTCTCGGCGACGACCAGCACCGGCGGCGGGGCCGGTGCGGCCAGGAACGAGATCGCCGCCCGCATGCAGGTCCTAGGGCTCGTGACGAAACGGTTCTGCACGCTGGGCTGGGGACTGGTGGGCCTGCTGGCGATGGGGCTCTACGCCGGCGCTGAAGGTGGCCCCCCGAGCGCGGACAAGGTCTTCCCATTCGTCGCAGGCGACCTGCTGCCGGTGGTGCTTCGCGGCCTGATCGTCGCGTCGATGCTCGCCGCTGTCATGTCGTCGCTAGACGGCATGATGCTCAACTTCTCCGGCATGCTCGTGAACAACGTCTACAGGGAGCATCTGGTCAGAAACGCTTCACCGAGCCACTACCTCTCAGCGGCCAGAGCCTTCGCTGTGTTCGGTGTGCTGGCCGGGTGGTTCGTCGCCAGCAGCATCAAGGGGCTCGTGGACTTCGCCACGATGGTCGAGCCCTTTGGCAGCCTCACTGGAGTAGCCATACTCGTGGCCCTGCTGTGGCGCCGTACCACCAAGGCCGGCGCCATCGCATCGATCGCGGTGATGTTCCCGCTGTTCTTCATCGGCAACCGCTGGGAACTCGTCGACGGGCTGGCGTCGTTGCCGTTCGGCATTCGCCACGTCGTGCAGTGGATGATGGACCTGTACGCAGCAATCGGCGCGACCATCGTGATCCCAAGCGGGGGCGACGCGCACCTGCCTGTCGAGATCAAGTTCCCGCTCTATCTCATTCCCGGTCTGCTGGCCATCGTCATCACCTCGCTGTTCACGCGTCAGCATGACGATCGCAGCGTCGAGGAGTTCTACGCTCGCTTGGACACCCCACTCGGCCAAGAGCACAAGCTCAAAGAACGGGGATTCCATGAGGACGACCTCGAGGGCCTCGACCGCGGCGTGATTACCGTCGACCAGAAGGACCACGATATCTCCAAGCGGCTGCTGCTGTTGGATATCCTCTATCTGCCCAGGCTGCTGCGAACCGGCCAGGCCAGACTGTCGGACTACAAGGTCGATCTTCTCGGCCTGGCCGGGTCGATCGTCTTCGTCGTCGGGTTCATCCTGTTCGTCCAGTACGTCGGATCGCTGTTCTAGGGCGAACGGGCCCTCCTCGCTATGGCAGGAGGAGGACGCCGCCTTCGGCGCGCGAGGGGATCGGCTTTCCGTTGACGAGCAGCACGGGCCGGCCGGCGACCTTGAGCTTCATGGCGCACAGGCCTCCGCGCGCTTCCACTGTCTTGCCGTCGATGCGCAGCCAGGCGTGGCCGACGAACGTGAAGCTCTCGCCGCCGCCTGCCAGCGTGATCGGCCTGTCGGCGTCGTCCCCGACACGAACCATCAGGCGGTCGTTGACACCGGCCTTGGGCCCGACCACCGCGACGGCTACGGCGTCGCCGGTCTGCTGAATCCGCCGGAACGCGTCGATCCGTGGGGCGGCGTTCTCGAACGGCTCATGCAGGGCGACGAACATGCTCCTCGGCGCCTGGCGGGCGATAGCGATAGACACGCCGCCCGTCTCGGGACGTGGCCGGGGCTTGCCGTCGCGCGGCGCTCGGTGCGTTCCCGGGCGGTAGCCCGTCGGCGTGTCGAAGACGTACGCCGTCGTGCCCGTCTGGCCGAGCAACCGGAGCCGCACGCCGATCCGGCGGTCGTACCACGCCTTGCCGAGTTGCGATCGGTCGGCGTCGTCCAGGATGCACTGCTGGACGACGCTCAGGTCGACCGGCTGGTCGCCGACGTCATACCGCTTCTCGCCGTCGATGAGGACCCACGAATCCCTTGGGTTGGCGCAACGCTGCCAGGTTCGCGCCCGCGGCTGCTGCTGCGTCGGGATCGGCTTGACGTTCAGCAGCGTCTTCTTGAGCGTGTTCGAGGCCTGCCATCGGCCGCTCAGCTTCGCGACGCCGGGCGCATGGACCAGCCAGTGGTAGGACCTGTCCTTGCCGGATTTGTCCGCGATCTGGTAGACGTCGAAAAGGTACTCTCGCGTCAGGAAGAGCGAGCGCGACAGGTCGATGTTCGAGTAGACGTCGGTGAACGGCTCGTGCGGCTGGTCGCTGGAACGGACCTCGCCTTGGCCCTTGTACGGCTCGGCGCCCGGGGCGAGTACGCCTCGGGCCGAGACGAACTTGACCCGTTCAGAGAAGTCCTTTCGCGTCGGCACACGGCCAATCGGTTGGGCCTGCTCGTTGTCGACGACCACCCCGCAGTGGCCGAGCACGGAGAAGTCCCACGGCCCGCCGTTGTAGCCGTCGGAGATGGTCCGGTTCACATAGATGGGGCGGTTGAAGGCGTGGTAGCCCAGCAGGCTGAAGCAGTCGCTGGTGTAGTGCACGTAGAGCGTGGCGAACTGCAACGCCACGGCCGGGGCGGCTGACCGCCAGTAGGCAGGAGACTCGTCCGCCCGGAGCATCGCGAATCCTCGCTCGCCGTGGACGGCGCTGGCCGCGGACGGCGGCTTCACGTCGGATGGCCTCATCGGACGAAGCCCCCAGAACGGCGTCGGGGCGTACGCATCCGCGCCCGGCTCGCGCATCTGCGAGAGGAAGTAGCCGAACGGCCCGTCCGGATACTTTGCGTGCAGGAGTTCGAACCACTGCGGAAACTGCAGCTTGCCGACCTTCCGGTTGCGGTGGTCCCGGCCGTTCATGTTCGCGCCGTAGAAGTACTCCCACCCGCCGATCTCCTTGACGTCTCCATCGGACGGCAGGCGGCCTTTGACGTTGGCGTGCTGGAAGACGCCCAGCACGTTCTGCCGTGCGTCACCCATCGTCACTCGCTCGTACCTGCCCGCGCCGCCGGGAATCTCGGTTCGGGGGTAGCCGATCCAGAGCAGGCTTTCGACGTAGCTTCGCATCGTCGCCCCGCTGCGGCCCCGGAAGCCGTACCCGAGTTCGCCCAGCCCCAGCCGGTCGAGGCCGCGGCAGTACAGCAGAAGCTCGCCGATCAGCGAGGTCATCTTCCCGAACTCTTCGTTGTAGAACCCCCCGTCGCAGAGGTATTCGTCGAAGTACCACTTGAAGCCGCTCGGGGCCGCCCATATCTCGCGGATCAGCCTCTCGTCGCGCAGCGCGACCGACATGAGATGCGCCGCGAACGTCCGCGGGAGTTGCATGTTCGGAAGCAGGCTCAGCCGCGTGTTCCGGTACGGGTGGCCCAGCTCGTACAGAACGAACTTGCGGAACGTCTTCTCCAGCGCGCCGCGCTGCGACGGCGTGAGCGTGTCGTAGAGGACGTCGTACCGCAGCGCGTGGACGTAGTTGTCGTAGTGCCGCCCGACCCGATGACCACTGCTGTCCTTTCCGTCGATCTTCGCGTCGATGAAGGTCAGCAGGTACTTACGCTCGACGTCCCCTGCCTTGGCGTCCCCGAGGACCTGGTAGCGGTAGAGATTGACGAACGTCTTGCCCTTGCTCTCCCTGGCGAGTTGCTCGAGCTTCCGTCTCGCCCACTCGTTGGACTCGTAGAGCTTCCGCAGCCTGGCGGCCTCGTCGGCGGTCCATAGGATGAACGGATGGGCCGTGTCCGCCGGTCCCACGCCCCTCGCGCGGCCGACCGTCAGGCAAACCAGGGCGGCCACTGCCGCCCCTGTCGGCACGAGACAACGTCGTTTCATTGTGCTTCCCTTCCTACAGCAGAAGTAGCCCGGACAATCCGCTGGGCTGCTACAGTGCCTACGTCAGGTTCAAGGTATTCAAGTGCGAATCGCGGCCAATGTCACCGGGCAAACTCGAGCGGCCCTCCGCAAGGCGAACGATCGGCATGGCAGATCGGCATGGCCGAGATACCGGCATCCGTAAAATGGGTTACAGCCATGTATCCTCGCGTGCCGCCGCGGGCCCCACCCCGGATGCGATCACAGGAAGCACTGCATGCGAAAACCGCACTACAGCAGAAGAGCGTGTCGCCTGGTTCTGATCTTGGCGGTCGCGGCCGCCGGTGCGAGCGTCTCGACGGCCCGGGGGGAGGGCTTCAGCGGCGAACTGGATTTGGCGCTGCGGAAAGCGTTGGCTCGCGATCCGGCCAAGCCCGCCGAGGCGGCGAACCTGGTCCTGCATCTCGAGGCGGTCGACGGGCGGTGGCGGCGGGTCTGGGGCAAGGGCTTGGGGATCGGCGAGCATATGGGCATCGTCGAGTCGGCGGACGTCACTGACGAGGCGGTGCGGCTGAAGCTCCGCATGCTGATCCTGGGCGATTTCTGGATCAAGGGCCGATGGGCGGCCACGTTCGACATTGCCCTCGAGCGGCGGGCCGACGGGTCGCTCTTGGGCAGGTACGGCGGGACGTTCAAGGGCCGCCCCATCGCCGGCGCGGCCGAGGGCAAGCTCCTGCCGCCCCGGCCCGTCAAGCAGGGCCACGCGCTGCCGGCCATGAACGAGCACCCGCGCGTCCTGTTCCGCAAGAGCGACCTGCCGCGGCTCCGCGAGAAGCTCAAGACGCCCTTGGGGCAGGCTTATCTCAGGCAGGTCGGGGCGTCAGGGGACATGATCAACCTCGGCGTGCTGCACCAGCTCACCGGCGATGCGTCGTACGCGGACCGCGCGCGGATAGCTATCGAGGCCGCGTGTAAGGGCAAACCGGACGGCAAGATCCCGGTCTTTGGGTTCGGCTCGGGCGGGTTCGGGCACGAGATCTTCCGGGCGGCCGTGGCGTACGACCTGTGCGTGGACGCTTGGCCGGCGGCGTTCAGCAAGTGGCTGCGAACGCAACTGGAGGCGTTCACGCAACGTCAGCAGTTCGTGCTGATGACCTCGCACGCGAACTTCCACCCGTGCAGCAACTACTACGGCCCCGGCCGGGGCGTGCCCGGCGTGGTGTCGCTGATCCTCTGGGGCGACAAGGGGCCCGAGCCGAAGAAGCCGGCCGACCCGCTTGCCCGAGCCTGGCCGCTTCGGCCCCCCGCGGGCTTCACGCCGGGCAAGGGCGTGCCCGTGGCGGATCTGGCGCCCGGCAAGACGCCTCGCAACTGGATCTGGACGGGGCTGCTGCCCAAGGACTGTAGCCGCGACGTCATGAGCAAGCTCGGCGGCATGCTGAAGGCACGCCCCGCCGAGGGCACGCGGTGCACGTATCTGGTCAAGAGCGGCACGTGGTTCAAGGAGGCGTCCCTGACCTTCACCGCGCTGCCGGCGGAGTTGGGTGGCGAGGAGGGAATTCTGGTGGGCAAAGCGGCCGGCGACGCGGCAGCCGGCGGCGTGTCGGTCTACTTCACGGCGGTGCGAGTGAAGAAGGAGCAGGTGCTCCGCCCGGCGCTGGGCGGCGAGGGCGTTCGGATGTGCATCTCCGGCGTCGAGTTGGGGCCGACCCGGTTCTATCGCATCTTCCCCGGCGTCCATCCGCTGACGGTGGAGTACCGCAGCGCTAAGATCGCGCCGTCGATCTCGCCGCATCTGGCCGCCGTCGACCCAGACGCCTCATCCGGCCCACTTGGCCTGTACAAGATGGACAGGTTGCTGTGGGAGCAGGACCACGCCCTGTGGAAACGGACGGGCATGGACCCGATCCGACGGCTCTGGGTGGACCGCGGCTGGTGGCAGAACATGCAGCATTACCTCTGGGGCATCGGCGAGGGCGGATTCAAGGCGGAGACCGGCGGCTACGCCAACATCGCCAGTTGGTACCCGTCGGTGTACGCCGCGGCGTACGAGAGCTTCTTCGGCCGTACTGTCTCACCGTATCCGGACATCACGCACGTCATGCCGCGGCAGATGATGCAGGGCGTGTTCGGCCCGGGCGATCCCAAGAGCAAGAAGGGCAGAAAGAGCCCGTCGCCCACGATCGTGAAGCTCAACAGCGCATTGAGCGTGGATGCCCAGTGGATGGCGTGTCACTTTCCGATCATCCCCGAGAAGTACAAGCCGGCGGCCTTGTGGGTGTGGAACTACCTCACCGGCGTGAGCGACGAGGCTTCGATCCCGAACGCCGTCGGAGGCAGCGGGGGCGGGAGCACCCGCCAGGCGCCCAAGGACATCACCCTCGCCCAATCGTTCGTCAACTACCCGCTCGACATGAAGCCGGCCCACCCCGCCAAGTCGATGCCCCTGACGTGGGAGGCGAAGACGTTCGGCTTCTACGTATTTCGCTCGGGCTGGCAGGGCACCGACGAGTTTGTCTCGCAGGTCTTCGCCAAGGCCGCCCCGGTGGTCGGCTGGAACCATCCCAACGCCGCGAGCTTCACCATCCACGGCCTGGGCCGCACGTGGACGGACGCCCCCACCAGCCGCAACGGCGTGCGGGAGCAGTATTCGGTCGCCCTGCTGCCCGACAGCGCCGAGCTGAACACAGGCGCCTGCGGGCGCGTGACCCACTACGAGGCCCGCGAAGACGGCTCGGGCAGCGTTTCGATCGACATGGGCGACGTCTATTCGGCCAAGGCCAGGCTTTACGACGGGATGTTCCTCCGCGACGCCGACCGGTTCAGGCCCTCGGGCGTCACGGGCTTGCGGGCGATGGCGTTCGACTACAGCGGCACGTGCGGGGCGCCGGCGCTGGTGGTGCTTGTCGACAAGATCCGCGGCGGCGGGAAGAAGCTCTGGACGTGGCAGCGGCCGGGCGGCGAGGTGTCCGTGGAGGCCGGCGGGTTCACGCTGCGCTACCCGGACGCGTCCATGCGGGCGACGTTCATCACGCCGAAAGACGTGAAGATCGAATCGGGCGCGGACCAGATCAAAATCGGCACGGCGCGGAAAGGCTTTCACGGCACGCTGAACCGTATCAAGGCCGAAGGCGGGGATGACTACTTCGTCGTGCTGACGTTCCAACGCGGCCGCGCGCCGAAGGTGACCGTCGACGGTACCGGGCTCGACGCCAAGGCGACCGTCGGCGGCCAAACCGTGCGATTCGACGGTGAGAAGATTATCGTGGGACAGTAGCCTAAGCAGTCAAGGTCACTTGTATGCACGGGAGACAGGAGCGGAGATGAACTGGAAAATGACCCTGTTGATGGCCGCCGCCCTGGTGCTGGCGGCCGGGACATTCGCTCGGGTGGGTGTGGGCCAGGACGCGGCGCCGGCGCCGAACAGCACGCCGACGTCGACCCCCGCAGCCGTCGGCGAGTTGCCCGAGGAATCGGCCCCCGCCGCACTGGCCGACCGGATGGGCGAGATCTGGAAGAACCTGAAGATCAAGTGGGAACTCGGCGGGCCGACGATGTACGCCCTGGCGTTCGTGGCGCTGGTGGCCGCGGTGTTCATTCTCGATCGCATCTTCGGCCTGCGGCGCGGTCGAATCGTGCCCCGCGGTCTGGCTGACAAGGCCAACCGGCTCTGGCAGGCCGGGAAGCACGGCGAGATCCTGGCCATGACCCGCAGGGACAGTAGCGCTCTGGGCGAGATCATCGGGTTCATCGTGGCGCATCGGAACAACCCGTACGAGAACATCACCAGCGGCGCCGAGGACATTGCGGCGCGGCACTTCGAGCTGCAGGAGCGGCGGAACTACGCGCTGGCGGCGGCCGGAACGCTCGCGCCGCTGCTGGGGCTGATGGGCACGATCTTCGGGCTGATGGGCGCCTTCGCGAGCATCGGCGTCTACGGATCGATGGACGACCCCTCTGTGCTGGCCGGCGACATCGGGGAGGCGATGATCACCACCGCCACCGGCCTGATCATCGCCGTTCCGGCCATGGGCCTGTACCACTACTTCACCAGCCGGACCAGCCAGTATGCCTCCCTCCTCGGCCAGGAGGTCAACAGCCTCATGCACGGCTGGTTCCTGAAGAAGGAAGGGGACGACAATGAAAGTGCGGCTTAGCCGAAAGGGCGCCATGGAGGTTCAGATGGGCCCGATGATGGACTGCGTCTTCCTGCTGCTGATCTTCTTCATCGTGATCGCGGTGACGAAGAAGTCGGTCAAGGAGTTGGCGATCCAGCTTCCCCCGCCGACGGCTGCGGTCTCGCAGGTCAAGCCCAAGGACAAGGACCTGGTCATCCGCGTCACGGCGAACGGCGAGACGTGGGTGGCCAACCAGAAGGTCGGCAAGCAGGGCATGCTCGACGCCATTCGCGACGCACAGGCCCGCAGCGCCGAGACCAAGGTCCGGTTCGAGTTGGACAAGCGCGCCCAGGTGCAGCACCTGATGCCCATCTGGGACCACCTGGTGCACTACGGGCTGACCAACTGGGGCATGCGAACCACCATGCAGGAGTAGCGAGGCTGCCATGGCCGATTCCATCGAACCGAAACAGAGCATCGCCCGGAAGGCGATGGCTCTCGTGTTCCATGCGTTGCTCCTGGCCGCCGTCGTTTACGTGGCCTTCTACTACGACTCGTCCGGCCTGAGGGACACGATCACGCCAGGCGAACTGCGGGAGGTGCTGCGCAACTTCCGGGACAACCAGACCGAGCGCTTGGCCCGCGAGGTCGCCGAGACGCGGAAGCTGCTGGCCGAGATCAAAGGGATCCGCGACAAGTGGGTCCGCGACGCCAAGGTTACCGAGGACCTCGACGCCACGCTGGCCGACGAGGAACGGGCCTTCCGCGCCGACGCACAACAGCCCGCCGACGGGCTCGGCCTCCACGAGGTCTACGACGTGGGCCGATGGGTCGAGCAGGATATGATCACGGTCTACCGCGAGTTCCTGGCCGCCCGCATGGTGGGGCTGCGGCCCGGCTTCAGCTACAAGGAGGCCTACGACGCGTCCACGACACCGCGCCCGAGGCGGCCCGAGTTGGATACCGCGGCGCTGTACCGCGACGTGACGACCACCAAGCCCGGCGGCGGGCTCAGGGAATTCAAGGCCGAGATCAAGAAGAGCACCGTCGAGATGCGGGAGATGAAGGAGAACTGCAAGAAGCTGCTCGCCTTCACCCGCAGGAGCACGACGCAGACCGGCGACGGCCTGAGCGTGGACATGAGCGCCGACGACGTGGCGATGCTCGGATACCGCGGGCCGGAATTGCTGCCCGACGAGATGGACTTCACGCACGAGCACGACAAGGGCAACTTCACGTCGTTCCCCGGCCGGCGGCTCGTCACGGGCGGGAAGACCTCCGAATGGCTATACGTCGACTCGTGGTACATCATCGGCCCCTTTTCCGGCGACCGGCGGCGCGAGAACCTCGACACGCGTTTCGGCCCCGAGGCCAACGTCAACCTCGACGACGTGTTCACGGGCAAGGACGGGCGCAAGATCCGCTGGGAATACACCAAGGCCGGTTACGTGCAGGCCGCCGGCCAGAAGAACGCCTACTGGATCATCGAGCCGAAGTTAGTCGACACCTACGCGATCTACTACGCCTTCACCGAGATCTACGCCGACGCCGCCCAGGACATCTGGATCGCCACGGGAACGGACGACTACGGCAAGCTCTGGATCAACGACGAGTTGGTCTGGAAGAGCCCACGGGAGCGCAAGCCCTACAACGCCACCGAGAACATCCAGCTCGTCAAGCTGCGGCAGGGACAGAACAAGATCCTGTACCGCGTCGAAAACGCCGGCGGGACGATGGGCTTCTCCCTGCTGATCCGCCTGGCGATGCAGTAGGGCCCGGAAGGACCCTTCGTGGAGAGTGACGATGCGAATTGACGGTGCGTTCTCCCCGCAAACAACTCCGCGCAGTTCGCGCCGACCGGCTTGGTTGACGGCGATCGCCGCAACCCTCGCGGCCGCTTTCGCCGGCGCCGCTTCGGCCAAGCCGGGCGCCGTGAGCGGACACAAGCCCATCCAGCCCGACGAGCACCCTCGGCTCATCTTCCGCGGGGCCGACCAGCTCAAGGCGATGCGGGCCAAGGCCGCGACCGAGTGGGGCAAGGCCGTCGTCTACCGGATGCACCAGACGCGAAAGGTGATGGAGAAGGCGTCAATTACCGGGCGCAACCGAGAGGTGGTCAAGGAGGCCGGCTTCAAGGCCGCCGGGAATGCCGCGGTCTGGGCGCTGGAAGGCGACAAGCCTTCCGCCGAGCGCGCGAAGCGCGTGCTGCTGACCGAGGTGATCTCCTACCCGATGCGGTCCCGGTTGCCGCTTCTGGACCGCGCGTCGCGACTGCACGGGGCGGCCCTGGTCTACGACCTCTGCTACGACGCCTGGGATGCCGCCACGCGAACGAAGGCGAGGGCGTTCCTCCGACAGGAGGCCGGGATGGTGCTGAAGCTGGCCGGTCAGGCCCGCCAGCGCGCGCCGGACACCGAGACGCACGTGATGGCCTACAGCGCCGTCGCCCTCGCGGAACTCGCGACGCTCAGCGACCCCGCCGACCCCGACGCCCGCAAACGCATGGCCGCTTGCGAGAAGGCAATCGGCGAGTACCTCGACACGGCCGTGTCGCCCCGCGGCTTCGGGCGATATGGCGAGTCCGTCAAGCAGGCCGCCTTCGGCACCGGCGTCGTGCCGTTCCTGATCGCCGAGAAGCTCGTCCTGGGCCGAGACCTGACCGGCCACGCCGCCGTGCGCAACGCGCTGACGCCGATGGTCTACCTCGCCGTCCCCCGTGCCGGCATGTCGGTCATTGGCCCCAAGACTGCGGCCGTGGACCGCAGCGGGCTGTTCGCGATGGCCTACGACCTCGCCGACCCCGCAGCCCGCCCCGCCGTCGCCTGGCTCTTCAAGCAACTCGGTGGGGACAAGTACCGCGGCGTGGTCCGCCCGCACCACGCGCTTTACATGCTCGCCGGCTCACTCGACGCCGGCGCCCCCGCCGCCCCCGCCGGCGAGGCCTGGGGGGGGCTGTGCTTCGATAAGGCGGCGAACGTGGCGCTGCTGCGGTCCGGCTGGAAGGACGCCGACGACCTGGTCACCGTCGTCCACGGCGGAGCGATTCGCCTGCTCGGCATGGAGGGGCGATGGGTCTCGTCGGCCGGCATCCACGCCGCCATCTGGTCCGACTCGCCCGGCGCCGGCGCGTTGGACAATGTCTTCCTGTTCAACACCCGCCGCGGCCGCGGCCACTCGGGCAAGACCGTCTACGCAATCCAGGTTGCCCAGAAGCTGGAGCAGGCAGTCGGCTCGCCCGACGGCAAGGCCGCGACGTTCACGTTCAGTTCCACCGGCCTGACCAAGCGCCTGATCGACAAGGTGAAGGAAACGGTCAAGCGGTCGCAGCTCACGAAGGAGCAACTGGAGAAGATCGACGCGTCGAGCCGCGGGAAGGGCAAGAGCAAGCCGTCGGACAAGGTCACGGTCGAGACAGTCATCGGCGAGGGCGGGCCGTTCCGCGGGCTCCGCCACGTCGCGGTGGACTACACCGGCCGATGCGGCGCGCCGGCGCTGGTCGTCGTATCGGACCGCATGGCCGGCGGCGGCCAAGCCCCCCGCGAGTGGGTGCTGCACTGCGACGTCCGGACCAGGTTCACCATGGAGGGCCCCGTCCTGTCCCTGACGCGGAACGGCGTGACGCTCCGCGCGACCATCGTCGAGCCCAGAGGCGCCGCCTGGGCCGGCACGTCCAACCCGCCGGTGTGCAACTTCGCCCACCTCGCCACCGACAACGACGTGGTCCGCGTCGCGCTGACCCTTGGCCGCGACGCGCCGCCCAAGGTGGCCGTCAAGGGCCGGGCGATCACCGTCGGAGGCCAGGTCGTCCGCTTCGACGGCGACAAACCCGTGATCGCACGGTAGCGCCCGACACTCACTTGGCCGGGGCGTCGAGGACGATGCTGGCGACGTCCACCTGGTAGCCGTTGCCGCTCGTCTCGAAGGTCAGTGTATTGGAGGCCCTCAGGAGCTTCCGGTCGATCGGCACCTCGGTGAGCCAGTCGTGGTCGGGCAGCTTCACGGCCGTGCCGTTGACACGCATCGTCGCCTCGCCGTCGCCAACGCCCTCCAGGACGAGCTTCACCTGGGCGGACTCGGCCCTCGAGAGCAGTTCGGCGTCCACGGCGACGGCGAGGCCGACCGATTTGCGGGGCTCGACGTTGTTCAGGACGCCCTTGGCGAAGAACTGGCGACGGAGCAACTGCGGCTCCTTCCGCACTGTGCCGGTCAGCGGGAAGGCGAGCTTCACGCCGGTCCTCTGCGGCAGGCGGATGTCCTGCTTGAAGGAAGCCCCGGTGGCGGCGATCTCCGCCTGGCGGAATTCCAGCGGGCCCTTGGCGATGGTGGGAACGACCCAGTGCCTGCTGCCTTTCCCGAGCGTCGTCCCCGCGGGCGCGGCCAGCGACAGCGAGACGGCCCTCTCCTCGCGATGATCGTTGAAGAGCACGACGATCAGTTCGCCTCCGCTGACGCACGCGATCGGCCAGACGTCCAGGTCGTCCGATGCGCAGTGCACCAGCTTACCGCGGAAGTCCTTGAGCAGCTTGAAGCGGAACTCGTCGCCCCCGCCACCCCAGCCCGGCGCCAGCGAGCCGTGAGCCGCCCGCGAAACCGCCTTGTCCGGGCTGCGGTAGATCAACTCGACAATGTCCCGCAGGCCGTAGTTGTATGCCCCGTACGGTGTCGCGTTGCCGTGACGATTGCCCGGCACGGCGGGGTCGACGCAGCCGGCGGTCTCGGTGTTGTAGCAGTGCAGCCACTTGCCGTGCTCCGCCATCGCATAGCCCACCACCACCTCGTACGTCGCGGCCGTCATCCGCGTGTCGGAACCGTAATGATGCTCCGTCACGCCGTCGAGGAACCGGATCGACTCGTCGATCATCGGCTTGTAGAGCATCTCCCACGCCTTCCAGTTGCTCGAGTTGATGTGGAAGTCCCACCCGCCGATGACGGTGATCTGAGGGTTGGCCTGCTTGATGGCCTTCGCCCACGGCAGGAACATCCACATGTAGAAGTCGTAGTTCTGCCTGGCCGACCAGTACGACACGGCCGTGGGGTCGTAAACGTCCCACTTCTCCACGACGGTGTACTTCCGTTTGCCCTTGGGCATGAAGTAGAGCTTCAGTTCGTGCTCGAACGTATCGCCGGCCTTGGCGCCCTTGGGCACGGGCACGAGGTAGTTGATCTTGCCCTTCGAATCGCTCTGGTCCTTGGCCCACAGCCGCCTCCAACGGAGGTACTTCAGCGGCTTGTCCCAGCCCTTGATGGTGACCGGCCCGTCCTCGACGGCCTTGGATTCGTCGTAGTACTTGGGGTTGTAGTTCTTGCGGCTGCGCTCGGCCCAGTTGAGGTACGGCTCGTTCCAGAACTCCGCGATGCCCTTCCAGCCCACCCGCTTGCACTTCTCGGCGTACTCTCGACCGATCCGCTGGAAGAACTCCTTGTAGTCCGGCCTGGTCAGGCACAGGGCGGGGCAGTATCGGTCGCCCTGACAGTCGATCACGACGGGCATGCTCTTGAACGGCTCGCGGAGCCGGCCGTCCTTCCCCCAGGCGATCGACCCGCTGCCGGGCCCGAAGTGGATCTGCCGAAACGAATCGACGCCCCAATCCCGCGCCCGCTGGGCGCTGAGCTTCGAATCGGCATGCAGGCCGAACAGACCGCGCGGCACGTCGGTGTGGCCGTTGACGCTCAGCAATCGCCCGGTGACTTGCACGGATGCCTGCGCCCGGACGGACGCCGCGGCGGCAAGGGGGCCGACCGCCGCGATCAGGACATGCAGGGCGAATCGTCGTCGATGCCGTTGTTCCAGGCTCATAGCCTTCTCCCAGCTAGCGTTATTGCTCCAAGACTTGAATCGTGGCGTGGCCCGCAAGTAGCGGCTGGATAGGCCGGCCGGCGCGATCCTCGGGTCGCACCCCGGCGTGCGGGTTCGCCGAGTGACGGATGACTGCCTCGAGTGCCTCGCGGTTTGAGGGTATCCGAACCGAGCAGAGGTACATTAATACCTTGGCCTGACCGGCCCGGGGCGTCCCCGGCCGAGGGCACGCCGAGACCCCCGAGTCCCGCGCGAGGGAGATGCACATGCTGAACAGTGGATTCCGGACGCGTGATGTGTTCTGGGCCGCGATCGGCCTATGCTCGATGGGCCTTTCCGCCGCAGCTTCGGACAAGCCGATGCTGGAGGCGATGCAGCAGAGGCTGGCGGCCATGCAATCGGTTCGAGGCAAGCTGGTGCAGCGGCTACAGGGCCGCGTCGAAGACGACGCTCGGAAGGGCGAGAACGCCGACTACTTTCTCCGCTTCCCCGAAGGCGCCGACCAGGAGGAGATGCACGTCGTTCTACGCCGGCGCGGCGGGCAGTGGAAGACGGCGTATGCGGCGGTTCCCTTCTGGCGGCAGGAGAGCTTCCAGGACAAGTTCCGCTACCTTCACCGAGGGGGGAACGGTTACGTCGGCCGCGATAAGTGGCGGTTCCCTGTCGAGGCCGACGCGCTGACGGCGCGGGGCCACCAGCTAGAGGGCGCCGCCGTCATTGACGTCCGTATCGACAGCACGCGCGAGGAGCGGTTCCCTCCCGGCACGCCGGTCCGGTGGGCCAACACCGGCGAGGTCTTCACCTGGGTGGAGAGGATGAACGCCTTGTCTCACCACACCGTTCGCAGGCAGCGCTACGTCATCGGAGCGGACGTCTCCCAGGCGACTCGCGAGCTCGCGCTCACACTGGACAACGCGGTGGACGGGCGCTGCCCGCTGGAGATCGTCTTCCGCGCTCCCTCCTCGCCCTGGCTGTCGCCGGAGATCCGCGCCACATGGTGGAACTGCGGCCGGCACGGCGCGGACGCTTCCGGCGTGGTCGTGAGGGACGGCCAGGTGTCGGGGACGCTGAGAGTCACATTCAAGCCCGACAAGTGGTACCCGAAGAAGCCCGTCGAGGTGGCGTACGTCCTGGACGGAGCGATCGACGGGCCCCGCTGCTCCGGCACGTACAAGGCCTCGGGCGGGTTCGGCGATCTGAGCGGCTCGTTCCAAGGCGAGTGCGGACAGTTCGTCACGGGCCGTTTCGAAGCCAACGGAGACATGGGCCGATACGCCTCGCAGATCCACGGGCGCAAGCTGCAGGTTCGTTCGAAAATGACACCGCTGCTGAAGGTCGGCGGGAACCACCCGAAGACACTGGCCGACCTCGTTGTCTCGATGAACGAGACGTACCACGAGATTCGCGCGCTCGACATGGCCGTCACGCAGTACCCCCTGCCGATCGAGGCGGCACTTCAGCAGACTGCGGGCACCAGTCCTCAATGGGGCAGGAACGGTCGGCCGACGCAAGCCGAACACGAGGATATGCTGGCCCACGCAGACCAAGCCCTCCTGTGGGCCCGCACCGCGCTGAAGCACGAAGCAGGGACGTCCTATCTGCATGGCCTGCCCAGCCCGGCAGACCCGACTTTCGGCCCCTTCTACGATCCGATCCCCCTGAAGGCGGACAGCGAGAGCAAGTACACGCTACCGACGGTCGAGCCGGCCGGCCCGCAGCAGTGGAGCTACCTCCCGAAGTGGCAAGTGCTGGGACCGCTGTCTCACCTGGACGACTACGACCGCGACTCCTCTAAGGTCCCGGAAGTGCTGCCCTCGAAGGCACACTACCCCGTCGACAAGGTCAA
>CBFCZU010000022.1:0-27810 GCA_965602635.1 uncultured Planctomycetales bacterium | reverse complement strand
GGTCTCTATCATCATTCCGATGGCGGGCAAGGAGTCATTGCGTGTTTCGGCCGTTTCACTCGGCTGCCCCAAGGCGTTGGTGGACAGCGAGCGGATGCTCGCCCTGCTGGCCGAGGCTGGCTGTTTGGTCGGCGCGCCGGCGGACGAGGCGGACGTCATCCTGATCAACACCTGCTCGTTCATAGCCCCGGCCCGGGACGAGTCGATGGCGGCCATTCGCGAGGCGGTCGGGCGAAAGGCCCGCGGGCCTGTGCGGCGGGTGGTGGTGGCCGGCTGCCTGCCGCAGATGCAGGGCGAGGCGCTGCTGGCCGCCGAGCCGGGGATCGACGCGATCGTGGGCGTGTTCGACCGCGACGCCGTCGTCTCGGCCGTGACCGGCGAGGGGCTTCTCGTCAGCATCGGCCCGCCCGGGCGGGCGTGCGACGACGATCGCGGGCGCTTCCGCCTGACGCCGCGTCACACGGCCTACCTCCGCCTGGGCGAGGGATGCAGCCAGGGATGCAGCTTCTGCACGATTCCCGCCATCCGCGGGCCGCTACGGTCGAAGCCGATGGAGCTGGTCCTGGACGAGGCGGCTGAGCTCGTCGCAGACGGGACGGTAGAGCTGAACCTCATCGCCCAGGACACCACCGCATACGGCAAGGACCTGCCGGCGGGCGGCGGGCTGGCCGAGCTGCTCCGGCGGCTGGACGCCCTCGCGGGCCTGCGCTGGATCCGCCTGATGTACGCCCACCCGGCCAACATGACGGCGGAGGTGATAGAGGCCCTGGCCGGCTGCCGGCAGGTGGTGAAGTACCTGGACATGCCGCTCCAGCACGTCAACGACAGGCTGCTGGCGCTGATGCGGCGGCGCTACGGGCGGCGGGACGTGGAGCGGACCCTCTCGGCCTTGCGTCAGAGCGTGCCCGGCATCGCCCTGCGGACGACCTTCATGGTGGGCTTCCCGGGCGAGAGGACGGGCGAGTTTGCCGAGCTGCTGGCATTCGTGAAGGCCCAGGCATTCGAGGCGGTGGGCGTCTTCCCATACTGGCGGGAGGAGGGCACGCCGGCGGCGAAGATGCCCGCCCAGGTGGCGCGCAAGACCAAGCTGCGCCGGCGCGACCGGCTGATGCGCGCCCAGCAGGAGATCGCCCTGGCCGCCAACGCCGCCCGCGTCGGATCGACCGTCGAGGTGCTGGTGGACGGCGCCGACACGAGCGGCCGGTGCGTCGGGCGCCACGCCGGACAGGCACCCGACGTGGACGGCGTGTGCTACCTGACCAAGCCCGTTGAGGCCGGGCAGATCGTGCCGGGGAGGATCGTGGCCCACGATGAATACGATTTGGTCGTGGAAAGGATCGACAATCGCGAACCGTAGGTTGACAATACGACTGTGAACTGGAAGATCCCCAATCAGCTCACCGTGGGCCGGCTGGCGCTGGCGGGGGCGTTCTTCATCCTGCTGGCGCTGTACGAGCTTCCCCCCGCCAGGGGTGCCTACCTGCTGGTCATCTGCGTGGCGGTGTACGTTCTGGCGGGCATAAGCGACGTGCTGGACGGGTATCTGGCGCGGAAGCTGGGCCTGGAGAGTTCCTTCGGGCGGATAATCGACCCGTTCGTGGACAAGGTGCTTGTCTGCGGGGCGTTCGCCCTGCTGGCCAGCAGGAACTTCGCCTTCGGCAGCGTCTATCCCGGACCGGGCGCGTTCGAGCGCACGCTGCCCGGATGGCTCACCGGCGGCATGACCACCGGCATCCAGGGCTGGATGGTCGTCGTGGTCGTGGCCAGGGAATTCATCGTCTCTGGCGTGCGCGGATACAGCGAGTCGTGCGGCAAGGAGTTCCAGGCCACCTTCTGGGGAAAGCTCAAGCTGCTCGCGCAGTCCGTGGCCATCTGCACCGTGCTGATCCAACTGGCCCTGACGCTGGAGGCGCCCTGGGGGGTTATCGTCAAGCTGACGACGGTCTGGCTGAGCGTCATCATCACCGTGTTCAGTGGCCTAGCGTACGTAAATCGCGCCCGGGGACTGCTCGTTGGCGAGACCGGGCCGGACTGACCGGAGCGACGGACCGATGCCGCGACTCTCGGCCGCCAGGAAAATCCTGATTACGGGGCTGGGCACCGGCTACCTGCCGGTGGCCCCGGGGACGTGGGGCTCGGCCGCGGCGGCGGCCGTGTTCGTGCTGGTCGCCTGGGGGTCCGGCAGGCACGCCGCCTGCACCTCCGGCGTCATGATCGCCCTGGCGGTCGTGGCCACGGGCGGGTGCGTGGCGCTGGGGCGGTTCGCCGAGGAGACCTTCGGGCGGAAAGACCCGTCCCAGTGCAGCCTCGACGAATGGGCCGGGCAGGCGCTGACCTACGCCTTCCTGCCGCTGGGCGCGGGCTGGAGCGATCTGCTGATCGTCGCGGCCGCGGGGTTCGTCGCCTTCCGCCTGTTCGACATCGTCAAGCCGTCGCCGGCGCAGCGGGCACAGCACCTCCCGGCCGGCTGGGGGATTGTGCTCGACGACCTGATTGCCGCCGCCTACGCCAACGTCGCCTGCCAACTGCTGCTGCGGCTATGGCTGCTCCGCTGATCGCCTCGCCTCGGGCAGGGCTACCTCGGTAAGCAGCGCCCCCATCACGGCCAGGAGGGTGAACAGGAACGCCCGCCAGAGCACCGCCCAGGCGAGTCCGCCCAGGAAGGCAAGCGCCCCGGGCGAGGGCGCGGCGATGGCGAAATGCCCCAGGGTCACGCTGATCGCCACCGAGGCCAGCGCCACGATCGCGCCGCATGCGGCCGCCAGTACGGCTCGCCTGCCCAGGGTCGCCCCGCCGGCGCCGAGCGTCACCGCCAGGCCGATCAGCAGCGGCAGGAACACGGTCAGCGGCCAGATGTTCCACAGGGTGGGCGCGGCCCCCCACGTCCGGATGCAGAGCACGTCCGCCAGGGCCAGCGCGGCGACCGCGCCGGCGGCTATCGGGGCCAGGTGCCAACTCCTGGGCTTCAGGGCGCCGCGGAGCCTCGCCCGGGTCCGCATCCGCCGCCGGATGGTCAGCGGGCGGTTGTAGAACAGATCGAACACGCCGTGCTCCAGCAGCGCCCCGTGCTCGCCGAAGACGGGTACGACGTGCACCGCCTCGGTCGCCCAGTGCCCGGCCATGAACCGCGCCAAGGCCGGGTAGCGGTACGCCATCTGGATCGGGAAGGCCATGTACCCGACGTATTTGAAGAAGCCCAGGAAGACCGCGATGTTGTAGTCCTTGAAGTTCCGCTCCCGGATGACCAGGTACAGGACGTAGAGCCCGCGGACGAGCGAGCCGGGAGAGATGGGCACGACCTGGAAGATGGCGATGATGCTCAGCCCCTCCGCCCAGGCCGTCGGGCGGTCCGGGTGGGTCAATACCCATATGGTGGCGAGCATGACCGACACGATCTGCGTCACCGGCAAGGTGCAGACGTGAACGGCCAGGGCCTTGAGGTACTTCTGGATGAAGGGCTCCTTGATCCGCGAGAGGATCGCCTCGGCGTCATCCTCCGAGAGCATGTGCTTTCGTCGCCCCTCGGCCACCATGTCGCGGAGCCACTGCTCTCGGGCGGCGGGGTCGAAGAACAGCCGGATCGGGCGGACGAAGACGTAGCTGAGCTTCTCGGCGGCGTACCGGCGGTCGGTGAGCATGCGGTGCAGCGTGGCCGGCAGCAGCGAGACGATCCAATGGACGGCCAGCCGCCAGGGGAGCTGTCGCTGCGGGCGGGAGAGCATGGCCCCCGCCTCATCGGCGGGCAGCCGCCCCGCGCGGTGCCAGGCGATGAGCTTCTCGGCGAAGTGGGCGCGGAAGGTCCGGCGGAGGTAGTCGCCGCCGAGCAGCGCTGCCTGGTGGCGGCGGAGGTCGGCCCGGCCCCAGAGCTTCCTGGTCCGCCGCCCGAGGATGGGCACCAGCCCCAGCAGCATGAGCATGACCGCCTTGAGCCTGCTGCGGCGCAGGGCGGCGTCGGCCGCTTCGTCGGTGATGTTGCGGACCCGCCAGCCGGCCACCTCGGCGTCGATGATGCCCCGCCACAGCCGGCCGCTGTAGAACAGGCGGACGTGATGATGCGTGATGTCCGGCAGGCTGCCTCGGTAAGCTTCCTCGGCCTCGGCCAGCTCCTCCAGGGCGCCGCGCAGGTCGGCGAAGTCTTCGCCGTGGGCGTCGATGAACTGGCGCAGCTTGCCCAGGTCGCCGCGGTCGAACTGCACCAGCGAGCCGCGGGCGATCCCCTTGGCGATGAGCCTGAAGTCGCCCGGGCTCATGGGCAGGAAGGGCAGCAGGGCCAGCCCGGCCCGGAAGTCCACCGCCGTCAGCCCGGCGGCGGGGTCGCCCTCGCTGTCGGTGCGCTTCAGGACGTTGGGCTGGCTCTTGCAGGTGGACCATTCGTACTGGCGGGCCAGCTCGTGCGCGCCCATCTCGTGCAGCAGCGAGACCATCCCGGCCATGAACGTCCACTTGGCGCGGTACTCCGGCGAGGCGAGCTGCCGGTCCGGCACCTCCCGCCCGCGGCGCCAGCGGCGCCGGGCGTTGAGGTGATCGTCCACCTCGAACTGCCAGTTCCGCCCCTCGACCCACTCGCTGATCTCCCCGCAGGAGCCCAGGCACGTGTCAACGAAGGTCGCCAGGACGTCCACCACGGCCCGCTCGTCGCCGAAGCGGACCTTCGCCCCCCGCCGGATGAGCTTCTGCCATAGCGCACCCGCCCTGGCGGCGGCCGGGTTGCTCTGGAGCGAGAACGGACCCTGAAAGCCAAGCTTGTAGATGACGTCCCGGAACTTCCGCGAGAAGCCCGAGGGCGGGATCAGGATCTTCACCGCATACCGCCCGCCCGCGGTCAGCCCCTCGACGGGCCCGCCGCGCACGTCCAGCACCTTCACGCGGTACACCTGCCCGGCGAACCCCCCGCCGACGAACTGCTCGACCTCCAGGCTGACCGTCGCCGCCCGGGCCTGGGCCACGCCGGTGACGTCGCAGGTGAGCCTCCGGCCGGGGTCGTGGCGCCCGACCCGCATGGGACGCAGAATCCGCTCTTTCCGGAACTGCTCGGCCAACTGCCGGCAAGTCTCGACGGAATAGTCGTCTCCCACGCGGCGTCTCCTCCGAGCACGGGGCGCTCGGGCGGCGGTGCGTTTTCCGGCAACGTTTGGCAGATGGTATTGCCAAGGGCGCGGTGCGTTCCAGCACAAAAGCCCCGGGGCGTCGGGCGCGGCGGCTTGTGAACGGCCGGCGGCGGTGACAGAATAGCCCCAATGGGTGGAGCGGGCGATGTCAACTCGTTGGCCGAAAAGGCGCTCACCTCGCCGGGGGTGACGGTGCTCACCGGCCCGCCCGGGGCAGGCAAGACGGCCGTCGCCCTGGAGCTGTACCGGCGCCGGCTCGACGAGATCGGCCGGCCCGGGTGCCTGCTGATCGTCCCCAACGCCCCGGCGGCCGAGCAGACGCGCCGCCGGCTGCTGGACGCGTCGCCTTCGGCCCTGCTGATCTCCCCGGCGGTGGCCACGTTCGCCCAGCTCGCCGCGGCGGTCCTCTCGGCCGCGGGCACCCGGGCCGGGCGGCTTGGGCCGGCACAGCGGAGGCTGCTGCTGGAGGCGATCGTCGCCGAGCTTCACGCCGCCGGCAAGCTCGGGGCGCTGTCGCCGCTGGCCGACGCCCCGGGACTGATCGACGCCCTCGACGCCGCCATCGCCGAGCTCAAGCGCGCCGCCGTCGAGCCCGAGGCCCTGGCCAAGGCAATCGACCCCCGCAGCAAGAAGGACGCCGACCTGCTGGCGGTGTACCGGCTCTACCAGCAGCGGCTCCGGCAGGCGGGGCGATTCGACCTGGAGGGGCAGATGTGGCTGGCACGGGACGTCCTGGCCGGCGACGACGCCCCGCTGGGCTACGACGGCATCACCGCCGTGGCGGCGGACGGATTCACCGACTTCACGCCCACGCAGCTCGAGATGCTCGCCCACCTTGCCCGGCGGACGGAGAAGCTGCTCATCACCCTGCCCCTGGCCGACGAGCCCGGACGCGGGAGGATGTGGTTCTGGACCGCCCGGACGCTGGAGCGCATCGGCCGCGCCATTCCCGGCGCCGACGTGCTGGCCCTGGATTCGCCCGCCCCGCTGGCGGGCCTCTTCGACCTCGGCGGCGAGGCCCCTCCGCCGCCGGCCGGCCCGACGGCCTCGGTCACCATCGTGGAAGCGCCGAGCGTGGAGCAGGAGGTACGTGCGGCCGCCCGGGCCATAAAGGCCGACCTGGCGGCCGGGGGAGGACCGCAGGCCGTCGCCGTGCTCGCCAGGAACCTCCAGCCATACCTGGAACCGATCCAACGGATATTCGCCGCCCACGACATCCCCGCGCCCTCGCGCCCGGCGGCGCTGAACCGGTGCGGCGTCGTCCGCTACGTCCTGGCGCTGGCGGGCCTGCCGCCGGCGTACGAGTTCCACCAGGTCCTGGCGGTCATCCGCAGCAGCTACTTCGCGGCGGCCGCCCTGGGCGAGGAGTTCGACGCCGCGACCGTTGCGACGGCGGAGATGGCCATACGCCAGGCAAACGTCCTGGGCGGGCGCCAGGCGTACGGTCAGGCCTTCGAGCGCCTCGCCCGCCTGGCGCGAGATCGCCCCGATGACGCCGGCGATGACGACGACCAGCCGGCGCCTGGCGGCCTGACGGGCGATCCGCAGCGCCTAGAGCAGGCGGGCCGGCTGCTGGAGGCATTATTCGCGAAGCTGGATCGGCTGGCGTCGGCCCGCGATGCGGCCGGGTATGCCCACGCCGTCGCCGGCCTGATCGACGAGATGGGCGTGGCGGAAGCAGCGGCCGGGCATGACGAAGACGACATTGTCGCCGCCGACCTCCGCGCGCTGGGCGCGCTCGACGAGCTGCTGGAGGATCTGGCGGCGGCGGACTTCCCGGCGGGCGCGGCCGTGCCCGGCGGCCCGGCAGGGCTGCTGGCGCGATGCGCTGCCGCCGCCTCGGTGCCGCCCGCCCGCGGCGAGGCGCTCATCGCCGTCGCCGACGTCCTCGACGCCCGGGCACTCCGCTTCCGGCGCGTGTACCTCCTGGGCGTCAACGAAAGGGCCTTCCCCACGCTCGCACAGGACCGGTGCTTCATCAACGAGCCGGACCGAGCCGCATGGGCCGGTCGCGGGGTCGTGCTCGACCGCCGCAGCGACCTGATCGCCCGCGAGATGCTCCTGTTCTACCTGGCCGCGACGCGTGCGGGCGAGGCGCTGACAGTGAGCTATCTGACGGCCGACGCCGCGGGCAAGGTGCACTCGCCGAGCATGTTCGTCTCTGAGCTGATCGCCGCGGCCGAGCGGCAGGGCCTGCCATGCCGGCGCCGGAAGATAGGCCCGGGGCGGTTCGTCCCCCCGGCCGGGGAATTGGCCTCTCCCGGCGACGCCTTCAATGCCGCGATCTCCGCGGCCTTCGGGGCCTGCGGCGAATCGCCCGCCGACGCCAAGGGTCTGCTGGGGTGGGCGGCCTCGCGGCAGGGCGAACTGCTCGCCCGGGCGTCCTTCGGCCTGCTTGCCGCCGGGCGCCGCTGGGCCAGAGGCGACCCGGACGCCTTCGACGGGCGAATCGACGATGAGGCGCTGCTGAAATCGCTCCGCGGGCGGATCCCGAGCAAGTGGACGTTCTCGGCCAGTCAGTTCAGCCGCTACGCCCAGTGCCCGTGGCTGTTCTTCGCCTCGGACATCCTGGGCCTGGCCCCGCTCGCCGAGCCGGCCGTGCGGATGACGCCCGCGCAGCGGGGCAGCTTCTGTCACGCCGTGCTGTGGCGGGTGATGAAGAAGCTAGGCCGCGACGGCGGTGTCAACCTGGCCGAGGTCGAGCGCGACGAGCTGCTGGCGGCACTGGACGACGCCGTCAAGGCCGAGACCGACCGCCTCGACAGCGGCGCCGTCAATTCCCGCCTCTGGGCAGCACAGACCCGCGCCTGGCAGCCGATGCTGCGGGAGTACCTGCTCGCGCGCCGGGAGAAGGCGGCGAGCGACCCCGAGCGGATGGTCCATTTCGAGCTGGGCTTCGGCCTAGCCGGGCGGCGCGGCGGGCAGATGGACCAGGCCAGCCGACCCAAGCCGGTCGAGCTCCGCGCGGGCAAGCACCGCATATTCCTGGCCGGGAAGATCGACCGCGTGGACCGCATCGGCACCGGAGACGCCGCCGGCCTGCTGGTGGTGGATTACAAGACCGGCCGGCTGCCCTCGGCCGCCGACGTCCTCACCGGCCACGACCTGCAACTGGCGCTCTACGCCCAGGCCATCGAGGCGATGCTCGGCGAGCCCTGCGCCGGCGGGGCCTACCACGACGTGCCGAACCTCCGCGTCCGGGAGGCGAGCACCAGTAAGATGCCGTCTTCGCGCGCGGTGGCGGCGGCGACCTACGAGCAGTGGCTGGCGGAGTCGATAGTGACGGCTGGGGCATACGTCGATGCCATCCGCGCCGGGCGGTTCGACGCCCTGCCGACCCACAGGTGCCCGTCGCGCTGCCCCTTCCGCCAGGTCTGCCACCACTCCGAGCAGCGCGCCCGCCGCAAGGCCCCCGCCGGCCGGGAGGGCGACGATGAGTAAGCTCCCCAAGCTCACCAAGCGCCAGGCAGAGGCCGCCGTTGAAAGGGCGGGCGAGAGCCTTGCGCTGACCAGCGGCGCCGGCTGCGGAAAGACGCTGGTGCTCGCCCGGCGGTTCACCTCGCTGCTGATGGCCGCCGGCGGGACGGGCGAGAACCCCTTCGAGAAGTTCGTGGCCCTGACCTTCACCGACAAGGCCGCGCTGGAGATGATCGCCCGCGTCCGGGCGGTGCTGGCCGACGCCCTGGCCGGCAGCAAGAGCGCCGCCGATCGCCAGCGGCTGGCGGACTGGATAACCGAGCTGCCCGCCGCCCACATCTCCACCATTCACAGCTTCTGCGCGTCGCTGCTGAGGCGGCACGCCGTGGAGGCGGGCGTGGACCCGGGCTTCGGCGTCGCGGCCGACGACCTGCTCAGCGGGCAGATGCGGGCGGTCGCCGCGGAGGACGCCGTGCTCCGCGCCGTCGAGGCCGGCGACGAGGGCGCCATCGACCTGTTCGCCCGGGCCGGCGCCGACCGGCTCGTGGGCGACGTCCGCGAGCTGCTCGACAAGCGAATGTCACGCCAGGGGATGGACCTCTCGGACCCGGAGAAGATCCTCCAACGCTGGGCCGAGGGATGCCAGGAGCTCCGCCGGCAGCGCCTCAGCCGGCTCAGCGGCGATGCCCGGCTGCGGGACGAGCTGGCGCAGCTCGCCGACTACCCATGCGGCGACCCGGACGACAAGCTCGATATCTATCGCCGGGAGAAGCTCGGCCTCATCGAGCGAATCCTGGACGATCCGAAGGCCGTGGACGGGGAGGCCCTGAAGGCCTTGAAGCCGCCCGGAGGCGTCGGCGGCCTGAAGGCATGGGGCGGCAAGGACGCCCGCAAGGCCTACCGCGACCGGCTGAAATCCTTCGTTCAGGAGTTCGCCGCCCTGTCGGCCTGGTTCGAGGAGCCGTCCCCCGCCGATGCCGACGCGGCGAGCTGCCTGGCGACGCTGGGCGCTCTGGCGGCCTCGGCCGAGGAGCTGTACGGGCGGGAGAAACGCCGCGCAGGCACGCTCGACTTCGACGACCTCATCGTCCTCACCGCCCGCCTGCTGCGCGAGAGCCCCGCGGTCCGCCGCTCCCTCCGCCGGCGCCTGGGGCAACTGCTCATCGACGAGGGACAGGACACCGACCCGGTCCAGTTGGAGATGCTCTGGGACATGCTCGCACCCAAGTCTGGCCCCGCCGACGCCCCGCCGCCCGGCAAGCTGTTCATCGTCGGCGACGTCAAGCAGAGCATCTACCGCTTCCGCGGCGCCCAGGCGGAGGCCTTCGAGCAGCTCTGCCAGCGGTTCGGCAGCGCCCGGATCCCGCTGAGCGATTCGTTCCGCATGCACCCCGCCGGGGCAGCCTTCATCAATCACCTCTTCGAGCGGCTGATGGACGGCTACGAGCCGATCCGCTCCTTCCGCCAGGAGCTGCCGCCCGGGCCGAGCGTGGAGGTCCTGCTGGCCGAGGTCGAGCCCGAGGCAAACGCCCAGGCCGCCACCATCGCCCAGGCCGAGCTCGTCGCCCAGCGCGTGGCCGAGATGATCGACCGCGAGAAGCTCATCTTCGACGCCCAGCAGGGCGACTGGCGAGCGGTCAGGCCCGGCGACGTGGCCGTGCTCTTCGCCCGCATGACCAACTCGCTTGCCTACGAATACGCCCTTCAGCGGCGCGGGCTGCCGTTTCACGTGGTGGCGGGCACGGGCTTCTTCCGCCAGCAGGAGGTGTACGACGTCCTCAACGCCCTGCGGGCGATCGACAACCCCTTCGACGACCTGGCACTGGTGGGCGTCCTGCGGAGCGCGATCTTCGGGCTGGACGACAACGTGCTGCTCCACCTGGGCGCCGGCGGTGGGCCGTACTTCCAGAGGCTCGCGGACCCGGCCGTGGTGGCGGGCCTCGAGGCGGGCAAGCGCCGGCAGTTGATCTTCGCCGGCGAGCTGCTCGCCCGCCTGCGCCGCATGAAGGACGCGGTCGGCCCGGCAGGAGTGATAGAGCGCCTGCTGGCCGAGACCGGATACGCCGCGACGCTGCTTAGCCAGTTCCACGGGCGCCAGAAGCTGGGCAACGTGCACCGCCTGCTGGACGCCGCCAGGTCGGCCCAGGGCGGCGAGGGGATTTCGCTGGCCGATTTCATCAAGCGGTTCAGCGAGCTGGTCGTCGAGCAGTCGCGCTACGAGCAGGCGCCCGTCGCCGGCGAGGACGAAGACGCCATCCGCGTCATGACCATCCACAAGTCCAAGGGGCTGGAGTTCCCCGTCGTGATCGTGCCCGACCTGAACGCCAGGTCGCTCGGGGCGAGGGGCAACTTCCTCTTCCGGCGCGACGTCGGGCTGACGTACAAGCCGCCCCGCCCGGAAGAGGAGGACGACCAGTACGAGGACGCCGGCGACAAGGGCCCCCTCGCCTACCGCTTGGCGAAGGAGGCCGAGACGGCCGAGACGCGAGCCGAGGCCGTCCGCAAGCTGTACGTCGCCGCGACCCGCCACCAGGACCACCTCATTTTCATCGGGGCCG
This sequence comes from uncultured Planctomycetales bacterium, assembly GCA_965602635.1. GTDB lineage: Bacteria > Planctomycetota > Phycisphaerae > SM23-33 > SM23-33 > CBFCZU01. The sequence goes on along the minus strand of CBFCZU010000022.1, from coordinate 16,727 downwards.
ACTGGCGGGACAGCAAGGGCGACTTCAGGGAGAGCGGCTGCTACCTGCGGCAGTTGGACGACGTGCTGGGGATCGCCGCCGCCATCGACGGCGGGGTCTCGGAGGTCCCCTACGGCGACGGCTTCTCCGCCCGCGTGGCGAGGATCGCCCCGAGCCAGCCGCCGCGCAAGTCAGGTTCCATGCCCGTCGGCGACAGGATCGTCTCCCGGGCCGGCGACGCGGCGGCCGTGGCGGGGGCGCTCTCGTCGGCCGGGAAGGAAACCGTCCTGCCGCTGGTGGGCCCGCTGCCGGCGGAGGGCGACGCCGCCGTGGGCGGACGGATCGCCCCGACGGCGCTGGCCGACTTCGAGCACTGCCCCATGCTCTTCCGCTGGCGGCACGAGCTGCGCGTCCCCCACCCGGCCGCCCGGGCCGCCCGGCGCGGGCCCGCGAGCCGATTGGACGCCTCCACGGCGGGGACCTTCTTTCACCGCTGCATGATGCTGCTGGACTTCGACACCCTTGCCGCCGGGGCAGGCGCGGCGGCCGCCCTCGCCGAGCGCGTGGCCGGGGAGATGGAGCTGCCCGTCGAGCCGTCGGAACTGGCCGGCGAACTGGCGGAGATGCTGGAGCGGCTCCGCGGGGAGGCGCTGGCCGAACAGATCGCCTCGGCCCGGCGGCGGCTGAGGGAGCTGGCGTTCGTATTTCGCGCAGGGCCATTCGAGGTGTCCGGGCAGATCGACCTGCTCTTCCAGGACGCCGACGGGGCATGGCACGTGGTGGACTACAAGTCCGACCGCGTCGGGCCCGACGAGCTGGCGACCCGGGCGGCGCGGTACGAACTCCAGATGATGCTCTACCTGGCGGCTGCCCGGCGACAGGTGGGCGAGGCCGCATGCGAGGCGGTGCTGTACTTCCTCAGGCCCGGCCTGACACACGAATTCTCCGCCGACGCGGGCGCCCTTGCCGCCCTTGAAGGCAGGCTCGCGGACCTGGCCGGGGGGCTCGCCCGCTGCCGACGGACGGGCAGCTTCCCCCGCCGCGGCGAGGGCCTCTGCCGGAGCTGCCCCTACGCGACGCTGTGTCTGCGGCAGTGAGCCCCCGAGGCGGCCGATTTTCAGTGTTCGCCGGCCGGCCGGGGTGGTATATTTGATGGCGGTATTATCTCAGCGATCATTGACCGGTCATAAGGCGGGACAAATCATGATACTGCACCTCATTCGCGCCATCTTCGTTCTGTCCGTTCTGGCCATTGCCATCAGCTACGCCTTCAGCCCCGACGTGCAGGGCAAGCCCGAAATCGATCAGGACACCGGCGATGAAGTCGGCCTGCCGGTCTTTACCAAGATGACTCTGGTGATCCTCGTCCCGTCGGTGCTGGCGGTGATAGTGATGCTGGCCGACACCGTCATACACGAGAAGAGCCTCACCGCCATCAGCGGCATGTTCTTCGGGATCGTCGCGGGCGTGGCGATGGCGTTCATCCTGGGCAAGGTGGTTGGCCTCATGGCCCAGGTATTCGTGCCGGGGTACAGCGGCGAGACGGAAATGCCGCTGGTGGCCATGATCAAGCTGCTGGTCGGCGCCTGCGCCATCTACCTGTGCGTCTCCTTCGTCATGCAGACCAAGGACGACTTCCGATTCATCATCCCCTACCTGGAGTTCGCCAAGCAGACCAAGGGCCAGCGCCCGCTGCTGCTGGACACCTCGGTGATCATCGACGGGCGGGTCGCCGACATCGCCGACACGCGAATCCTGGAAAGCCCCATGATCGTGCCCAGGTTCGTGCTGGAGGAACTTCAGGAGATCGCCGACTCGGGGGACAAGCTGAGGCGCAACCGGGGCCGCCGGGGGCTGGACATGCTCAACCGCCTGCGGAGCAACGACAAGATAGACATCACCCTCATGGATGCCCGCATCAGGGCCGTGGATGAGGCCACGGAGGTCGATCACAAGCTCGTCGCCTTCGCCCAGCACCTCAACGGGCGGATCGTGACCAACGACTACAACCTCAACAAGGTCGCCCAGCTCCGCGGGGTGGAAGTGCTCAACATCAACGACCTGGCCAACGCCCTCAAGCCGGTGGTCCTGCCCGGGGAGACGATCGTCGTCAAGATCATCAAGCCCGGCGAGGAGGCCGGCCAGGGGATCGGGTATCTCGACGACGGCACCATGGTCGTCGCCGAGCAGGGGCGCGACCACATCGGGCGGGAACTGAGCCTTGTGGTTACCTCGACGCTCCAGACCTCAGCCGGGCGGATGATCTTCGGCCGGCCGGGGAGAGACGAGGAGCACCCCGGTCCGCTGCACGCGGGACGATAGGCGCCCCCACGCGGCCGGCTCATTCCTGACTGACGGCCACCGCCGAGCCGATGGCGTGCGTCTCGATGTGGCTGATGGATATGAGGATGTCGGTGATATGCTGCTCGTCGGCGACCTCGCGGCACCTGCCCTTGATGCTCACACGTGGCTGGCCCGAGGGCTCGTTGGTCACCTCGACGTCGGTCCAGTTGATCCCCTTCCGCCAGCCCGTGCCGAGGACCTTGAACACGGCCTCCTTGACGGCGAACCGCCCGGCCAGGTGCTCGACCTCCCGCCGCCGCCCACGGCAGTAGGCCAGTTCCACCGGCGTGAAGACGCGCTTGAGGAACCTGTCGCCGTAGCGGTCGACCAGCTCACCCATGCGGCTGCATTCCACCATGTCGATGCCGTGCGATACGACTGCCATGGAGGTGATGGTAGCGACCGAACGCGTGGCGGTAAAGGCCCGGCCGGTCATTGCCCTTCGATGAGCTGGCGGATCTCCGGCGGCAGGTAGGTGGCCTCCAGCTCGCTTCGCCCGGCCAGCGCGCCCGCGGCGACGGCGATCCTCTCGGCCACCGGGGCGTCCGGGTCGAGAAAGAGTATCTCGCGCCCCCTCAGCTCCACCAGCGCCCCGCCGCCGTGGCGGTCGCCCCCCTCGCCGCCCAAGGCCGCCGGAACGCGGCGTATCTCGATGCCGAGCGACTCGGCCAGGTCCAGCAGGGCTCGAAGTTGTCCGTATTCGTCCATGCCCTCGCCGCCACGCCGCAGGCCGGGTCAAGTCTAACGCCGGGTTTGTCGATATTCTACAGGATGACCAGTCCCTGAGCAGGCCATCGCTGACAGTGTGAGCTCAGACTCCGAGCAGATCGCTGATGAGTGCCCTAACCAGTCAAGTCGCATCCCGGCGAGAGGAGACCCTCGAGAGGCTTGCCGGCGAGGTCCGCGACCTACGCCGACAGCTTCACAGGAGTCAGCGCCTGGCTGCCATGGGCACCAGGGCGGCCATGGTCGCCCACGAATTCAACAACATCCTCACGCCCGTCCTGAACTACGCCCAGATGGCGATGACGGGCAACGAGGCGATGCGGGACAAGGCCATCCAGCGGGCATATGAAGGCGCCGTCCGGGCGGGCAGCATTTGCCAGGCGCTGCTCGACATGGCCGGAAACGGCTCCGACAAGCCCCGGCGGGTCTCGCTCCAGGAGCTTGTCGAGAACACGCTGGCGGTGATGGGGCGCGACCCGGCCAAGGACGGCATTCGGCTGGTCAAGAAGGTGCCGGCGGATCTGAAGATCACCACCCGCCCGGCGGAGCTCAAGCAGGTCCTGCTGAACCTCCTGCTCAACGCCCACCAGGCGGTGCTGGTCAAGGGGCGCGGCAAGAGCATCTCCATCACTGCCGCCCGGTCCAACGGGCCGGTGCGGATTCGAGTGGCCGACACCGGTGCGGGAATACCCCGCGAGGACCTGGGGCGGATCTTCGATCCGTTCTTCACCACCAAGGGCGACACGGGCAGTGGGCTGGGCCTGGCGGTCTCCCGGGAGATCGTCGAGTCGCTGCGCGGGCGACTGACCGTCCGCAGCGAGCCCGGCAAGGGAACCTGCTTCACCATCGTCCTGCCCGCCAACGGCAAGGCCGCCGCGCCGGCCAGGCAACGCCGCAAGTCAGCCGCCAGGTCGGGCTAGCCTGCTTATTGCATGACCCCTTCCGGGTCTATGCAATGAGCACCTTTGCGAGAGACGGTTCTCTCGCAAAGGTTTCGACTCGGCGCTTCGCGCCTCGCTCAAGGCTAGCCCTGAGCAAGAGCGACGTAAGTCGCTCGCGTCGAAGCCCCCGCGGCGGATGTTGCACGGGCATCGTGCAACATCCGGGCTAGCGCTGATAGATGGGCAGTTGGCGGTAGGTGACGGCGATGGCCAAGACACCCATGGCCGTTGAATAGCAGGGGCCGCCCTTCGACTCGTTTCTGCTGCCCTGCGGCCAGGACCCATCCTTCCGCTGGAACTTGAGCATCATCTCGTACATGTGCGGGGCGAACCGCTCCCAGTGCCGCCCGCCGAGCTGGAACATCCCCTGCGAGCAGTAGTACAGCCCGTAGTAGAAGAAGTCCTCGCCGTAGCTCTTCTGCGGGTTAGCCAGGATCCAGTCGCCGCCTTCGAGCGACTCCTTGCTGCGGTGGTGTCCGCACAGCTCCAGGCACAGCACGGCCGTGCCCGTCCGCGCCAGACCCGCCCCGCCGCCAGGCTGGTAGCCGAAGCCCACGCCCGGCGGGAGGTCCTTGCTGCCGGGCTTTGGCTTGGGGGGCCGGGCCCTCGACCGGCAGCGCAGGACGAACTTGACCGCGTCGTCGGTTGCCTTCTTGGGTATCGCCGTGCCGTTGTTCCGCGCCGATCGCAGCGCCATCAGCGCCCAGCCGGTGCAGGAGATGTCGCTGTCGGCGCTGCGCACCTGATACCGCCACCCGCCCTGGTGAACGGGCGACTTCCTGACCTGCTGGGCGGTGAGGATCAGCTTGACGGCCTTGGGCAGGGCCTGGTCGATCTTCTTCTGGCGCTCGGCATCGACCATGCCCGAGACCTCCGAGAGCATCAGCGTGGTGATGCTGTGGCTGTACATGGGGCCGGTCTCGCCGCGGTTGTTGTACAGGCCGTTGGGCTTCTGGTTGCGGAGGATGAAGTCGATGCCCGCGTTGATGACCTCCCCGTACGGGCCGCTGCCGGGCGTATAGCCCTTGGACAAAAACGCCATCACCGACAGCGAGGTCACCGCCGTGCTCTTGCCCATGGGGCTGGGCCAGTAGCCCTCCTTCTTGTTCTGCCTGGCGGCCAGGTATGCCAGGGCCTTGTCGATGGCCTTGTCCACGGGCTTGGCGTACTTGGCCAGGGCGGCTGAGGCCTTGTCGGCGCGCAGCTCGCCGCTGGGCGTGATGCCCACCGCGATCGCCATGCAGCAGGCCGCCAGGAAGATGTTCCGCCGCGCGGTCATTTCTTCTCCTCCGGTTCGGTGGCCTCGGCGCCCTTGCGGGCGATAGTCTTGAAGTACCTGCGGATGAGCGAGCGGTATTCCTGGGGGCCCTCGCGCTGGGCGGCCTGGAGAACCTCGTCCCGCAGCTCGCCCGGCAGCTTGGCCCAGTCGGCCGGCGAGATGCCAAGCTCCTTGAGCCGCCCCGCCGCCAGGTCAACGCCCATCCAGCCGGCGCCGCCCCTGGGGTCGAAGACGAACCCGGTGGGCATTCCCATCCGCCAACCGGTGGCGGGCATGACACCCATGGCGATGGCCCGCCCGGTGGCCTGCCTCGCCAGCCCGGCCAGGAGCCTCGCCGCCCGGGCGGCGTCGGTTGCCGCCTCGGACCGCCCGCCGGAGCGCGACGCCTCAAGGGCGGCCTCGTGCGCCTCGGCGAGCTGCTGGGCCGAGCGGCGCTCGTCGGCATCGCGAGCGGCCGGGCTGCGCCGCGCCTGCTGGGCGAAGTGCCGCCCGAGCTGGCGGAGTGCCTGGGCGGCCCGCCCAAGCCCGGCGGCGCTGGCCTGCTGCGAGGGGACGGACCGGCCCGGCTGACCGGCGGTCATCGCCTGCTCGGCCGACGCCTGACCGCGCGACGCCTGCGCCAACGCAGCCGACGCCCGCTGGGCGAGTTGCCGGGCGGTCGCGTCAGGGAAGATGTCGTCGATGTGCTCGCGGATGAGTTCCGCCCCCTGCCGCACCTGCCCGGTCTGCCCGGCGATCTCCTGCTGCCTGCTGGCCAGGACGTGGCTCCGGCGGCGAGCGGCGAGGTCGGCGGCCTCGCGGGCGACGCGCTGCTGACGGCTGGCAAGGTCGTCGGAGCGGCGGGCCAGGGCGGCCCTGCGTTCGGCCGGCGTCGGCCCCTGCTCGGCGGCTACCTGGGCGGGCTCCTGGGCGGCGGAGGGAGCCGCGGCCTCGACCTCGCCCGTTCGAGCGGCGCCGGAGGCGCCCTCTGCGGTGCCCGACCGCCCCGGCTCGCCTGCCCGGGCTCGACCCCCGAGGCGGCGGCCCATCTCGCTCAGGGCCTGCGCCGCCCGCTGCCCGGCCTGGGAGGCCCGGTCCATGCGGTTGGCCCCCATCTCGCGCGAGGCGTCGGAGGCGGCCCGGGCGGCGCGGGTGTCGATCCGGTCCGCCTGGGGGGCCTGCTCGCGGACGTCGTCGGACAGCTCGGCGGCCTCGTGGGCTATCTCCTGCTGGCGGGCACGCAGGCGGGTGAGCTCCTGGCGGTCGAGCTGGCCCGCCGTCCGGGCGAGTTGGCCGGCCAGTGCCGCGGCCCGCGCCTGGAGCTGTCGCTGCCGGGCGGCGTGCCGCGTGGCTGCCTGGGCGACCTGCCCTGCCCGCGTTGGGTCGCCTGCCTCGCCTCCCGGCCTGGCGGCCTGGGCGATACGCCGGAGCTGCTCGCCGGCGGCACGCTGGGGGACAGCCGCCTGCGTCGGCCGGCTGCGCTGAAGCTCGCCCGACGCGCGCTGCATGTTCGCGGTCGGGTTGTGCCTTGCCGCCGCCGACCGCGCCCGCGGAGTGGCCCGGGCGGCCAGTTGACGCAACTGCCCCGCCTGGCGGGTCAGCGCCTGCTGTGCCTGGGCGGCGCCGCCGAGCTCCCGGGCAAGCTGCTGGGTGGCCTTGCCGGCGGCCGCCTGCCGGGCGGCGGTTTCCTGGGCGGCCCCGGCCACCTGGGCGAGGGCGGGCGCCTCGCGCTGGGCCGCGGCGGCGATCTCCTTGGCAAGGGCAGCCTGGCGCTGGGCCATCTGCCTCGCCGCGGTGGCGTGCCCGGCAGCGGAGGCCCCGCGCTGGCGGGCCTGCTCGGCGGCCCGCGCGCCCGCCTGGGCTGCCTTCTGGACTGCTTGCGCCCGCGCGCCCGCGGCCGTGGCGCCGGCGCGAGCCGCCTTAGCGGCGCGGCTGTCCTCCTCGGTTCCGCTGGCGGCGGCCTTTGCCTCGGCCTGACGGGCGGCCTGGTCCGCGGCCGTGGCCTGGGTGGCGGCCTGGCGAGCGGCCTGGGCCTGGCGGGCGGCCTGGGCGGCAGACTGCTTAGCGGCACTGGCGGCCGGCGGCGAACGGCGGGCAAGCTCACCCGCCTGCGCCTCGGCCTGCTGGGCGGCACGCTGAGCCTGCGCGCCGGCGGTCTGGGGAGCGCCCTGCCGCAGGCTCGCGGCTGCCTGTTCCATCGCTCCGGCCGGTTGCGCGGCGGCCGGGGGTGACGCGGCCGTCGCCAGCTTCCGCGCCTCGGCCGCCAGCGCCGCCTGGCGCTTGGCAAGCGCCGCCAGCCTGCCGACCACCTGACCGGTGACCTTTCGCTGTCGCCCGGCCGCCTGGGCGGCGGCTGCCTGGGCGGCCTCGGCGGCCTTCTGAGCGCCCCGGGCCCCGGCCGACTGCTTGGCAAGCTCGTCCTGCCGCTTGGCCATGCGCTCGGCCAGTTGGGCAACCTGCTCGGCGACGTTTCTGCGGATTTCCTCCTGTGCGCGCCGGGCCGTCTGGTCCAGGGCCGTTGCCGCCGCCGACTGCGCCTTGATCGCGGACGCCGGCTGGGTGGTCAGCGTCCTGGCGGCCTCTCCGGCCCGTTCGGCGGCCTGCTGCGCCGGGCGGCTGGTGGGTCCGGCGGCCTCGGCCTGGCGGGCCATCTGGCCGACCTGCTTTGCCAGTCGGGCCTGCTCGGCCGCCAGCTTGCTGAGCTGCTCCCGGGTGCGGCGGATCTCCTCTGCCGCGGCGGTATGGGTGGTCAGGGCCTGCTGCCGGCGCTTGAGCCGCTCGGCCATCTCGGCAAGGTTGGTGCTGCGCTGCTGGCCCCGCGCCATCTCCTCGTGCCTCGTGGCGGGGTCCTCGCGGGCGAGCTGCCCGGCGTCGCGGGCGACGGCGCGCTGCGCCTGCTCCCACTGCTCGGGCGAGAAGTCTCCAATCTCGGCCAGGCCCCCGGCCGGCTGGGTGGTGGCCTGTGCGGCGGCCAGCTCTTCCTGGCGCTCCGCCAGCTCCTGGAGCTTCAGCGCCCGCCGGGCGAGCTCGGTCAGCACGTCGAGCTTCTTGAGCAGGTCCGAGACGATGCTCATGGCCCTGTCCACGTGAAAGTCGGCCTGCTCCGCCAACTCGGCCCGCTGCTTCTGCTCGTCGGTGATCTTCACCAGCCCGGCGAGTTCGCGGGCCTTGCCGATGTGGTTGCCGGCCAACTTGTCCAGCGTCTTGGACAGCTCGGGGTAGGTGCCCCCGGCGGTCGCGTCGGCCAGGGCGCGGGTGTCCTTCTCGGCCGTGGCCAGGTGCTCCCGGAGCTTGTCGATCTTCTTGAGCGTCTTGTCGGTGAGCTGGCGGGTGGCGGGCATCGACTGCCGCAGCGGCTCGGAGAGCTTCTCGGCGGCGACCAGCTCGCGGTGGATCCGCTCCAGCGTCTCGCGGATTTGCAGGTCCATCGCGAGCTGAACCTGATAGACGTAGCTGGGCGCCTTGACGTCCAGCTCGATGGTGTGCAAGGCCGAGAGCCCCTCCTGGGGCCCGCCGAGTTCGTCGGCTCGGTTGTCGCGGGCGCGGAGCCGGAAGCTGATCTGCCGGGCGTCGCCCAGGTCGAGTTTTGCCAGGTCGAGCAGGGTGGTGGCCGGCTGGGCCTTGGCCGACCGGGCCATGTTCACGGCCGGCAGCGGCACGGGATCGAGGCTGCGGCCGTCCACCGCCACGAGCATGCTCGCGGCGCTCAGGCCGAAGTCGTCGCCGAGCGTGTAGGCGATCTCGAGCTTCTCGCGCGGCGGGAGCTTGAACCGCTCCTCGCTGGGGCGCAGGACCCGCACGTGGGGCGGGTCGTCCTTGGTGACGACGATCTTGTGCTCGACGGGCTTGCCCTCGAAGCCGTGCTCGTCCTTCATCTCCAGCCGCCAGGTCCCGCCCCCGTCGGCGGGCAGCCTGTGGCGGAACGAGAGGGCCAGCGGGCCTTCACGCGTGAGCCCGCCGCCGGGCGGCTTGCCGTTGACGGTCACCGCGGCTGTGGTGACGGGCTTGTTGAGGCGAACCCGCACGGTCGCCAGCGTGCCGGCGGGAGCGCTGATCTGCCCCCGGGCCGGCGCGAGCGGGACGTCCTTCAGTTGCATGTACTCGGGATACTCGTAGCCGATCTCGATGCCCCTCACGGCCGGTCGCGGCACGACCGTCACGTCGAAGTACTCGCTCAGGGCGTCGCCGGCGCGGACGCGGAAGCGGATCGACCCGGTCAGCGCCGTCGTGTATCCGAAGCTGCCGTCGGGCAGGGCGGGCATCTCGAATAGCCTGTCCGGCCCGTCGTCGCGGGCGAGGCGGAACTCGGTGCTGCCGAGCTTGCGCCGGACGGCGGGGTTGGTCACCGTGGCGATCACCTCCAGCCGCCCGCCCTCGGGAAGGACCCTGCCGGGCGGGTCGGTGGTGACCTTCAGGTCGCCGGCGTAGAGGTTGGGCAGGTTCAGCGTGGGCATGACCGTCTTGGCGAGCAGCCTGCCGGCGTCGCCGCCGAAGCCCGCCAGCAGGGCGACGATCACCGCGGACGCCACGGCGAAGGCGTACAGGAACGGCCTGGCCTTGCGGAAGGTGATCTCCTTCCGGGGGCGAACGGAGCGCACGTCGCTGCTGGCCTCGGCCGCCAGGCCGCCGATCAGGCTCGCAGAGCCGCGAATGGCCGGGGCGTCAAAGCTGGAGAGCAGCTCGACGGTCGAGCTGATCCGCTCCTGGAGCTCGGGATGGCGCGACTCGACCACCCGTGCGATGCCGGCCAGCGTGAAGCTCCTGGCAAGGGGGCGGACCAGCATGGAATACGCCGCCGCCGCGCCCGCCGCCAGCCAGAGGCCGGTGAGCATGTACGCCTGCCAGGGCTCGACGATCAGCCACTTGGTGGCGATGCCCATGGCCGCGAGTATGCCGACCAGCGCCGCCGCCAGGGTCGCCAGCACACCCCGCAGCACGATCGCCGCCCGCACCCGCCAGATCAGCTTCCGCAGGGTCGATTCGATCGACGCCGGCAGGGTCCGTTGTTCGGTCGCGCTGACAGTCATCGTTCAGCCCTCCCGCAGCGCCTGCTCGCGCTGCTTCTAGGCCAGTCCGAATCGCTTCCTCAGTATCCATTCGGCCGCGGCCGCGGCACAGAACAAACCCAGCAGCACCCACGGCGGCCACCGTTCCTTGAGCGAGAGCTCCAGCCGGCGCTGCCGCGGCACCGTCCCCGCCGGCAGCGCTGAAAGCAGTCGGTGGGCCTGGTACGGCGGTGCGGCCGCGCCGTTGTGGCTGAGGTTGGCCAGCCGCCCGAGCAGGTCGGCGTTCGCCGCCAGCTCGATCTGTTCGGTGGGCGCGGCCGGGTCTATAGAAATCTCCGTCGAGACGGTCTTCAGCCCGTCCTTTGCCAGCAGCTCGGCCGCCGGCGGGGCATCAAGCTCCAGCCGATAGGTCCCCGCCGGAAGCTCGTCCAGCGTCGCCGAGTAGATCCCCGGCGAGTCCTTGAGGTACTTCATGGGCGTCCGGGCGATGAGCTTGTCGGAGGAGAAGACCTTCACCGCCACCTGCTCGGTCACCACCGGCGAGAAGTCCTCCCGGACGATCTTGGCCCGAACCTTGGGGCGGGTCCGCGGGGGATACCGCCTCCGGTCGGCGCCGAGCTTCACCAGGTGCGTGCCGGCCGGCAGCTCGCCGGCGGTCGCCCAGCGGAGCACCTGGCCCCAGAACTTGTGGTGGCGGGTGTCGCCCGCGCGATACCGCAGCCGCCACGTCCGGTCGAAGGTGAGCATCATCACCTTGCCCAGCCCCCGGGGGCCGACGGCCACCAGCGCCCGGCTGCGGCGGTACTCGCGGCGGCGCTTTGCCAGGTCATCGGCCGGGGTCGTCGTGGCGGCGGGCTGGTCGCCGGTCAGCCACTTCGGCGCCTTGGGCTCCAGGGCGTAGGCCAGCACCTCGCTGGCCGGAGACGCCTGGGCGAAGCGGCTGCGCCAATAAATCTTCGGCATCGACCGCCAAACCTCCAGGCACTTGTCCGGCTGGACGTCCTGCCGCATGATCACGTGCTGCATTCCCGCCGGCGTCAGGGCGACCTGGAATCCCTCCCTGGGCCCCGGCGGCGGCACCTGCGGCGCGGCGCCCTTGCCGCCAAGCTGCAGCGGGATGAGCTCCGCCAGCGGCGTGGCGGCGTACTCGCCGGGCATGGCCCGCGAGCCGGCAATGAGGATCAGCGTCCCGCCCCGGTCGTTGACGAACCGCCGCAGGATACGCATGGACTCCTCGGTGAAGTACTTGGCCGCCACGTCGCCGACGATGACCACGTCGAACTTCATCCACTCGCCTTCGTCCTTCGGCAGCAGCGTGGCCTCCTGGATTCCGTCGCCCCTGCCGGCCGAGGCAGGCACCTTCGCCCGCGCGGCCTGGCCGAGGAACCGGTCCGGGTCCGTCAGAACGTATTGCAGGCGGACAGTCTTGTCCCGCCCGGAGAAAAGGTTCTTGAGGTAGCGGAACTCCCACCGCGGGCGGCAGTCGATCAGCAGCACGTTCGTCTTGTCGTCCACCACCGACAGCGACAGCGAATAGGAGTTGTTGTCGGCGAAGACCTCCCGCACCTTCTCGTCGGCGGGGCGGACCTCGATGCGGTAGGCGTGCATGCCGACCTTCTTTGGTTCGTCAGCCAGTTGGACGCGGGTGCGGAGCACGTCGCCGCCGACGCTGACGGTCTGGGAGTCCACCGGGCGCTGGGCGTCGAAGAGAGTGACCTTCACCTGCTTGCCGGCCAGGCCGTCGAGCTTCAGCTCCGCGTTGATGAGCATGCGGTCGGCGAGGAAGACGGTTTCGGGCGCCTCGATCGAGACGATGGCGGCGTCGGGCGGGGGCGTGGCGGCGCCCATCACCGCCGCGCAGAAGGCGGCGCCCTGCCCGCCGAGCTGGCCGGCCAGCGGCTCGGGCTTGACCGGACCGTTGTGCTGCCCGTCGGAAAAGACCATCATCCCGGCCAGGTCCTTGCCGCCCAGGCGGGACATGACCTCGCGCATCGCCCCCGCCAGGTCGGTCTGCTCGCCGCCGGTGTCGGGCGTTGCCTCCGGCGCATCGCCGGCCGGGAGACTCGACGCCGGGCCAGGCTTCGCCCCCCGCCCCAGGACAGCACCCACCGGGTCCTTCCACGCCCGGGGGTCTTCCTCGGCCAGGGCGCCGGAGAAGGTGAACACCGACAGGTCGTACTCCTCTGCCAGGTGTGCCAGCAGCGCCCGCCCGGTCTTGCCGTCCTCGCCGGGGGGCCTCGCCGGGTGCAGCAGCGTGGCCACGGCCAGCTCGCGCCGGGTCAGGGCGGCGATGGCGTCAACGGCCGACCGGTCGGTGGCCGGCAGCATGCCGTACAGGGCGGAGTCGAGTCGGTCGCCGACACCGGCCAGCACCGGGGCGGCCTTGGTCAGCTCTCCCGCCGCCCGGCGGAGTGCCCCCCGCAGCGGGTCGAGCCTGCCGCCCAGGGCCAAGGCCTGCTCCTGGTGGGTCCAGGAGGCCGCCTCCAGCAGCCGCGGGCGAACCTGGCGGTTCAGCGTCGCCTTGGCGTCCAGCAGCGACGCCCGCAGCCGGTCGTCCAGGGCGGCCACCTCCCTGAGGACCGTCTCCAGCGCCTCCACCTGCCCGGCGACGGCCTCGGTCCAGGCGTTGAGCTTCTTGTGCAGCTCCTTTCGCCGGCGGGCGAGCTGTGCGCGGGCGGCCTCCTGCTTGCCCTGGGCGAGGCGGTCGAGCCAGCCCAGCTCGGCGGCCAGTTCGCGGCGGAGGGATTGCAGGTTCTCGGCGGCCTCTTCGAGGCGGTAGGGCCGCTGGGCCGCGGGCAGCGAGAACATCTCCGCCAGGCGGAGCTTCTCGTGGGAGCGGAGCTGGGGGTCGCTGATCCGCATCGAGGCGGAGTCGTCGATCAGAACGGCTAGGGCGCGCTTCCGCCAGTCCGTGGACGTGGACGCCCACACCGGCTGGAGCAGCAGCCCCAGCAGCAACCCCAGCAGCGCCAGCCGCAGGGCCGTCAGCGCCACGCCCTTCCGCCCCGGGACGATGCGGCGCTCCAGGGCGTAGAGCCAGATGAGCGCCTCGCCCAGGGCCGCGGCGCCCAGCGCCATCGGCCAGATCGACCACGTCGTGGTGAGCAGGAAGACCTTCGCCAGCAGTTGTATGCCCAGCCATACTCCGGCGAACGCCAGGGCGAACCGGGTGGCGATCAGCGCCGGTCGCCGTGCCCTGGCGAGGATGTATAGCCTCCAGCCGGGCGGCGGGGCCTCGGGTGCGACCGGCCCGGCGAGCTTGTAGAGCGTCAGCCAGCCGGCGGCAGCGGCGGCGGCGCCCAGTGCCAGCAGCCACGCCGGCCACGCCCCCGACAGGATGAACGGGCCTCCAGCCGCCGTCATCGCGCCGCCTCCTTCGCCCCGGCCGGGACCGCCTCGAGCGCATCCCGGGCGTCCGACCGGAAGCCGTCGGCGTCCACCTGCCCTGCCCCGAACCTCACCGGCGCCGCCTCGTGGGCCTTGCGCCGGACGGCCACCATCCTGGCCACGGCGATCTCCGCCACCAGCAGCACCAGCAGGACGAGCACCACCGTCTGCGAAATCTCCTTTCCGGGCACGCCGCCCTCAATGGCGGCCGTCAGCTCGCTGACGGTCTCGGCCCGCGCCAGGCGGACGAAGCGCCCGGCCCGTTCGTAGTCCTCGTCCCTGAGCAGCTCCAGCCTGCTCTCGTCGGGGTCGCTCAGCACCACGAAGGGTACCCTCCCGCCGGCTGCGGGGACGGCGGCCTTTGTCGCGGCGGGTTTCCCGCCCGGGCTTGCGGGCCGCGAGAGCAAGAGCCCGTACAGCCCCGGGCGGGCGGTCATGGCGTACGTCGCGTGCCATCGCCCCAGGCGCTTCTCCAGGTGAGGCGCCGTCTGGCGCCCGGCGGGGTCCACCACCGCTGCCTCGGCCGGGCGCGACGCGCCCACCGAATACACGAACTGCTGCCCCGGCAGCAGGTTCAGCGGATGCTGCGACGGGGCGGCCAGGTGGTACACCAGCTCCTGCGCCAGCGGCGCGTAGGAATTCTTCAGCGGCAGGTCGGAGAAGGCCTTGTCCAGCGGCACCGAGAGCGTCAGCACTCGCCCGCGCCCGAGCTTGCGCTCCAGCAGCCAGGGATGGGCCGTGTCGAGCCTGGCGCCGACGGTCACCTCCTCGTCCCCGGCGGCCGGGGCGATCTGCCAGTAGCGCTCGATCCGCGCCGACGCCAGGTCGTTGTCCACCGGGTCGGCGACCAGCCGCAGGGCCGGATGGTCCATTGAGTTGATCTCTATCCTCGCGCAGCTCTCAGCCGGCTGGGTCGAGGCGCTGCCGGCATCGACCTTCACCAATTGCCCGCCCAGCACGCTCTTGCCGTCGGGGGCCTTCCAGTTGTTGTAGAAGTCCCTGACGGCGCTGTCTCCGCAGGCGACCAGCAGCCCGCCGCCGGCGGCGACGAACCCGGCCAGTTCCGTCGCGCGTGCCGCGGGCAGCCTGGGCACGGCGGCGAGGATCACCACGGGATAGTCCGCGAAGCCCTTGATCGAGTCGATGTCGGCCGCCGCCACGGTGCGGGCGCGGATCACGTCGCGGCCCTTTAGTTGGCCCTGGTCCGGGTCGGGAGTCAGCGCGCTTTCGAGGTAATCGGCCGCCGCCCCCAGGGGCTGGGTGGAGGGCTGGCCCTCGACGATCAGCACCGGCAGGTCGGCCAGCACGTTCACCGCCCGGACCGCGCGGTTGTCGCCCGGCAGGTCGTCGTCGCAGAGGACGCGTGCTGAGACGGTGTGCGCCCCGGGCGCCTCGAAGCGATGCTCGAAGGTCGCCGAGCCGGAGGCGCCCTCGGCGATGGCGCTCAGCGGGCGCGTCTCGGCCACCTCCCCGTCGATGCTCAGCTCCACCAGCTCCGGGTCGATCTCGCCCACCGCGGTGTTGGCGACGGTGGCGGTGATGGTGACGTCACGGTCGGTGCCAACCACCGCCCGGGAGAGCGTCAGTTGCGACAGGCAGGCGTTGCGCCACTTCCGGGGCGCTTCGAGCGTGCGGACGATAACCAGCGGCTTGGTGGGCATGTCCTCGGCCGCCTTGCCCAGGAAAGACCAGCGCTGGGTGGATTCGAGGTCCCACCCGATGCGCTGGGCGTCGGTGATGAGGATGATCTTCTTGGCGGCGCGGGTGCCTTCGCTCAGGGAGAACGCAGCCGCCTGAAGGGCCTCCAGCGTGTCCATCGAGCCGCCGGGGGCGGTCAGCTCATCCAGGGCGGTGCCAACGGCCTGTCGGTCGGACAGCGGGACGGGTACGACCGCCTGGGCAGTCGGACCGGCAAGGATCAGGCTGACGGCGTCGCCCGGGCGGGCGGCCTGTACCACCTGGCGGGCCTCGTCGATGGCACGCTGGAAGTTGCTCCTGCCGGCGGCGTCGAGCGTCATCGAGAGCGACCCGTCCAGCACGATGGCGATGTCCTGCCTCTGGCGCCCCCCGCCGCCCAGTATCCGCCCCGACCGCAGGAACGGGCGCGCCAGGGCCAGCGCCAGCGCCGCCAGCAGCAGGCACCGCAGCACCATCAGGATGATGTCCTCGATGAGTATCCGCCGGTTGCGCGAGGCGACCGACTCGGCCAGGAACATCATCGCCCCCCAGTCCACCACCCTCGCCCGCCGGCGGTTGAGTATGTGGATGATGATCGGAATGGCCGCCGCAGCCGCCCCGAACAGCAAGATAGAATTAAGAAATGTCATTTAGTGCCTAGCTGTTTCAACGTCCTCTGCTCATCCTGTGCGCCAGGTAATGGGCGAGGGCCAGCTCGAAGCCGTTCTTCGTCGAGAGCTGAACGTAGTCTATGTCCATCTGCCCGCAGCCGATCTCCAGCCGGCGGATGAACTGCCGCACGCGGGCGAGGTATTCGCTCTTCACCGCCAGCGGGTCGAGCTGGAGCTGGTGGCCCGAAAGCTCCAGGTCGCGGAACACGCTCCAGCGGTCGAAGGGGAAGGTCAGCTCCTCCTCCGCCATCACGTGCAGCAGCAGCACCTCGTGCTTGCGGTAGCGGAAGTGATGCAGGGCGTTGAGTATGTCGGCGATCCGGTCGAACAGGTCGGAGATGATGACTATCAGCCCGCGGCGGTGGACCCGCTCGGCCAGGTCGTGGAAGATTTCCGCCAGCGACGACTCGGCCCCCGGGCTGGTCCCGGCCAGCTCCTGGAGGATGACGCGGAGGTGCGAGCCCCGGCTGCGGGCGGGGATGTATCGCCGCACGGCCGTGTCGAAGGTCGCCAGGCCAACGGCGTCCTGCTGGTTGATCATCAGGTAGGCCAGCGCGGCGGCGAGGTACTGGCCGTACTGAAACTTGTTGAGGCTCTTGCCGCGGTGCCTTGCCGCCAGCCGGCCGCCGTATCCCATCGAGCCCGACGCGTCCAGCAGGATCAGCGATCGAAGGTTCGTCTCCTCGATGTACTGCTTGATGTAGTAGCGGTCGCTGCGGGCGTAAACGCGCCAGTCCAG
>CBFCZU010000021.1:0-27874 GCA_965602635.1 uncultured Planctomycetales bacterium | reverse complement strand
CCCCCCTGCTTCGCGTGCGACTCCTGGCCAAAGCCCACCGATAGCTATCGGTGGGGCTTGGCCTGTAGCGCCCCTCCTGCTGAGCCCCGGCGGGGCGTCGGAGACTGCTCCGCCCTTGCCGCCCACCCCCGGGGGAGGCTAGAATCGCATCCACGATGGGACGGGGCGGGGGGCTTCATTTCCCGTCCCCGGCGGGAGTCGCCATACCCGCCACGCCCAAGGAAAGGGAGAGTAAGGATACCTGTCGCGATTAGGCACAACGAACGGCGAAAGAGAGGCTGACGGTGAAACAGCGAACGCAAATAATGATGCTGGTAGTAGGCGTGTTGGGTTACAGCATGGTCGTGTGCCTTGGGCAGACACCATCCGACCCGTCGGAGGCACTGAGGACACTCCGGGCCGAGAACAAGCTGCTGCGGCTCCAGGTGAAGACTCTGAGGGAGCGCGTTGAGGCGCTGACCGATGAGAACGCCAAACTGAAGGCCGAACTGAAGAAGAAGTTTCCGACCGCCGTTGTCCCAGCTAGGAGTCCCGCCACTCGGCCGGCGAAGCCCAAGACCACGACGAAACCGGTCGTGCAACCAGTTACGCCGCCAACCAAGTCGCTCGCGCCGCCGGTTACGAGGGGCCCGGTCCGCATCACCGCGATCTCGGCTACGATCCACCACGTCCTGGTCTGGGATAAGTTCAATGAGAAGAACACCAGGTCGAAGGACAAGCTGCTTGGCATCGTGGTTGGACTCCAGAACCTGAGCGAGAGCCAGGGGGTCCGCTATCGCACTTGGGGGGCCGATGCCAGGAAGTTCTTAGGCAGTTCGGCGAGCCTGACGGACAATCTCGGCAACAAGTACAAGCCGATTCACTTTGCGAGGACCGAGGTGATCGTCGGACGGACGGACAATGAATCCATCCGCCCCGGCAAAGCGATCACCGACATACTGATCTTTGACGTGCCGATTGCCAAGGCCAAGACACTGATCCTGTCCCTGCCTCTGAAGAATGTGGGCGGCGGGGGAAAGGTCGAGCTGCGGATCCCGGCCGAGCGGATCCGGCGCGAGTGACAGCAAGGAGGCGTCGCTTGTCGAGTAGTGTCGGTCTCGTGCTTGACCGGCGCGGGTCGGTCCGTAAGAATGACGCCGCAATGACGACCGCTCGCATTTCCGACTTGGCCGGCGGGGGGGAGGTGGGCCGTTGAGCAAGCGCCGCCACGCGCTCAATCCGGCGAAGCTCAAGGCCGACATAGCGGCCCTGGAGGAGCACCCGCCGCCTGAGGCCCTTGCCCCGCGTCTGGACATCCGTCGCGGCCTGAGCCTGCTGCTGCTGTGCCTGCTGAGCAGCCTGCTGCTGGTGATCAGCTTCGCCCCGTTCGACCGGTGGTACCTTGCCTACGTGGCGCTGGTGCCGTGGGGCCTGGCGGTGGCGGGGGGGCGGAGCCGCCGCTGGACGCTGCTGTGCGCCTACCTGGGCGGGGTGCTCTTCTGGGCGGTGGGGATCTACTGGCTGACGTGGATAACGCTGCTGGGCTACGTGGTGCTGATCTTCTACCTGGGGGCGTACTGGCTGGCGGCGGCGGCCGTGGTGCGGGCGGCGTTCAACCGCCGCTGGCCGATGTGGCTGGTCCTGCCGGCGGTGTGGGTGACGATGGAGTACGCCCTGGCCTACGCCCTCTGGCCGATGCTTTCGGCCGACATGAGCGGCTTTCCGTGGTACTACCTGGCCCACAGCCAGTACCGCCGCACGCAACTGATCCAGGTGGTTGACATCACCGGGCCATACGGGGTCTCGTTCTTCGTGGCCATGGTTAACGGGGCGATCATCGACGCCCTTGCCCAGCCGCTGTTCGTGCGTCTGCGTTGCGGTACGCGTCTGACGAAGCTGATAAGCACGGCCGCGGCCGCGTGCCTGGTGACGGCGGCGGGAATGATGGGCTACGGCGCCTGGCGGCTGAGGCAGGCGACGGTTCGCCCCGGGCCGGTGGTCGGCGTCGTGCAGATGGCCTTTCCCATCTCGCTCGTCCACGAGGGCAGCAGCGGGCCGGATATCTTCGACGCCCACCTGCTCAATACCCAGGGCGGCGACCCGTCGTTGCTGGGCGCCGGCTGCGACCTGGTCGTCTGGCCGGAGAGCATGCTGGGGATGTGGAACATGAACCCACAGTACTGGCGGGAGGTAGCTGATCCGAATCATCCCCTCCATCGCGCGTATCCGCTGGATGTCATAGCAACGTACCAGGACAAGCTGCGGAAGCTGAGCGAGCTTCTGGGCAAGCTTCGCTGCCCGCTGCTGGCCGGGGGCGGGATGCGTGCGCTTCGGGCGGCGCCCGAGGAGAGGCTCTCGTGCAACTCGGCCGTGCTCATCAAGCGCGACGAGAAGGGGCGGCTGCGGATGCTGGAGCGGTACGACAAGATGCACCTGGTTCCGTTCAGCGAGTGCGTCCCGTTCCGCGACGGCTGGCCGGGGCTGCACCGGCTGCTTCGGCGCTTCGTTCCCGAGCAGATGCCGCAACTGGAGCCGGGTCGGCGGAAGGTCCGCTTCGAGATCGACGGTCCGGGCGGGAAGTTCCGCCTGGCCGTGCCCATCTGCTACGAGGGCGTCTTCGCCCGCGTCTGCCGTGCCCTTGCCGACCGCGCCGGGCGCGAGCCGGCGGACCTGCTGGTGAACCTTTCCAACGACGGGTGGTTCATCTATAAGGGCAGGCGGTACGTGTTCGCCGGCGGCCAGATAACTCACGCCGGCACCGAGCTGGAGCAGCACCTGACCCAGTACGTCTTCCGGGCGATCGAGAACCGCGTGCCGGTGGTGCGGGCGGTGAATACCGGCATAAGCGCCCACGTTGACTCGAACGGGCGGATCGTCCAGAGCGTCAGCCGCGGCGGTCGGCGGAAGATGGTGGCCGGCAACTTAGTCGCACAGACCCTTGTGGACGACCGGGTTTCGCCATATAGTCGCGTGGGTAACCTGTTCGCCGTGGTGGTGAGTGTCGTCGTCGGCGCGGGTGCGGTCCTGCTGGCGATACTGGCCTTGCGGGCGCGGCCGCGCGGAAAGGCTGCGGGGAAAAAGGCATGATGAGAAGCAACCTGACTTGCGGCGCGTGTGTGCTGGCGGCGTTTGCGGCCTTTGTTGGCGGCTGCCGCCGCGGGCACACGGCCATGCAGATCGACCCCGCCCAGGCATACGTGGACGCCCGCTCCACCCTGCTTCAGATGGTGGACGACCGCGACGCGCGTGCGCGCACGCACGCCCTTGAGGCGCTGGCGGCGACGGAAGGGGCCTCGGTCGGGGCGGCGTTCAAAGAGGCGCTGAAGGACGACCGGCTGCCGGTTCTCTCCGCCGCGGCGATGGCCGTGGGAAAGACCCGCTACGTCCCGGCAAAGGAGAGGCTCCTGGAGCTTGCCGAGCGGCCCGACGTGCCCGCCAAGCTCAAGTGCGCCCTGATCTACGCCCTCCACCGCCTGGGCGACGACCGCCACACCAGCGAGCTGGCGTCCCTGCTGCGCGACCCCGAGGACAAGTGGGTCCGCGCCGAGGCCGTAAAAATAATGGGGCTGATGAGCGAGCCCAGCGCCATCGGCCCGCTCAAGTCGCTCCAGGACGACGAGCACGAGGTCGTGGTCCGGCTTCAGGTCTTCGAGGCCCTGGCCCTGCTGGACGGCGACGACGAGCGGTCACTCGGCATGCTGGAGGCCTACAGCAAGAGCCAGTTCATGGAGGACAAGATCATCGCCATCGAGGCGCTGGGCAAGCTGCGCCACAGGCGGGCGATAATGGTGCTCCGGAGGCTGGTTGACGATCGCGGCCAGGACGTGATCGTGCGAGTGGCCGCGGCCGGGAGCCTGGCCCAGTTGGGCGACGTGCGGGGATACGCGATGACGCTCCGAGCGGCCGTGGACCCCGAGGCCGAGTTGAAAAGGGCTCGGGGCAGGACCGCGCCGATCCAGCCCGACGAGGTCGCCATCCTGCAAACCCGGGCGGTGATGGCGCTGGCGCACATGGGCGACCTGGCGGCGGTGGATCACCTTCATCCGCTGCTGCATTCGAGCGACCCGGCCATCCGGGCGGTGTCGGCACAGACGATTCTTCGGCTCCTTCGGTCGTATCGCCCGAAGGAACAGGCCGGCGCGAAGCCGAAGCCCAAGGTCGCGCCCAAGGCCCCCGAGAAGAAGAAGCAGCCTCCGCGTCCGCGGCTGCACACCTCCGGCGCAAAGGATTGACGCCCACGCGGGCGGCCCGTTTGAGGCCCGGGCGGCCAGGGCGTGCGCGGCGGCAGGGCGGGCGGAAATTATCTTGACTTGCATCCGAGCGGCAATAGAATCCCCACTGCGAGCGGTCAATTGGCCGTTGCGGCTTCATAACATAGCGCATAGCGATGGTTAGGCGGAAAGTAGGCCCCTCGGGGCCGGCGTGGCGATGTCTTCGGCGCCTGGCGCCGGGCGGCAAGGGCCGATGGGCGCAATTTGTATTGGCCTGGAAGGAGAGTCACTCTTGAGTACCTTAACGAAAATATTCGTGGTGGTGCTGCTGCTGGAGGCGTTTTTCGCCTCAGTGGTGATGATTCAGCATGTGGCCACGAACGAGGATTGGAAGGCATACGCTAGGGACCAGGAGCGGGGCCGCTTCTCGGCCGAGGCCCAGACGGCCAACGGGATCCTGGCGCAGAAACGCCTCGAAGAGCAGCTTGGGGCGGAGAAGAACAAGGTCCGGGACCTCGACAAGCAGTTCACCCTCCAGAGGGACACCAGCCGCGCCGAGAAGGACCGCCTCTCGCGGGCCCTGACTGCCAGCCAGAACTCCGCCACGGAGCTCAACGTCAGCGTCGCCGCCCTCCAGAAGAGCCTGGACACGGAAGTCAAGGTCATGCGGAACCAGATGAAGGTCGAGCTGGACCGGCTTCACGCCCAGAGCATCAACGACGGCGACCAGATCCGCGGGCTTCAGGCTCTGCTCAAGGACCGCGACGGGACGATCGAGAACCTGACGCGTTCGGTGCGGGTGCTCCGGGAGCAGTCCGCCCAGGCCGCCGCCGAGGTCAAGGACCTCCGCGTCCGGCTGAAGGTGGCCTCACCGGCGGGCACGGTGCTGACCCCGCCCGTCGCCACCGCCGGGCCGAAGATCGAAGGCAGCGTAACGGCCGTCAAGGTCAACATCGCCTCGCTGAACGTAGGCTTGGCCGACGGGGTCAAGAAGGACATGGAGTTCATCATTTACCGGGGCGGCGACTTCGTCGCCCACCTCAGGGTCGCCGACGTGTATCCGTCCACTTGCGCCGGGATCATCACCAGGGCGCAGCGCGACGTCCGCAAGGGCGACAAGGCCTCCACCAGCGTGGACTGAAAGGAGCCTGGCGATGACCATGATTTCTCCTGAAGGCCCGGTGGTGAGGGTCGAGCCTCAGTCGAACGTCTATACCGTTTTGCTGGCCGTGGGGGTGATTGTCCTGGCGGTGGCGATCGGCATTGTGGTGCACGACCTGATGACGACCTACGGCCTCTCGTTCGGGCAGTTGTTCCAGAGCCAGAAGATCGGCACCTAGGCCGGCGGAGCCCGGAAGGTTGCGGCGACCGCTGGATTGTGGGGGCAGGGGCCGGAGTATCGTCGAAGGGCTCAGGCACTTCCGCAGGCGTGCGGGCCGGCCGGTGGACCCGCCGCAAAGGATGGCTAGGTCATGATTCTGGATTCCATTCTCGGGCTGTTCTCGCTGGACATGGGCATCGACCTGGGCACCTGCAACACGCTGGTGTGCGTTCGCGGGCAGGGGGTGGTGCTGAACGAGCCGTCCGTGGTGGCCGTGAGGCGGGGAACCAACAAGGTGCTCCAGAACGGCAACGCTGTCGGGCTGGTGGCCAAGGAGATGCTGGGCAAGACGCCCGGCTCGATCAGCGCCATCCGCCCCATGAAGGACGGCGTGATCGCCGACTTCGACATCACCGAGGCGATGCTCTCCTACTTCATCCGCAAGGTCCACAGGCACAGCTCGCTGTTCCCGCGCAAGCCCCGGGTGGTGATCGCCATCCCCTCGGGCATCACCGCCGTGGAGAAGCGGGCCGTGCTCAACTCCGCCGAGCGCGCCGGCTCGCGGAAGGTTTACCTCGTTGAGGAGCCCATGGCCGCGGGAATCGGCTCGGGGCTGCCCATCACCGAGCCCACCGCCTCAATGGTGGTGGACATCGGCGGGGGGACCACCGAGGTGGCCATTATCTCCCTGGGCGACATCGGCGTGTGCGAGTCCATCCGCGTCGCCGGCGACGACATGGACGAGGCCATCGCCGCCCACATGAAGCGGACCTACAACCTCATGATCGGCGAGCAGACGTCGGAGAAGATCAAGCTCGAGATAGGCTCGGCCGCCCCTCTCGAGGAAGAGATGACCATGGAGGTTCGGGGGCGGGACATGATCTCCGGGCTGCCGCGCAAGACGCTGATCTCCTCCGAGGAGGTCCGCGAGTCGCTGCGCGAGCCGATCGGCGCCATCATAGACTGCGTCATGCGCACCCTGGAGAAGGCCGAGCCCGAACTCGCCGCCGACCTGGTGGACAACGGCATATGCCTCGGCGGCGGCTGCGCGCTGCTGAGGGGCATCGACACCGTCATCTCAAACGCCACCGGGCTGGAGGTCGGGATCGCCGACGACCCGCTCACCGTCGTCGCCCGAGGCACGGCCGTGTATCTCGAAAACATCGACCTCTGGAAGGACACCATGGAGTCCGACGAGGACGAGTACTAGCACTTCGGATTGGGGATTTCGGATTTCGGATTTGCGCCTGGCGGGTCCGCGCTTGGGGCGGCTACCTGAGCAGTGAGCGGACGGCCAGGGCGATCCCGCCGGCGGTCAGCACGCCCCCGCAGACGGCGTTGACGATTCTGAAGAAGCGCGGCCCGACGTTCTGGGGCCTGAGGCGGACCAGCGTGGCGACGAAGATGAACCACGTCGCCAGTCCTGCGACCGCCGCCGCCAGCCCCCACCAGACGGCGGCGCTTCCGGGGGTGAGGTTGGCGTGCTCCAGCCACGCCGGCCCGACCCCGAGCACCCAGTAGAACATCGTCACCGGATTGATCGCCGTCAGCAGCGCCCCGGTGAGGACGTCACGCAGGGCCGACGCCTTCTGCTGCCTCATCCGCTCCAACCTGTCCGCCGCCCGCGACCGCCGCGGGCTGGCGACGGCCTTGCGGAGGATGAACAGGCCCAGGAGGGTGATGATTCCCGCCGCCGGCAGGCCCACCCAGCGGTGGAGGGTGTCTGCGGGCACGGCCTGGAGGACTCGCCGCCCGCCCCACAGCGCCGCCGCCACGTAGCAGGATTCGACGAGTATCGAGCCCATCGCCACGCGCAGGGTGTCCGTCCAGCGCCCGATCAGTCCGCGCCGGATGGCCACGGCGTTGACCGGCCCTATGGGCGCAGCCGCCAGCACGGCGGCGCCGTAGATCCACGCAAGCGAGGAGATTCCGAGCATGATCCGCTGCTTACCCTTGCGGCGCCCGCGGGCGCCTGATGTCCCGCGGATATGGTATCGGCCGCCGCGGCCCATGACCAGCCGCCGATACGACCTGCCGCGGTTTTGCGTGAGTCCAACACGGCTTTGGGGTATCATGCCTCGCCGGAGGGGACCGGGACGCGCAGGAAAAGATGAGACTGCGAGGAAGACTTTCCAGGAAATCCGTGCTGGCCGGGCTGTGCCTGCTGAGCGTCGTGTGCATGGTGCTGCCGGTGCGGTACGCCCGCTGGCCGAGCAGGGCTCTGCGGCCCGCCCTGGCGCCGATCGGCGACGCCGGGATGTACCTGACCACTCGCATGCGCGGGCGGCTGGGCGAGCTCACCGGCCGCGAGGCCGAGGGCCCAGAGGTCGTCGGCCACCTCAACCACGCCCTCCGACAGACACTCGAGCAGCAGCTCGAGGAGCTGAGCGAGCTGCGGCGGTGGCGGGGCGTGCTGGGCGATGAGTTCCTCTGCCGGCTGGTGCCCGCGCGGGTGGTGGGCGTCGAGCCGCTGCCGATGCGCGATCGCCGCGTGGTCAGCGCCGGCGCTGACAGGCAGGTCCGCGGCGGCGACCTGGTGACTACCCGCCGGGTGCTGCACCCGATCGGGGTCGCCCTGCCGCCCGAGCTGGCCGTCCTGGGGCGCAACGCCGTGGTGGGCAGGATCCTCGACCCCGCCGCGCACACCGCCACGCTGCAACTGGTCACCGACCCGAGCTTCAGCATGCCCGGGCAGCTCTGGCGGATGGTCGGGCCCGGGCAGAAGCGCACCGTCCACGTCGAGGGCCCGCGCGGGGCCTGGGCCGAGCACACCGACCACAACCGCGGCGCGGTCGCCAGGCCGGCGGGGCGCCTCGTCGGCAGGGCGCCCGGGAAGTTCAGGCCGTTTGGGTCCATACCCGTCCGCATGGAAGGCGACGGCAGGCAGATTGCCCTCGCCCACGTGCCCGAGAAGCACCAAATCGCGCCGGGGGACTTCCTCACCACCGACGTCTCCGAGCTGCTGCCGTTCGGAATACCCATCGGCTACGTCGAGCGGACCGAGCGCGAGACCGGCGACGCACACTTCGTGAGGGTCTTCGTCAAGCCCCTGGACGAGCTGGACTCGCTCCGCCGCGTGTACGTCATTCAGCCCATCGATCGGGAGGGGAAATAGGCGATGCGCTGGATCTACTTCCTGCTGATTACGTATGCGGCCGTGCTCATCCAGACGACGGTGGGGCAGGTCCTCTGGCTGCCGACGCCCGCGGGGTGGATCGCCCCGGTGTTCCTGGCGGCGATGGCGGTGTTCGTGGCGATGTTCGTCCGCAGCCGCCTTGACGTTCTCCTGGCCGCCTGGACGCTGGGAATGGCAACCGACCTGACCCTCAGCGGACCGGGGATGGGCCTGCTGGCGCTGCTGTTCCTCGCCGGGGCGTGGGGGGTCTTCAACCTACGCGAGGCCTTCTTCTGCGAGCGGGTCGCCACGCAGGTCATCATGGCGCTGCTCTTCTGCCTGTTCGTCTTCGAGGCCTGGGCGGTTTACCAGGTGCTGCTGGGCGACCTTCCGGGCGGGCAGTTCGCGCGACTCGCCCTCCAGGCGGCGGGGATTTCGGTCTATACTGCGGCCCTGACGCCGCTGATCTGCGCCGCTCTCAGGAGGATGCAGCGGGTGCTGCTGAGCTTCCCGACCGGGCGCGGGCGCGAGAGGAGATGAAGCAGGTGTACGAGCGACGCCTCAAGGCCTTGCTGATACTCGTGGCCGCCGTGGTCGTCCTCGTAATGGGCAGGCTGGTGCAACTGCAACTGCTGCGGGGGGCGGAGTACCGCACACAGGCCGAGGAGATGCTCATCTGCCGTCCGGAGTATCTCCCCACCGTCCGCGGGCGGATACTCGACCGCAAGGGGCGCCCCCTGGCCGTGGACGAGCCCTGCTTCGAGCTTTGCCTGGACTATCGCATGCTCTCCGGCGGCTCGCCCGAGAGCGGGCAGACGGCCTATGACCGCCGGGCGCAGCGGCGCTGGGAGAGGCGGCAGGTTCGCCGGATCGCCCGGGTCGGCCAGGTCCCCATCGAGAATGCGCGGGAGCTGTTCGACCAGCGCCGCCAAGAGAAGTGGAAGCGGACGTGGGCGCTGGCGGCCGAGCTGACCGGGGCGACGGCGAACGAGATGTTCCAGGCCGCCGAGCGGATCCTGAGCCGGGTGGAGGCGCTTCGCCGCGCCCGCGGCGGGGCGGTGGAGGAGGAGGGCTGGTCCCACGCGGTGGTCTCGCGTCTGGACGAGGCCACGGCCGTGAAGGTCCGCTCCCGCCTCGATGAGATGATCGGGGCGTCGGTGAGGCCCTCGCACCGCCGCCGCTACCCCCGCGGACACGACGCCTGCCACGTGATCGGGCGGGTGGGGCAGGTGACCGCCGCCCAGTACGCCGAGGCCCGCCGCCGCGCCGACGCCGGCGACGACGTCGAGGCCCGCCTCAGCGGGTATCTCCACGGCGACGTGACGGGCAGGACCGGCGTGGAGAAGGCCTGCGAGGATATCCTGCGGGGGCGGTACGGACGCCTGCGGAGGCGGCGGATCGGCGAGACCATCGAGCAGACCCCGCCGCGATTCGGCAAAGACGTGCACCTGACGCTGGACGTCGAGCTGCAGCGCGCCCTGGTGAGCGTCCTGGGCAGGGCCGGGGCGATAGTCGTCATCGACGTGCCGACCGGCGAGGTGCTTGCGATGGTCTCGCTGCCGACATACGACCTCAACAGCTACAGGCGGCAGTTCCGCCAGCTCAACGCCGACCGGGACGACCTGCCGCTGTGGGACCGAACGGTGGCGGTGCGATACCCGCCCGGCTCAACGGTCAAGCCGATCGTCGCCCTGGCCGGGCTGACCACGGGCAGGATAAGCGCCGGCAGCGAGTTCATCTGCCGGGGATACCTCCACCAGCCTGGCGCCTTCCGCTGCTGGAGCCGCAAGGGCGGGCACGGCTCGATCGCCGTTCTGGGCGCCATCGAGCACAGTTGCAACGTCTTCTTCTACAACCTCGGCCAGCGGCTGGGGCTTGACCGCCTGGGCGAGTGGATGGGCATGTTCGGCTACGCCGACGTGCCCGGCACGGGCCTGGCCGAGCGGGCCGGGCTGGTGCCTAGCGAAGACTGGATCCGCCGTAAGCAGCGGCGCGCCCCCGTGCCCGGCGACGCCCGCTTCATGGCCATCGGTCAGGCGGGCATCGAGGTCACCGTCATGCACGTGGCCAACGCCATGGCCACCATCGCCCGCGACGGCGAGTTCCGCACACCGCTGCTGGTTCGCGAGCTGGCCCCGGCCCAGCGGCGGCGGAAGCTGAAGATCGACCCCGCCGCCCTGGAACTGGTGCAGCGGGGCATGCACAGGGTCGTCGAGTCCGGCACGGCCCGGAAGTACGCCCGCGATCCTGCCTTCGATTACTGCGCCAAGACGGGCACTGCCCAGACGGCCCCGCGGCGGGTGGACGGGCGGATCGTCCGCTCGGGCGACACGGCCTGGTACGTCGGGTTCGCCCCGTACCGCAATCCCAGGATCGCATTCGCCGTGATGGTGGAATATGCCCAGAAAGGCGGCGGGCGGCTCTGCGGCCCGAAGGGACTGGAGGTGCTGCGCCGCTGCCGGGCCTTCGGATATCTGGATTGACGAGGCAATGTTCGATCGCCTGAGGTCATATCTGCCAGGTGTGAGCTGGCCCATCATCGCGGCGATGCTCGCCCTGATGGTCATCAGCGTGCTGGCCGTCCGCATCGCCGAGGCGGCCGACCCGTCACTGCGAGGATGCACCGCCAGGCAGATCGCATACGTCGCGGTCGCGATTGTCGCATTCGCGGCGGCGGCCGTCGTACCCTACCAGCGCATCGGACGCGGTGCGTACGTCTGGTTCGCGCTCAACCTCGGCCTGCTCGTGCTCGTGCTCTTCCTGCCTCCCATCCGCCACAGCCACCGATGGATCAACCTGAGGCTCTTTCAGGTCCAGCCAAGCGAGCTGGCCAAGCTGACCTACATCGTCGCCCTGGCCTGGTATCTGCGGTATCGGGAGAACTACCGCCGCATCGTCGGGCTCCTGCCCCCGTTCCTGCTGACGCTCGTGCCGGCGGGGCTGATCCTCATCGAGCCGGACCTGGGCACGGCGCTGCTGCTGTTTCCGACCCTGCTGTTCATGCTCTTCATGGCCGGGGCGAAGCTGCGGCACCTGCTGGCGGTCGTCGCCGTGGCCGCGGGCGTGGTGCTCATGCCCGTTCCAGAGGACGTTACCGGCAAGGGCTCGCCCGCCGTCGCCGGGCGAAAGGCCCTGGCCTACTGGCGCGGCACGGTCGGCGGCAGGGAGTACATCCTGGCGGCGGCAACGCTGAGGGCGATGGAGCCGCACCAGCTCTCGCGGATCGAGGGCTGGCTTCGCCAGTCGGACCCGGCCGTCGCCATGACCAAGGGGTTCCAGCTTCAGCAGTCGATCATCATCCTCGGCTCGGGCGGGCTGCGCGGCCAGGGCGTCCTCAGGGAGCGGAACCTCCACTTCCGCATGCTCCCCGACGACCACACCGACTTCATCTACGCCGTCGTCGGCGGGCAGTGGGGCTTCCTCGGCTGCGCGGGGCTGATGATCGTCTATGCCGCCATCTTCATCTGCGCCGTGGAGATCGCCTCGATGACGGACGACCCCTTCGCCCGGCTGCTGGTCGTGGGTGTGATGGCGCTGCTGGGCTCGCAGATATTCATCAACGTCGGAATGACGATGGGGCTCATGCCCATCACCGGCATGACGCTGCCCCTGGTGAGCTTCGGCGGCTCGAGCATGGTGGTCAACGCCGCCGCCCTCGGGCTGCTGGTCAACGTCGGGATTCGCCGCCCGATCCTGCTGGGTCGCAAGCCATTCGAGTTCGGCCGGGGCAAGGCCGACGAGGACGGGCTATACGACACGCCGCTGGGCGACCTGGAAGGCCAGCGGCGGAGGAGATGGCTGCGCGGCGGCTCCGGGAGGGCGGACAAGTGACCCGGGCCGAGGAAATGAGCCTGGCCGGACCCCTGGCCGACGACGTCCGCACCCGGCGCGGCTCGCTGCTGCTGGCCGACGGGCACGCGGCGGCGGTGCTGCGCCACAGCCCCCCCGAGCCGGCGACGCGCACGCCCGTCCTCTACGTCCACGGCATCCAGTCGCATCCGGGCTGGTTCGTCGGCTCGGCCCAGGCGCTGGCGCGGGCGGGGCACGAGGTATTCCAGGTCACACGCCGCGGCAGCGGTCTGACGGCGGCCCGGCGGGGCGACGCGGCCTCGGGCCGCCAGTTGCTCGGCGACGTGGACGCGGCCGTGGAGCACGTCCGCGGCGAGACCGGCTCAGCGGACGTGGCACTGCTGGGCGTGAGTTGGGGTGGGAAGCTGCTGACCGCCTACCCCCTCCAGGCGGCCGCGCCCGCGGCCTCGCTCACGCTGGTGGCGCCGGGCATCGCCCCGCGGGTGGACGTGCCGGGCACGACGAAGCTGGCCATCGCCGCCGCCCGCTGCCTCTGGCCCCGCAAGTACTTCGACATCCCGCTCAACGACGTGAGCCTCTTCACCGACAACCCGCCCATGCGCGATTACCTCGCCGCCGACCCGCTGCGCCTCCGCCGGGCGACGGCGCGGCTGCTGGTGACCTCGGCCCTGCTCGACCGGACGATCGCCCGCGCCCCGCCGTCGGCCATTGAGCTGCCGGTCACGCTCATCCTGGCCAGGCGCGACCGGATCATCGACAACGCCGCTACGGCCGAGGTCCTACGCCGCCTGACCGGCGGGCGGGCAAACGTCGTCGAGATCGACGCCGCACACACCATCGAATTCGAGCCCGACCCCGCCGCCTTCCACGACGCCCTCCGCGCGGCGGTCCAATCATCACGGGAGAGTTGAATTGAAAAGGTCCATTGCCGTCATCCTCGCCCTCGGGGCAGTGTCGCTCGCCGGCTGCGGGGGGCTGGGCAAGGGCAAGCTCGCCGCCCCGGTCCAGCACACCACGGTCACGGACGACGGGTGGGCGCTGAGCCTGCTGCACTACCAGCCGGCGTCTGACCCCGGCCCACGGCTGCCGGTCATCCTCTGCCACGGGCTGAGCTACAACGCCACCTTCTGGGACCTGGCCGACGAGGTCTCGCTGGCCAAGTTCCTCCAGCAGGCGGGCTACGACGTCTGGGTGCCGTCGCTGCGCGGCGCCGGGTGGTCCACCAAGCCGCCGCTCAGCCGGCTGAGGCAACTGTTCCGCGGCGACCTGCGCACGGCCGGGGGCGTCTTCACATCCGCCGGGCGGGGCGCGCTGAAGCTCAACTGGAACGTGGACGACCACGTCCGCGGCGACATCCCGGCCATACTCAACTTCGTCGCCGAAAAGACCGGGCGGAAGAAGGCCTTCTGGGTCGGGCATTCCATGGGCGGGATGGTCCTCGTCGCCCACCTTGCCGGTCGGGCCGACGAGGACCGCCTGGCGGGCTTCGTCGCCCTGGGCGTGCCGGTGTTCATCATCCCGCCGCTGAGCGAACCGCTCAAGATGATGGCCGAGTCGCGCGGGGCCTTCGAGCTGTCCAACGTGGTGGTCTCGACGAACCTGCCGGCCGTGCTGGGCGCCATCGGCGGCGGCAAGCTCGCCTCGCCCATCGACGTGCTGTTCTACAATCCGGCCAACGTCTCGCCGGGCGTCGTCCGCCGCCTGAACATCTACGGCACGGATGACATCTCGCCGGGGCAGCTCGCCCAACTGGTGGACATGGTCTCGACGGGCAGCTTCCGCAGCGCCGACGGCAAGACCGACCACACGGCCGCGCTTGGGCGGATGACGGTCCCGGCCCTGTTCTGCGCGGGCACGGTGGACAACCTGGCCACCGTGGGGGCGGTCAAGAAGCTCTACCACCAGTGGGGCGCCAAGGAGAAGTCCTTCAGGCTCTTCGGCGTGGTCAACGCCCAGCGAAGCGACTACGGCCACGACGACCTGGTGATCGGGCGGCGCGCCCGCCTGGAGGTTTATCCGGTGATCCGCCGCTGGCTGGACGACCGCTGCGGCATCAAGCCGCGGCTGGAGCTGCCCCTGCCCCTGGCCGGGGTGAAGCTCAAGTAGGCCCGGCGCCCCGCGTGTACGTCGTGTTTCGCCAGGTGACGGCCGAGCCCTTGCGGAGCTTGCCCATCGCCGTCAGAAGGGCGACCATCCCGACGGCACAGCCCAGCGCGTATGTCCACGCCAGTGAGGCCCGGGCGCCGATGAGGCGATAGAAGCGGAAGATGACGGTGAGCTGCATGAGCGCGGCGGCTGCGCCGACTGCCGCGCACGCCCCGGCGAGGGACGCGGCCGGCGCGCCGGCGGCAACGGCCAACAGCCCAACCAGCGCCCCCGCCCACGGGACCAGCCCCAGCACCGCCAGCACGGCGAACGATATCGTCAGGCGGCGAAGCGTGCCGAACGTGCCGTAGAAGATCCGCCCCCAGCCGCGGACTATCTCGCCCAGCGAGCTGTACATCCGCACCAGGTACAGTCCGGCGTTGCGGATGACCCGAAGCTTCAGCCCCGCCCCCTTGACGAGCGCGGCCAGGTGCATGTCCTCGTTGACCTGGTCCTTGACGGCCTCGTGGGTGCCGATCCGCTCGTACGCCGCCCGCCGCATGAGCATGAAGGCGCCGTTGGCGTAGGCGTGCGGGCGCGACGGGTCGTTGACCTTGACCGGGTTGAACCAGATCATCATGATCCCGCCGCAGACCGGCTGGACGACGTTCTCCCAGAAGCCTTTCATCTCGAGGTTGGGCAGGACGCTGAGCAGGTCGGCGTCGGTCTCCAGTGCGTAAGCCATTGCCGCCGCCAGCGAGCGGGTCGAGGTCTGGCGGCAGTCGGCGTCGATCATGCATATCCAATCGCCCCGGGCGGCGGCGATGCCGTGCTGCATGGCGTTGTTCTTGCCGCACCAGCCGTCGGGCAGGTGCTCGATGTCGATGAGCCTGAGGCGCCCGTCCTCGGCGGCGATGGACCGGACGATCCGGCCGGTGGCGTCCTCGCTGCGGTCGTTGACGACGATCATCTCGAAGTCGCCGTAGTCCTGCCCGAGCATCGTGCGGACGCAGGTCTCGATGTTCTCGGCCTCGTCCTTGGCGGCGACGACGACGCTGACGAAGGGCAGGTCGGCCTTGCCCGATGCCCGCTCTGCCCGCAGCAGGGAGTCGCGGCTGCGCTCGGCCGAGACGAGCAGGTGGCGGGTGCCCCATACGGCAAGCGACAGTCCGCTCACGACGATCAGGATAACCAGCACGGCTGTCATGGGTGGAGGCGGCTCCCTGGGGACGTCACATCGTTCGGCTCCGGTACTCGGCGGCGGCGGCGGCGATGACCTCGCGGACGGGCACGCCGTGTGCCTCGGCGGCGGCCTGGGCGTCGGCGAACTCGGGCGAGGCCGTCAGCTCTCGCCCGCCGCTGGCGGAGACCTTCACCCGCACGGGCCCGTAGGCGGTCTCCACCGTCACGTGCCGCCGGGAGAGCTTGCTCCTGCGGCATACTCGCCGGCGCACGCCCAGCGTGGTCGTCTCGGCGAAGATGATCTCCTCGGCCCGGGCTGCGTCGGACGGGTCGCACAGGGCCGACAGCATCCACGCCGGCCGGGACTTCTTCATGTATATCGGGCTCGCCCAGGCGTCGAGGCACCCGGCCGACATGAGCCGCTCTATCGCCGCGCCGATCACCTCTCCGGAGCAGTCGTCGAGGTTGGCCGATAGCTCCACCACCGTGTCGGCCTCGCCGTCGTCGGCCGGGGCGCCGATCATGACGCGCAGCAGGTTGGGCACGGGCAGGTCGTCGCGCGAGCCGGCGCCGTAGCCGACCGCCTCTAGGTCCATCGCCGGCGCCGCCCCGAAAGTCTCGGCCAGGGTCGCCATCACGGCCGCCCCGGTGGGCGTGGTTACCTCGCAGGCGAACTCCGGCGGCCCGGCGGCGATCCGCGCTCCGGTCAGCAGCTCGGCCGTGGCGGGCGCCGGAACCGGCAGCGTGCCGTGGGCCGTCTCGACCGTCCCGCTGCCCGTGGGGATCGGCGAGCAGACGATCCTTTCGATCCCCATCAGCTCGAGCGCCACGGCCGCGCCCACGATGTCCGTGATGCTGTCGGCCGCGCCCACCTCGTGGAAGTGGACCTCCTGGACGTCCACGCCGTGGACCTTCGCCTCGGCCTCGCCCAGGCGGGTGAAGACGGCCTGTGCCCGCTCGGCCGAGAGGCCCGGCAGAGAGGCGGAGGCGATCAGCGAGAGGATTTCATTCAGCGGGCGATGCCGCCCGTCCTGACGGCCGACCTTCACCTCGAACTTCGTGCCGCTCAGCCCGCCGCGCGTGACCTTGTCGGCGGCCACGGACACGCCGGGCAGATCCAGCTTCGCCAGCTCGGCCGCCAGGGCGGCGAAGTCGCAGCCGGCGTCGAGCAGGGCGCCGACGATCATGTCCCCCGCCACGCCGGCAAAGCAGTCGAAATAGGCCAGCTTCATCGATGGCTCCTCGATCACGCCGGATCAGTCTAGACGCTCGCGGCACGGGGTTCAACCTGTCGGTGTCCACTCGGCGCCTCCGGCAGGGGCTTTTGTTTGCCGCCAGCCGCGTCCGTGGGGTACACTGTCTTTAGCGGGGTGTGCACGCCTGCCCGGTTGGCCCGCCGGGTGGGCGAAAAGCTCAGGGCGATGCCGGTCGGGCCGTTGAGGCCCGGCGTGAAGGAGAATGGCCGAACACGAGAAGTTCCACTACCGCAGCCTTTCCGAGCTGACTTCCGCGGCCCAATCACTGGGGCTGGACCTTCCCACTGACGACGACGTCTCGATCCTCACTGAGCCGGTGTGCTTCGGTCGGCTGGAGGCGCCGAACCGGCTGGCGGTGCACCCCATGGAGGGCTGCGACGGGACGGCCGAAGGTGCGCCGGGCGAGCTGACCTTCCGCCGGTACGAGCGCTTCGCCGCCGGCGGGGCGGGGCTGATCTGGTTCGAGGCCACCGCGGTCGCGCCCGAAGGGCGGGCAAACCCGCGCCAGTTGCACATTCACGACGGGACGGTTGAGGCCTTCGCGGAGCTGGCGCGTCGGACCCGCGCTGCCGCGGCGGAGGCGGGGCTGCCCGGGCCCGTTCTCGTGCTCCAGTTGACCCACTCGGGCCGCTACAGCAAGCCGACCGGTCGGCCCGAGCCAATCATCGCCCACCACTCGCCGATCCTGGACCCTGTCCACGGCCTGGGGCTCGATTACCCGCTGATCAGCGACGAGCAGCTCGACGCCCTCCAGGGCGCCTACGTGCGAGCGGCCGAGCTGGCGGCCAGGGCCGGCTTCGACGCCGTGGACGTTAAGTCCTGCCATCGCTACCTCATCAGCGAGCTGCTTGCCTCGCACACGCGGCAGGGCAGCCGATACGGCGGCGACTACGCCGGCCGGACGAGGCTGCTCCGCGAGACGATGGCCAAGATCCGCGCCGCCGCCGGCGAGCGGGTCGAGCTGGCCTGCCGGATGAACGTCTATGACGGCTTCGCGCACCCCTACGGCTGGGGCGTTGCCGCCGAGCCGCCCGGCGACGCGGCGCCGCGCCCGGACATGTCCGAGCCGATCCGCCTGGCCGGGGAACTGGCCGCGGCCGGGCTGGTGCTGCTGTCGGTGACGGCGGGCAACCCATACTACATCCCTCATGTCACCCGCCCGGCCGACTGGGCCACCGCCGGCGCCCGCCCTGTGAAGGAGCATCCGCTTGAGGGCGTGGCCCGGCTGACGGACCTGACGCGGCAGATGCAGCAGGCCATGCCCGACCTGACCGTCCTCGGGGCGGGATACTCCTGGCTGAGGCAGTACTTCCCCCACTTCGCCGCCGCCCGGGTCGCCCGCGGGCACGTCAAGGTCGTCGGGCTGGGCAGGGGGGCGCTGGCCTACCCGTCCTTCGCCCGCGAGCTGGCCGCCGGCACGGCCCTGGACCCGCGCAAGGTCTGCGTGCTGTGCGGCTCGTGCAGTCAGATCATGATCGACGGCGGCCGCGCCGGCTGCGTCATCCACGACTCCGAGGTTTACGGCCCGATCTTCCGCGCGGGGCGGCGGCGGGCCAGGGACACGCTCCGAGCACTGGCCGACGAGTGCCGCCGCTGCGTCGAGCCGCCCTGCCGGGAGGCATGCCCGGCCGGGGTGGACGTGCCCGCCTTCCTGGAGGCCGTGGCGGGAGACGACTTCCGCGGGGCATACCGCACCGTCCGCGAGTCGATCCTGCTGGCGGGGGCGTGCGGGGCGGTCTGCCCCTCGGAGGTGACCTGCCGCGACGGATGCGTGCGGGCCGTGCTGGGCCAGTCGCCCGTGCCGGTGGGGGAGATCCATCGGCACGTCGCCGCCCTGGCGGTCGAACGCGGCTGGGCGGCGCTGGAGCTGCCGGATGCGTGCAGCGGGCACCAGGTGGCTGTGATCGGTGCCGGGCCGGCGGGGCTGGCGTGTGCGGCCCCGCTGCTCGAGGCCGGACACCGGGTCGCAGTCTTCGACCGCGCCTCCGAGCCCGGCGGCAAGCTCGCCAGCGTCATACCCACCTGGCGGCTGCCGCGAGCGGAGCTGCGGGCCGAGATCGACGCCATCTTCGGCCGGGTCGATCCGGACAGGCTCACCTGGCGACTGGGCGAGGCGCTGGGGCCGGAACGGACCCTCGACGACGTCCTCGCCGAGGGCTTCGACGCCGCCTGCCTGGCCATGGGGCTGGGAAGCGCCCCGGCCCTGGGCGGTGGCGCACCCGAGGGGGTCATCGAGGCGGGGGCGTTCCTCGCCCAGCTCAACGCCAACCCCTCCCACCGCGTCGCCGGCGACGTGGCCGTCATCGGGGGCGGGAACACCGCGGCGGACGCTGCGGCCATGGCCAAGGCACGCGGCGCGGCCGAGGTGTACCTGCTCTACCGCCGCGGCTACGAGCAGATGCCCGCCTGGCCGGCCCAACGCCAGGAGGCGCTCGAGGCCGGCGTGCACCTGCTGCTGCTGGCCCAGGCGGTCGGGTATGAGGCCGACCAGGCAGGCGGGCTCGCCGGCGTCCGCGTGGTCCGCACCCGCCTGGGCGAGGGCGACGCCACCGGCCGGCGGCGGCCCGTAGAGATCCCCGACAGCGAATACGTCCTTCCGGCCGCCCTGGCCGTCGAGGCGCTTGGCGAGGGGCCCGGTTCACCGGATGCCCTGGCCGACGTGCTCAGGGGCGTGCGGCTGGACGGCGGGACCGTCAGCGTCGAGCCCGACACACTCGCCACCACGCGCGACGGAGTTTTCGCCGCCGGAGACCTCGTCAACGGGGGAACCACCGTGGCGCGCGCCTTGGCCGAGGGACGACGGGCGGCAGAGGGCATACACAACTTCCTCAACCGGCGGGTACAGCGGTAAAGTCATTTCAGACACACACTTAGGGCGGATTATCCGCGCCCTCCCCGCATAAATCCTGCCCCCGCCGCGTGTTGGTAACTCAAGTCGCCCCGGCAGCCTACCGATTCAGAGGTCGGACAGACCAGGCACCTCCCCGCCGGCGGATCGGATGCCTGCCGCGGCCTGGCCTGGAATGCACGGAAAGGCAGACGATGACGACCCTCACAGACGACGGCTACGTTGAGTTCAGGTTCTTCCGTCCCGGGGCCTCGAAGGTTTTCCTAGCCGGCGACTTCAACGACTGGCGGATCGACCAGCTCTCGATGGTCCGCCAGGAGGACGGTCACTGGCTCCTGAGGCTCCCCCTGCCGGCGGGGGACCACCGGTTCCGCTACGTCGCCGACGGTCTGTGGTACACCGACTACGCCGCCTTCGGCGTCGAGCCGGGCAGGTTCGGCATGGACAGCGTCCTGCGCGTGCCGGAGCCTCGGCTGAAGGTTCGTCCTCAGCCTCAGGTTCCCGCCCCGGCCCGGGCCGTCGCCGCCGCCTGATTACCTCCCGCCGGTCAGTGCCGCTCCCGCGACGCCGGCGTCTTGCGCGTCAGAGAGGTCACCTCCCGCAGGCGCCGGTTCATGGTTCGCGCCAACAGCCCCGTGCCCAGCAACACCCCCGCCCCGGCCAGCAGTGCGATCCCTACCACCAGCGGCGCGGCGTCTCCCCGGCCGCCGGAGTAGTGCCGCCAGGCGCTCGGCAGGGCGCAGGCGATGCCCGCCACCGCCGCCACCGCCGCCGCAAGGCCATAGAAGCTCAGAGGCTTGAGGCAGCGGAAAACTTTGAGGATCGTCCATATGATCCGCGCGCCGTCGCTGAACGTCCTCAGCTTCGAGGCGCTGCCGGGCGGGCGCGAGCGGTAGGCGATCGGGACCTCCTCGATGGCGAATCCGTAGTGCAGGCTCAGGGCCGTCAGCTCGGTCTCGATCTCGAACCCGACGGCCGTGACGGGCACGTTCCGCGCCAGCTCCGCGGTGAAGGCCCGGTAGCCGCTCATGATGTCGCTGAGGCGTCCGCCGAACAGCAGGTTCGTCAGGGCCCGGACGAGGTGGTTTCCCATGATGTGCAGTGGCCTGAACGCGCCTTGTGCGTGTCGGCCCAGGCGCGCGCCGACGACCATGTCGGCCCGCCCGGCGAGGACGGGCGCCAGCAGCTTGGGCGCCTCCTCGGCCGGGTACGTGTCGTCGCCGTCGACCATGAGGAAGACGTCGGCCGGCACGGTCTCGATGATCGTGCTGACCACCTGCCCCTTGCCGCGGAGCCTCACGCGGTGGATGACCGCCCCGGCCTCCGCCGCCACCTCCGCCGTGGCGTCCGTCGAGACGTTGTCGAAGACGTGGACCTTCGCCCCCGGCAGCACGCGGCGGAAGTCGGCCACCACCTTGCCGATCGTGGGCTCCTCGTTGTAGCAGGGGATCACTACGTGGATGGCCGGTTCCATCGCCCGGCAGGCTATCCGCCCCCGAGGCGGCCGTCAAGCCGGGGGAATTTCCGCAGGATCGGGGAACTTTGTGCCGCCCGCCGCGACAAAGAGGTAAGCAAAAACGGTTTCCGTGCGCCATGGCGCCGCTGATACAATAACTCTCCCGCGTTAACGGGTTTGGGCCCCTTGGCAGGCCCCGGGGCAGGGACGGACCGATGAACCGCAAGGGCGTTGGAATCATATCGGCAGCGGCGTTCGTCGCGGCGGCTGCTGTCGTCCTGATCAGCCCGGCAATCTCTTCCGGCCAGGCAAAGGCGGCCGCCCGGCCGGTGCGCGTCGTCATGGAGGCCTCCGCCGCGCCCAGCAGCACCGGCCCCAAACCGCTGCCCCTGATCTACATCGACGACGAGCTGGGCGGCTACCTCCGCAAGGCCCGGGAGCTGATCGGCAAGAAGGAATATGCCCAGGCCATCGAAATCCTGGTGGCCCTGCTGGGGCGGTCCGACCAGCCGTTCGTCCCGACCAGCGACCCCCGGCTGTACGTTTCGCTGGGTTCGCGGACGAGCGACGTCATAGGCCAGTTGCCCCCCGACGGGCTGAAGCTGTATCGCCGGCTTTTCGACCCGATGGCCGAGAGGCTCTACCGTGGCGCCGCCAAGAGCATGGACACTGCCGCCCTGCGGAAGCTGATCCGGCAGTACCGCCATACGAGCCACGGCGAGCAGGCGCTGAACCTGCTGGGGGCGATTCACTTCGACCGCCGCGAGTTCTCCCAGGCCGCCAACCGCTGGCGTGACATCCTCCGCACTGGGCGCGACGAGAAGACCGACCCGGCGGTGCTGCTTGCCAAGATTGCCATAGCCCACCATTACGGCGGGGAGGCCCGCCGCGCCGAGGCCGCGCTTGCGGAGCTGGCCGAGAAGCACCCCGAGGCCGAGGCCGTGCTGGGCGGGCGAAAACAAAACGTGCTGGCATTTGCCCGGCGGGCCCTGGAATCGCCGCCTCCGCGGTTCGCCGCGGTCGCGGCTGCGGTCGCCGGCTGGTCCTGCGTGCAGGGAAGCCCCGATGGCATCGCGGTAATGAAGCCGTGCAGGCCCGTGCTCAGCCAGCGATGGGTCAGCCCCGACCTCCCACCCGGCGAGAGCCCCATCGTCCAGAGGCTGCTGGGCCTGCTGAGTGGCGGGCGGGGGTACCCCTCGAGTACCGCCCGGATGGCCCAGGTCAGGCACGCCGGGCTTCAAGAGGGGCACTTGGCCATTGTCACCAAGTCGGGCAGCCGGGTGACTCGGACGATACTGCCGGCGATGATACACCCCGTGGTGGCCGGCGGGATGGTGCTGTATCGCTCCGACGAGCACGTGGTGGCCCACGACCTGCTGACCGGCAGAGAGGAGTGGCGCAGCCTCTCGTTCGCCATGCACGAACAGCCC
Source organism: uncultured Planctomycetales bacterium (assembly GCA_965602635.1). Lineage (GTDB taxonomy): Bacteria > Planctomycetota > Phycisphaerae > SM23-33 > SM23-33 > CBFCZU01. Next base: position 5,181 of record CBFCZU010000021.1, on the reverse strand, counting down.
AAGGTCGGCACGGGGGTGCGTTACAACTATTACGGCTCCTCCGGGATGAACATCGCCGATGACGGGCGCTACACGCTGTGCGTCGGCGGGGGGAAGGTGTACGCCGTGGGGCGGTTCATCCCGCCCAACCTCCGCTACGCATACACCCGAACGGGGCAGCGGCTGCAGATCAGCGATGCTTCGCAGTTGGCGGCGTTCTCACTCTCCGGGCAGCTCAAGCTCGCCTGGGCGGTGGGCAAGGGCCAGGGCGGCGCGGACATACTCCGGGCCTGCAAGTTCCTCGGCGCCCCGACCTACGCCGCCGGTCGGCTGTACATCGTGGCCGGGTACCTCCAGGCCTATTACCTGATCTGCCTCGATGTCGAAGACGGGGGGCGGCTGATCTGGAGCGCCATGGTCGGCCAGCAGCCGATCTACGACATGCGCTACGGCTCCCGCAACCTGGCGATAGACCGCGCCAGCCCGCCGGCGGTGGCAGACGGGCGGGTGTTCGCGGTCACCAACGGCGGCGTGATGGCGGCCTTCGAGGCGGACACCGGCCGGCCCATCTGGGCATATCAGTACGCCGCCACGTCAAGCTCCGGCAGGTACCCCTACTCCGGCGGCTATCCTCGCGTCTCCCTGTCCTACCCGTTCAACCCGATCATTGTGGCCAAGGGCAGGGCGGTGGTCCTGCCGGCCGACTGCGAGCAGATGCTGGTCCTGCGGGTTGAGACGGGCCAACTGGAGCGGCGGGTCGATCGCAAGTCCCTTCGCGACCTGACGGCCGTCAACGAGTCGTCCGTGATGCTCTCAGGCGAGGGGCTTTGCCTGATCGACCTGGCAAGCGGGAAGGTGAGGGACTTCAGCGGGGCGGGCAAGATCGTCGGCCGGCCGGCGGTCACCGAGGACAGCGTCCTCGCCTCGTCCAGGGGCGAGCTGCTGCGGATTTCGCTGAAGAACTACGCCGTCAGCAGGATCGACCTGGTTGAGCCCACCGGGATCCTCGGCAACCTCGTGAGCGTGGACGGCAAGCTGATGGCGGCCAATGCCGCGGGCGTGGCGGCCTATTTTCCCTATGAGAGCTTCCGCGCCCAGCTAACCGCGCGGATCGCCGCCGCCAAGCCGGCGGAGGTGCCCGACCTGCTCTACCGGCGGGGGATGAACGCCTTCAACGCCACCCGCCCGAGCGAGGGTCTGGGCGACCTGCTCAAGGCCCACGCGCTTGCCAGTGAAGGCAAGCTGGACGATCTGCTGGCAAAGACCGCCCAGGCCCTGTACCGCACCTACGTGAGCCTGGGCAACCGCGCGTCCACCGACGAGCAGATGGTCTCCCTGTTCGAGAAGGCCGCCGCCAACGCCTACAGCCTGCGCAGCCGGGGCGAGATGATGGTGCGGATGATCAAGTACCACAGCCGCGCCGGCCAACCTGTCAAGGCGGTCGAGCTGGCGCACCGCCTGGCCGAGGAGTGCGACGGCACCGACCTGGTGGACGTGGACGTGGGCGACGCCGCCGATCCGTACGTCCGCGACAAGCCCGAGACGCCACGGCTTTCGGGCAGGAAGCTTGCCCAGTCGCTCATCAAACGGCTGATCGAGCGGCACGGACAGAGCTGCTACGCCGGCTTCGACGCCAAGGCCTCCGCTGCCCTTACCACGGCCATGGCCGCCGGCGACGTGGACGCCATGGTCGGCGTCGCCGAGGTATATCCCCACAGCAAGTGGGCGCCCACTGCCCTGTTGCGGGCGGCGGAGACGCACTATAAGAAGGCCCTGAGCGCCAGCGGCATCCAGCAGCGGGAGGCGCTCATACAGACAGGCCAGTGCCTCGGGCAGATCAGCAAGGACTATCCCAAGAGCGAGCTGCTGGCCACCGCCCGGGTCGGAAGGGCGCTGGTGTACAAGAAGCTCGGCTCGAACGCCGTGCACTGGTTCCTGCGGGACGTCCGCAAGCTCCCGCCCACGACGAGGGTCTCCTTCGCCGGGGTCACCGGGACGCTGGCGGAGTTCCTGAAGGATTTCCCCGGCGAGACGCCCAGGTGCGCTGCCCGGCCGCTCTACACGGGTCGCCTGCGGCTGCCGCTGGCCAAGCTCTACGACAGCGCAACCGACGCGTGTATCCTTCGCGGCCTGGACGGGCTGGCCGTGCGACACGCGGGCGGGATATTCATCCTGAGAGGCAACGAGGTCAGTCTCTTCGTCCCGTCGCCCAAGTCATTCGCCGACGGCGTCAAGTGGACGGTCTCGCTGCCCCTCCGGCAGGACCGGGTTTACGCCTACAGCGGGGGGATGCAATACGGCCCGATGGCGGCGCTGAGCGCCGACGGCAGCACGCTGCTGGTGGCCGTCAGCCGTGGCGGGGCGGCCGCGGTCGATCTAAAGACCCGCAAGCTCCTCTGGCAGGTTCCCGCCGCCGACCGCCGCATCTCCCGGATGTACTCCATGGCCTTCGGGGACGACCGCCTGGCGATCCTCGGCAGCATCGGCGAGGTTTACGTGCTGGACGTTCTCACGGGCAAGGAGCTGTGGCGCCACAGCGTCCCGCGCCAGGAAATGCCCTGGCGGCTGCCGCCCCAGATCGCCGGCGGGCTGTTGCTGACGGTCCACGGGCGGAGCGAGTGGAAGGCCACTGTCTTTGACATGTCGAGCAAGAAGTCGCTGGGGACGGTCCGCCTGGCTCGCAGCTACAGCCAGGCCCGCCTTACCGACGACGGGCTGCTGGTCGTCAACGACGGCCAGTCGCTCAAGCTCATCGAGCCGGTGCTGGGCATCGACAGGCCGCTGTGGTCGCTGGGGCTCAACCGCAGTCTCCAGCCAGCCATCATGGCGACGAATGACGGCAACGTCCTGCTCTCGCCGAACGTCAACAGCGGAATAGTGCAGGTTCGCAGCCTGGTGGACTTCGGGCGGTCGGTCAAGAGCCTCCTGGCCACGACGGGCCCGAACGGGAACCCCATTCCAGGCACGCCGCACGCCCCCTGCCGCGCCTGGGTCAGGGGCAAGCACCTCTACCTGGTCACCGGCTCGGCCCCCACAAGCTATCGTTACACGGGCCTGTCCGGCGTCCAGACGTACGTCATGGCCCCCATGCTGCAGGCATTCGACCTGACCACGGGCGAGCGGCGCTGGGCAAAGAGCGTTGCCCCCAAGCTGGTCAGGAGCTACGCCTACGTCATGCCGCCGGCGGTGGGGCAGAAGCACCTTGCGGTGCTGGTCAAGTCGCAATCGTACAATAGGCCGTCGGAGATCAAGATCCTGAAGAAGTCCACGGGCAAGGAGGTGCACAAAATCGAGGTAGCGCCCGGCAAGATTGTTCGCGTCGCCGGCCGGGCGCGGATCAGCCCTCAATACCGCCACATGGCAGTTTCCGGGCCGGTCATGTGCGCTGGCAAGCTGGTCGTGGAGACGCCCGGGCGGGTCGAGGTCCACGGCAGCAGGGACTGAGGAGAGACGAAGATGACGCGCGCGAATAGATGGATCATGGCGTTGTCGGTCGCCGCCGTTCTGACGGCGGTTCTGGCCGTTCCGTGGGGCGGCGACGAGTCGCCCCGGCCTCGGGCCGGACTGGCATACGCAGCCCCCCCTGTCGCCATCCTGCCGGAGATGATGACCAAGAAGACCGTCAAGGCGATCGACGGGGGGCTCAAGTACCTGGTCAAGACGCAGCGCGCCGACGGCAGTTGGGCGCACAGCGGCAGCTACGGCAACTATCCGGCCGTGATGACCTCGCTGGCGGGCATCGCCCTGCTGGGCTCGGGGTCCACCCCGGAGACCGGGCCCTACTACAAGAACACCAAGAAGGCAATGCTCTACGTCCTGCGGATCGGCGAGGCGGGCAAGGACGGGCTGATCGCCGGCCCGGGCGGGGAGAGCAGGAGCATGTACGGGCACGGCTTTTCGATGCTTTTCCTGGCCCAGTGCTACGGCATGGACCTGAACAAGGACATAAGCAAGCGTTTGCGGAAGGTCCTGGACGCCGCGGTCAAGCTCACCGCCCGCGCCCAGTCTGACCTGGGCAAGGCCCACGGCCACGCCGGGGGTTGGATATATACCCCCACCTCCAGGAGCGACGAGGGGTCGGTGACGGTCACGCAGCTTCAGGCGCTTCGGGCCTGCCGCAACGTCGGCATCAAGGTCCCCAAGAGCACGATCGCCCGGGCGGTGGCGTACCTGAAGTACTGCCAGCAGGGCGACGGGGGCATCTGCTACTCTGCCCGCAGCCGGGGCTCGTCGCGCCCGCCGATCTCCGCCGCCGCCATTGCCTGCTTCTACGCCGCCGGCATTTACGACCGCGGCGTCGGCGGGCCGAAGACCCCGGAAGCCAAGATGGTCGAGCGGCTCGTGGCGTACTGCAAGCGCAACGTCCAGGTCACCCGGTCCAGTGGACACTACTTCTATGCCCACATGTACATGGCGGAGGGGATGTACATGCGCGGCGGGAAGGACTGGAAGAACTACTACCCCCAGATCCGCGACCGCCTGCTGGGGATGCAGAACCTCGACGGGTCGTGGATGGGAGACAGCGTGGGCACGACGTACGGCACGGCCATTGCCACGCTGATCCTTCAGTTGCCGTACGGGTATCTGCCCATCTGCCAGCGCTAGCGCGCCGCTCGGGTGCTCGCCGGGAGATCGGATGATGTCAGTTACGCTTACCTGCACGTGCGGCAACCGGATGGAGGTCGGCGAGGAATACATCGGCAGGTTCGCCAGGTGCCCGGATTGCGGGCAGGCGATCAAGATTGTGGCAACCGAACGGAAGGAGACGGAAGTGACCCAGGACAATGCTGACAGGCCCCCCGCCCCGCCCAGCGCTGACGACCTGGCGGCCGTGGAACGCCTCACCAATGCCTACAAGGTCCTGCGTAAGGAGCTCGGCAGGGCCATCGTCGGACAGGAACAGGTGCTGGAAGAGCTGCTGATGTGCATCTTCGCCCGCGGACACGCCATCCTCGAGGGCGTGCCCGGACTGGCCAAGACGCTGATGGTCTCGTCCCTGGCAAGGTGCCTCCACCTGGACTTCGCCCGGATTCAGTTCACCCCCGACCTTATGCCCTCCGACATCACCGGCACCGAGGTCATCCAGGAGGACCGCGCCACGGGCCAGCGCGAGTTCAAGTTCCTCCAGGGGCCGATCTTCAACAACGTCATCCTGGCCGACGAGATCAACCGCACCCCGCCCAAGACCCAGGCGGCGCTGCT
>CBFCZU010000020.1:0-29259 GCA_965602635.1 uncultured Planctomycetales bacterium | reverse complement strand
TCGTTCCGGAGTTTTCCGTTTCTTTCCGTTCTGTTCCGTCCCGATCCATCGGGATCCCGACCGGTTCCAGCGTGGCGCGGGGGGGCCGGATCGCCCCAAAACGCCCGGGCCAGTTGCCCGGCGGTGGGGCCTTTACAAATCCGCCCCATCCGCTACGCTGATAGCCGAGGATCGGCTGGAGACAACATGGATACGCCCAATAGCGAATCCCGGGACGCCGGGGCCGTCACCTTCAGCTTCATCGCGCCCGTCCACAACGAGACGGAGGTGCTGCCGTCGTTCTACTCGCAGCTCCGGGCCGAGGCCGACAAGCTCGGCGAGCCCTACGAGGTGATCTTCGTTGACGACGGCTCGACGGACGACTCGCTGGAGGTCGTTCAACGGCTCCGCGAGGACAACGACCGCGTCAAGTACGTCTCGTTCTCGCGGAACTTCGGCCACCAGGAGGCCATTACCGCCGGCTATGACTACGCCACCGGGGCGGCGGTGATAACCCTGGACGCCGACGGTCAGCACCCGCCCGACGTCATCGGCGAGCTCGTCGCCAAGTGGCGGCAGGGCTACGAGGTGGTGTACACGGTCAAGGCCAACACGGCGGACGTCTCGCTGCCCCGCCGGCTGGCGGTGAAGGCGGTGTACCGGCTGATCTCGTGGATGTCGGGCATGTCGGTTGCCGACCAGGCCGACTTCCGGCTGCTGGACCGCAAGGTGGTCCGGGCCGTGCGGCGGGCGCGCGAGAAGTGCCGCTTCCTCCGCGGGCTGGTGCGGTGGATGGGCTTCCGCCAGACGGCGGTCGAATACGAGGTCGGGCCCCGGCTCGGCGGCGAGCCCAGCTACACGCTGCGGAAGCTGGCCAGGATGGGCTCGGCGGGGCTGTTCAATTTCTCGGTCGCCCCGCTGCGGCTGATAAGCCTGGCCGGTGGCAGCATGGCGGCGGTGGCGCTGCTGTACGCGCTGGTCGCCCTGATCGTCTGGCCGTTCGCCGGCGGCGCGCTGGTCGCCAACCTGGTCATGCTCGCCATCGGGTTGACGGGACTCCAACTGACGGCCGTCGGCGTCATGGGAGAGTACGTCGGGCGAATCTACGAGGAGGCGAAGGACCGCCCGATCTACGTCGTCCGCGAGGCTGTGGGGTTCGAGTCGGAGGAGACGGCCCCCGCCGAGCGAGCGCCCACGCCACAGGAACGCAAGCCCGAGCCGAGCAGGATACGATTGTTCACCTGATCCCCCCGGATACATCCGATGAACTCCAAGCAGCGCGTCACCGCGGCCATTAACCGCCAGAGCGTGGACAAGGTCCCCCTGGGCTTCTACGCGGTCGATTACGACACGGTCGAGAAGGTCATCGGCCGGAAGACCTACGTCCGCAACAAGATCGAGATGCAGATCGCCCTCTGGCAGGGGCGGCGCGACGAGGTGGCCGAAAGCCTCAAGGCCGACGCCGTCGAGTTCTACCGCAAGATCGACTGCGCGGACATCATCCTGCCCAAGGAGGCGTGCGTCCTGCCGCCGGCCGACTACGAGCCAATCGGCGCCGAGCAGATCGACGACGACAAGTGGCAGACGGGCGACGGCCGGGTGCACAAGGTCGCCTACCAGACCAACGAGATCCAGTGCATACACGTCCCCGGCGGGGTGAAGACCGACTACACGGTGGAGGACTTCGCCGAGCCGCTCGATGCCCGGCCGCCGGACGAGTCGTGCTTCGAGGCGGTCGATCACCTGCTGGCCGAGCTGGGCGAGGAGCGGTACATACCCAGTTTCGCCCCGGTGGTGGCGCTGGTGCTGCTGGGCGGCATGGAGAACGGGCTGATGATGTACGCCCTGGCGCCGGATGTGATCGCCGCCGCCGCCCGCCAACTCGTCGAGCACCAGGCCCGGCTGGACGAGTCCAACATCCGCCCCGGCTCGGCGGGGGTGATGTTCGACTTCGACATGGCCGGGACCAACGGGCCGCTGATATCGCCGGAGATGTTCCGCAGCATGGGGCTGCCGTATTTCAAGACCCGCGCCCGGCAGGTCAAGCGGCACCGCGACCAGCTCATTTTCCACAACTGCGGCAACAACATTCCGCTGATGGAGATGTTCATCGACGCGGGCGTGGACTGCTACCAGTCGCTCCAGACCAACGCCGGCATGGAGGTGGGGCGGCTGAAGGAGATGTTCGGCGACAGGATGTGCTTCTGGGGCGGCGTGGGTGTGGAGAAGCTCATCCTGGGCAGCGCCGAGGACGTCCGCGCCGACGTCCGCAGGGCAATGGAGCGCGGCGCGCCGGGCGGCGGGTTCATCCTCGGGCCGAGCCACTCGGTTGCGTTCGGGACGAAGTACGAGAACTTCATGGCCATGCTGGACGAGTTCGTGAAGCTGCGGGACAAGGTGGGCCAGCCCTGAGCAAGAGCGACGTAAGTCGCTCGCGTCGAAGCCCGGAGGGCGGATGTTGCACGGGCATCGTGCGACATCCGGGCTAGATAGTGCGGAGGAGTCGGAGAAGCTCCGGCCCGGATCGGACGACCCTCTTCGGCCGGCCGGCGGCGGGGGGTGCGTTGCGGGCGTGGACCTGCCCGCGCCGCCGCCACTGGACCGTCAGCCAGCCGAGGCGGTTGGGCGCGAGGAAGTCCTTCGCCGGGTTGTCGGCGACGTAGGCGCATGCGGCGTGGGGGACGGAGAGCTTCGTGCGGGCCAGCTCGAAGCCGCGCGGCGAGGGCTTCCAGGCGTCGCGCCCGAGTCGCTCGGTGAAGACCACGGCGTGGAAGTGCCGCTCCAGCGCCAGGGCCCGGAGCTTGAGCCGCTGGGCGGGCAGGAAGCCGTCGGTGAGCAGCCCCAGGCGGAGGCGGCTGCGGCGCAGCTCGGCCAGCAGGTCCTCGACGCCCCGGCACGGCCGGATGGCGGGGCGGTGGCCGCGATACACCTCCACCAGCTCGGCGACCCCGCGGCGCCCCAGGCCCAGGGCGAAGCGCCGGCTGAGGGCGTCGAACATGTTGCTCCGCCGCCCGGCCAGGAACCGCCGCCACATCCAATCCTCCAGCGGCTCCCGCCCGGTCGCGCCGCCGAGTTTCTGGCGGAGGAACTCACCCACGGCCGAGAAGCCGCTGCGGACGTAGTGGCGCTCGAGGTAAAGCGTGTCGTCCAGGTCGAAGACAACGGCGCGGATGCGTCGCCTGGCGGGTGCCATCGGCCGGTGCTACCTTCTTTCCTGCGGCGTGTCGAAGCCCGGCAGCGAGGTCGGATCGTCCGCCTCGACGAAGACCGCCTCGTCGTACCGCAGCATCAGCAGGTTAGCCTTGAACTTGCCCAGCTCCGCGGAGATCGGCAGCCCCAGCGCCTCTTCGAGGGTGTAGCGCGGCAGGTCGGCCCCGGCGGCGATCGCCAGCGGACACCCGCCGCCGAAGCGCGGGTTGACCTCGAAGAAATGCGCCTTCTCGCCCGGGGGGCGCCGGCATTGGGCGTTGATGACGCCCCAGATGCCGTCCAGCGCCTCGCCCAGCCTGACGCCCGCGGCGATGAGCTCCTCGTCGTGGACGGTCAGGCCCTTCTCCACCTCGCCGGTGCGGATGGCGAGCCTCTGGCGGGGCACCACGCAGCGGACGGCCCCGTCGCCGGAGCGGTAGATGTCGAGGGTGTACTCGGCCCCGGGCACGTAGTCCTGCACCAGCATCAGCTCGCCGTAAGTGGCCAGGTGGACGGCCAGCTCGGCCTCGGAGTGCAGCACGCCGGCGCCCTCGCCCGCCGAGCCGCGGATCGGCTTGACGAAGCACGGGAAGAACGGATCGGCCTTGAACTGAGCCAGCGTGAACGTGCGGATAGCGGGCAGGGCCAGTGCGGCGAGCAGCTCGTTGGTCATCACCTTGTCGCGGCACTTGAGGATGGTCTCGGGCGGGCCGACCATCACCTTGCAGCCGACGTCCGCTAACTTCTGGCGATGCCGGCTGAGGGCGCGAATGTCGATGTCCGTAACGGGGATCAGCAGGCCGACGTCGTGGGCTTTGCATGCATCGAGCAGGGCCGGCATGTACTCGACGGTGTCGACATGCGGCACGAGCACGCCAACGTCGGCGCGCCTGAACGCGGCCGAGGCGTCGGTCACGTCCGCCGCGAGGATCTTCCCCGTGACTTCCAGATCGGCCATGGCGCGGCGAAACTCCCTCAGCAGGGCCACTCGCCGTCCGGCGCAGGTAAACAGGATGTTCAATTTTCTGCCGGCGATCTGTCTGTCCCGATTTGGAGTTTTCCCTGGCAGGGCCCCGTCGGCCGCCCTGCGGACCCAGCGCTACAGATTGGCCGTATACCAGTCTATAGCCTTTGCCAATCCCTGCGCGAAAAATAGTTCGGGTTCGTAGCCGATGAGCTTCTTGGCCAGAGAGACGTCGGCCAGGCTGTGCTTCACGTCCCCCGCCCTGGTGTCGGTGTAGTCGGCGCCGATCTCGGTTTTCATCAGCCCCTTGAGCTGGTCGAGGATCTCGTTGAGGGACGTGGCGCGGTTGCATGCGATGTTCATCACCGCCCCGTCGCAGACCTCGGCCGGGGCCCGGGCGGCCAGCCAGTTCGCCTCGCACACGTTATCGATGTAGCAGAAGTCCCGGCTCTGCTCGCCGTCGCCGAAGACGACGGGCTTCTGCTTGCGCAGCAGCCGGGCGACGAACGCCGGAATCACCGCCGCGTAGGGCCCCTCGGGGTCCTGGTAGGGCCCGAAGACGTTGAAGTAACGCAGCGACAGCGTCTCCATCCCGTAGCAGGCGGCGTACGCCTGAAGGTAGCACTCGCACGCCACCTTGCTGGCGGCGTAGGGGCTGATCGGCAGGGGCCTCATCGCCTCGTGCTTGGGCGACTCTTCCCGGTCCCCGTAGGCCGAGGAGCTGGCGGCGAAGATCACCCGCTTGACGCCCGCCGCCCGGGCCGCCTCCAGCAGCGTCAGCGTGCCGTTGACGTTCACGTCGTGGCTGGTGGCGGGGTCCTCCACGCTCCGCGGCACCGAGCCCAACGCCGCCTCGTGGAAGATCGCCGCGCAGCCGCCCACCGCGCGGTCCATCGTCTCGCGGTCGCGGATGTCGCCCTCGATGAACGCCACGGCGTCCTTGAAGTCGGCAATGTTCTCGGGCTTGCCCGTGGCGAAGTTGTCCAGCACGACGACGTCCTGGCCCTTGTCCAGGAGGTACCGCACCAGGTTGCAGCCGATGAACCCCGCTCCGCCGGTGACCAGATACTTGGCCATCTATCCAATTCTCCTTATCCACGGAATCTACCGCCGCCGATTGCCTCGCCGGGGCGTCGGTCAATGCTCACTCGTCGTTCGACGCGTTTCCCCTCGCCCGCTCGTAGTCTATGACTGACTGCAGAGCATCGGTCAGGGAGAACCTTGGTTCGTATTCGATCAGCCGCCGGATCTTGGTCAGGTCCGGCTGGCGTATGAGCATGTCATCGAACGGCCGGCCGTAGGCCTGCTCGTAGGTGAGCCGGCGGATCTCGCTCGAAGAGCCAGTCATGGCGATGATCTTCTCGGCCAGGGCCTGGATGGTGCACGACTCGGTCGTGCCGATGTTGACCACCTGGCCGATGGCCTGATCGCATTCCATCAGCTTCGGCAGGGCGCTGACCACGTCGGCGACGTGGCAGAAGCAGCGTGTCTGCTGGCCCGTGCCGTACACCTCCAGCGGCTCTCCCGCCAGCGCCGCCCGCACGAAGCGCGGCACGACCATCCCGTAGGCGCCCGTCTGCCGCGGGCCGATGGTGTTGAAGAGCCTCCCGATCACCGACTCCAGGGCGTACTGGTTGTAGTAGGCCAGCGCCAGGAACTCATCGACCATCTTGCTGGCGGCGTAGCTCCAGCGCGTGAACCGCGTCGAGCCGAGCAGCGAGTCGTCGTCCTCGTTGAAGGGCACCTTGGTGTTCTTGCCGTACACCTCGCTGGTGGAGGCGACGAAGGTTCTCCGGCCGAACTTGTTGGCCAGGTTCAGCACCACTTCGCTGCCGTGGATGTTCGTCTCGATGGTGTGTACGGGCCGGTCCACGATGAGCTGGACTCCCACGGCCGCCGCCAGGTGATACACCACGTCGCAGCGATCGACGAGCACGGCCATGGTCGTCTGGTTGCGCACGCTCTCACGGACGAACCGGAAGCCCTCCCGGCCCAGCAGGTGGCGGATGTTGTCCATGCTGCCGGTGGACAGGTCGTCCACCACGGTGACCTCACTGCCGGAAGCGAGCAGAGCTTCGGCCAGGTGCGAGCCTATGAATCCAGCCCCGCCGGTTATCAGGACGTTCATGCAGGCCTAGCCTTTCCTGGAAAGCCGATTCGGACCGCAAGAGCATACTCACCCGCCTCTGGCCCTGCAACCTTCTGCCTTCGTGGCCGAAGGCGCGACCGCCCGTCAATGTGCCAGGCACCTTATTCATGCTCGCCCCGGGACGTGACGATGAGCGACTTGAGAGACTGGCCGTCCATGACTCGCGAAGAGCTGATAGATCGAGTTCGGGCACACAAGCGCTCGATGAGCCGCGCGTGGGGGGTGTGGCTGGTGGTCTTCCTGGGAATCGTCCTCGCCAACATCCCCATCGGCACGGCCAGGAAGGCCGACCCGTCCTCCGGTATCTGGGTGATGCTGCACATCCTGAGCCTGCTGGTCGTCGCGGCGAGCGTATGGTTCCTCGTGTATTTCTGGCGCAGCAAGGTCAGGCATTGCGGTCTCGCCTGCCCGCTCTGCGAGAAGGCGATCGTGGGAGAGGCGGCCCGGACGACCGAGGCCACGGGCCGATGCCCGGGCTGCGGAGTTAGGCTCGTGGACGAAGAGCCCGACGAAGACGAAGAGGAAGAGCCCCAAGAGGAAGACGACGAAGAGCCGCAAGAGCAAGAGCAGCCTCAAGATGAGCTGGCAGAGGAGCTTGGCGCCGAAGAGGCCCTGCCGGCGTCCCAAGCCGATCGCCCCTAACACAGCATGTGCCCGCATCCTGCGCCGTCGCCCGGCCCACGTCGCCGCGCACGCCCAAGGGCAACAATCGTCAGGGGCCCTCACCGCGCGGCAGGGCGATATTGTGCTTGTCAGCGGCGGGCGGAAACCTATACTGATGAGGTTTACGCGGCGCCCGCCGGTCGGCCGGTGCGCCTGTCGCCGATGAGCAGGCAACAGATCGGCCTTCCGTGACGGGCGTTCGTCGCCATGGAGATTCCCGATGGCAGCTAGCAATCCGCAGGACATTCGCAACGTCGTCCTCCTTGGCCACGGCGGCGCCGGCAAGACCATGCTCGGCGAGGCCATGCTCCACGCCGCCAAGGTGACCAACCGCCTGGGCAGCATCGAGGACGGCACCACCCTGCTGGATCACACCGATCTGGAGGGGCAGCGCCAGCACTCGGTTGACCCGGCGATGGCCTATCTGACACACGCCGGCAAGACGATCAACCTCATCGACGGGCCGGGATATCCGGATTTCATAGGCGGGGCGATCTCGGCGATGGGCGGCGCGGACACGGCCGTGGTCGTGGTCTCGGCCGCGGCGGGGGTGGAGGTGAACACGCGCCGACTCTTTCAGGCCGCCGGGACAGAGGGACTGGCCCGGGCGATCGTCGTCAACAAGATCGACGCCGAGAACGTGGAGCTGCCGGGCGTGCTGGCCGGGCTGACGGAGACCTTCGGCAACGCGGTGAAGTGCCTGAACCTGCCGAGCGAAGGCGGCAAGAAGGTCATCGACTGCTTTTCGAATGACAGCGGATCGGCCGACTTCGGCGACGTGGCCGAGGCCCACACCCAGTTGATCGAGTCCATCATCGAGGCGGACGAGGAGATGATGGAGGCCTACCTCGGCGGCGAGGAGATCGCACCGGGGAAACTCGCCGGGGCCTTCGCCAGCGCGATGGTGGCCGGGACGGTGATCCCGGTGCTCTTCACCGCAGCCAGGGACAGCGTCGGCGTGGCCGAGGTGATAGAGGCGATCGCCAACTACTTCCCGTCGCCGGCGGACCTCAAGGCCCGCCCCGTCCGCTCGGGCGAGGGCGAGGACGCCGAGGAGGTGCCCGTCGTCGCCGACGCCGACAAGCCCCTCATCGCCCAGGCCTTCCGCATCGCCGCCGACCCGTTCGTGGGCAAGCTCTGCTGGGTGCGAATCCTCCAGGGCACCATGACGGGCGAGACGAGCTTCCATCTCCGCGGCGACCGCAGGGCATTGAAGGTGGGGCATCTCTTCAAGGTCCAGGGCAAGGAGACCGAGGAGGTGGACGCGGCCGTGGCCGGGGACATCATCGCCCTGGCCAAGATCGAGGAGATCAACTACGGCGACGTGCTGCACGTCGAGAACGCGCCGATGTTCCGCCCGACAGCGGCCGTGCCCACGCCCATGTACTCCCTTGCCGTCACGCCCAAGAGCCGCGGAGACGAGACGAAGATCTCGGAGGCCCTTTCCAGGCTGGCCGAGGAGGACCCGACCTTCAGGTCCATCCGCAACTCGCAGACCAACGAGACCGTCATCTCGGGCATCGGCGATCTGCACCTGAGGCTGATCCTCGAGAAGATGGCCTCGCGTTTCAACCTCCAGGTGGAGACCAAGCCGCCGAAGATACCCTACCGCGAGACGGTCACGGTCCAGGCCGACGGGCACTACCGCCACAAGAAGCAGACCGGCGGCGCCGGGCAGTTCGGCGAGGTGTACCTTCGCGTCGAGCCGCTGGAGCGGGGCGCGGGCGTAGAGTTCGACCAGGAGCTTTTCGGCGAGTCGATCCCGCGGCAGTACGTGCCTGCCATCGAGAAGGGCATCAACGACGTGGTCCAGGGCGGGGCGATTGCCGGCTACCCGATGCAGGACGTCAAGATTGTCATCACCGACGGCAAGCACCACCCGGTCGATTCCAAGGAGGTGGCTTTCCGCACCGCCGGGAAGAACGCCTTCATCGACGCCGTCCAGAGGGCCAAGCCCGTGCTCCTCGAGCCGATCGTGAACATGGAGATATCGGTACCGGCCGAGTACATGGGCGACATCGCCGGCGACCTGTCCGGGCGGAGGGGCAGGATTCTAGGCCAGGACATGCTGCCGGGCAACATCGTCGTCATGAGCGCCCAGGCCCCGCTGGCCGAGGTCATGCAGTACAACAGCCAGCTCCGGTCGGTCACCGGCGGGCAGGGCTCGTACGCCATGGAGCTGTCGCACTACGACCCTGTCCCGGGCAACGTGCAGCAGCAGATCATCGCCGCCGCCGAGGCCGCCAAGCACAAGGAGCAGGAGTAGGCACGACCCGGCGACGCTTTGGTTTGACGCCGGTCGCGAGAATCGGAGAATATACTCGCCGCAGTGCGCGGGCGAGAATCGGGAACCGAGCGAAAGGAATTCTCATATGCCGAGAGGATATTGGGCGATCATGGTGGTCTTGGCGCTGGCGCTGCTGGCCTGTCAAACGGCGCCGGCCCTGGCCCAGCAACCTGCCTCCGCCCCGGCGGCCGTCGATGAGACGGACGGCACCGGGCAGCCGCCACCCGAGGCCGCGGAAGAGCCCACGACCAAGCGGGCCGATAAGCCCACCGGCGACAATGGCGCCGGCAGCCCATTCGGCAGCATGAAGCTGATGATCATCATGGTGGGCGGGTTCTTTCTCCTGTACATCTGGATGGGCAGGAGCCGAAGAAAACAAAAACGCCAACGCCAGGACATGCTGTCGGCCCTGAAGAAGGGCGACAAGGTCACCAGCATCGGCGGGATCGTTGGCACGGTCATCGAGGTCCGCGACGACGAGGTGACGGTGAAGGTGGACGAGACCGGAAACGTGCGCATGAAGTTCGCCCGCTGGGCCATTCGTGGCGTGGGTGAGACAGGCAAGGCCGAAGACCCTAACCAGGCGGAGAAGAAACCTTAGGACCGATGATGCGTCGCGTCCAATCCGTAGGGATGATAATCCTGCTGCTCTCGGCCCAGCCGCTGCACGCGGCCGGGCGGGGGCAGGTCGTCCGCCTGCGCGTGGCGGTCCGCAACGCCTCGGACGGTCAGATCGAGGCGCTCCGCGCCGCGGCCTGGCGTGCCGGGGCGGATGCACGCGTCCTCTCTCGCGGCGGGGCGAGGTGGCTGGAGATCGTCGCCGCCCCGGGCCATGTCGCCGCGGTCGTTGAGGCGGTCCGCGCCGCCGCCCGAGCCCAGGGCGCGGACATCGAGCTTCCCCGGGGGGGCGAGGCCCGCGAGCTGCTGGCCGTGACGACGCGATCCGACGTCTCGCAGCTCCGTCCGCAGCCGACCGGTCAGACCAAGGCCGTCATGCCTGACGCCCCGGCCCGCAAGCCCGCCCTGACCGCCGGCCTCGCTGCCGACCGGGCCGAGCCGCCGGCCAGGACACACGCGCGCCTGCCCGCTCGGGCGATCCGGGCGCCGCCCGCGTAAGTGCATTTCTTTCGCGTCGCCGGTGACCGCCGGCGTCGTCACCCGAGGGCCGAGCCGCCCCCGGATGTCGCTTCAGACCTTCTGACCTTCAAGCACCCAATGAGGTCGCCATGCAACCGAAGAATCTTGGCTGGAAATTCGCCTTCGTCGCCCTGCTGGTCGCGCTGGGAGCCTACTCCCTTTGGGCCAAGGGCCTGAGGCAGGGCATCGACCTGAAGGGCGGGTACGTCCTCACGTTTGAGGTCGTGACCGTCGAGCAGGAGCGGGCGGCGCTTCAGGCACAGATCCAGGCCGTCAAGAAGCAGCTCGACTCGGCGGGCGCCGAGACCAAGGACAGCCTGACCAAGCAACTGGCGGCGCTGAAGGAGCGGCTCGACGACCTTCCTCGCCGAGAGGACAGCGGCGCCTTGGTTCAGCGGGTGATCGACCAGTTGAAGAAGCGCGTGGACCCGCTGGGAGTGTACTCGCTGGAGTGGCGCAAGGTGGGGGCGAACCGCTTCCAGGTCCGCATGCCGCTGGGCTCGGCGGCGGCTCACGAGGCCAAGACGGTCTTCCGCCGGGCGTTCGCCGAGCTGGAGCGGAGCAACCTGCGGCGCAGCCAGATCCGCCGGGTCGTCTCGCTGGCGGGCGAGGCCCGCGCCGAGGCCATCAAGACATTCACCGCCGGCGACGACGCCCGTGGCCAGGCGCTGGCCGAAGTGGCCCAGGCCCACGACGCCCTTCAGGTCGCCAGGGCCGCCCTGGAGAAGGCTCGCACCGGCGTGGTCAACGTCAAGGACTTGGACAAGGCCAGGGCCGATTACCGCGATGCGAACTTCGCCTACGAGAGGCGGCTGAAGGACCTGACGGCGCTGAACGTCAATACCGAGCAGCTCGGGCGGGCGCTCGACCTGTACGTCACCAAGCGCGAGGCGGAAAAGCTCCCCGCCGACCAGGTCAGGCAGCAGCGGGAAAACCTGGCGATGCAGCTCAAGAAGCTGCGCGACAAGCACCCCGCCCGGCGGGAAATGATCGACGCCGTCGTGGCGCGGTACGAGTCCTGGGCCGAGCAGCGCAGCGGGCTGGACGACCCGGCCGACCTGAAGCGGCTGGTGGCGAAGGCGGGCGTGCTGGAGTTCCGGATCGCTCCGACCATACCCGACAGCAGGCGGGAACCGTCGCTGACCAGGGACAGGCATGACGCCTATCTCGGGGAATTGTCGGATCACGGGCCGCTGCCGGGGCGAAACCGCAACGATGAATACCAGTGGTTCGAGCTGCGCCGGAAGATCGAGAGGCTTGCCGGCGACATGGTCGTCGGCACCTACGCCGGGAAGAAATACGTCCTGTTGTGCAACAGTCCCGACCTGACGATGCTCCACGACCGCAAGAAGAGGTCGTGGGCGCTGACAGATGCGTTCCCGGACCGCGACCAACAGGGGCGGCGCGGCGTCGGGTTCATGTTCGACGGGCGGGGGGCCGCCAGGTTCGCCCTGCTTACCGGCAACAACGTCAAGAAGCTAATGGCCATCCTGCTGGACGACGAAGTCTATTCCGCGCCCTCCATCAACGAGGCGATTCACAAGCGCGGCACCATCACCGGCGACTTCAGCCCCAGGGAGGTCGGCGAGCTGGTCCGGACCCTCAACGCCGGCTCCCTGGAGGGGCGGGTGAACTCCGACCCGGTCAGCGAGAAGGCCATCGCCCCGTCAATGGGCCGGGACAACCGCCAGGCGGGCATCCGCGCCGCCATTTACGGGCTCATCGGCGTGGCGGCGTTCATGATGCTCTACTACCTCGCCGCCGGGGGCATCGCCAACGTGGCGCTGATGCTCAACCTCATCCTCGTCCTGGCGGCAATGAGCTTCATCGACGCCGTCTTCACCGTGCCGGGCATCGCCGGGCTGATCCTGACCATCGGCATGGCGGTTGACGCCAACGTGCTCATATTCGAGCGCCTCCGCGAGGAGCAGGCCAAGACGCAGTCCATGCGCATGGCCATACGCAACGCCTACTCCCGCGCCGCCACCGCCATCCTCGACGGCAACATCACCACGCTGCTTACCTGCCTTATCCTCGGGTGGGTGGGGACCGAGGAGGTCCGCGGCTTTGCCATTACCCTTGCGCTGGGCGTGATGTTCAGCCTGTTTACCTCCCTGGCGGTGACCCGCTGGGTCTTCCAGCTTCTGGTGGAGCTGGGCTGGGTCAAGAGCCGCGTGCGGATGCTGGCCTTCATCGGCACGCCCAAGATCAACTGGCTGGCCAAGCGGCGGATCTTCTGGGCGGCGTCGGCGCTGGCAATGGCGCTGGGGCTGGTGGCCCTGGGCTCGCAGGGGCGCGACATCCTCGGGCTGGAGCTCAGCTCCGGCACGCAGGCGAGCTTCAAGTTCAAGAAGGGCGCGATGATCCCCGGCCCCGGGGGCAGCCGCCAGCCGCCGGAGCGCGGGCTGATCGAGGCTGCGCTGCGCGAGAAGGCCCTGGAGATGTCCCGGGAGGCGAAAGTCGAGCCGGGCGCTACTTCGGATGCCGGCACGGCCGAGGGCGCCGTGAAGTCCGCCGCACTGCTGGACAGGCGCGGGGCGCTGGGCAAGCTGGCGGAAACCGCCAAGGTCATCACCATCCTCAGCGCCAACAAATCGGTCGCCGTGCTGGAGGCCTTCGACGCCGACTCGAACCGGCAGATCAACCTGACGGAATGGACGGCCGGCAAGGGCGCAAAGGAGATCTTCGCCTCTGTCGATGCCAGCAAGGACGGGCAGCTTGACGCCGCGGAGCTGGATGCCCGCATGCCCGAGTGGACGTACGAGGTCTCCACCACCGTCGCCGACGTGGGCCTGGTGCGCGACGTGGTGGAACGCACCTTCAAGGACGCCCTGGACATACGAAGCAGCGTGAAGATAAGGGGCGACGACGTGCAGCAGGCCGGCGCCGTGCCCGGGCTGGGCATCACCCTCAGGGCCGAGGACGAGGGCAAGGTCCCCATCACCTCCGATCTGGTGGAGAAGCGCCTCAGCCCGGAGTTCCGCGACAGGTTCATCGACTACGTCGGCGGCGTGATGTTCGTCGTGAGGGACGCTGCCCCGGCCCTGACGGAGAAGGAGTTCGCCGAGCGGATACAGACGATGCGCGGCCAGCCGGACTTCGCCAAGTTCCAGTTCAACGCCGCCGAGGCGATCGGCCTGGAGCCCGTCGGCGACGGCAGGTTCAAGTCGTTCGCCCAGGTTGTCAGCAACCCCGACGTCGATTACGTCGGCCAGAGGCTCAGGTGGCAGAACTTCGCGGACAATGAGCTGAGACTGCTGCGCGAGGCCCTGGCGCGGAAGGAATCGCTGGAGTCTGTCTCGGAGGTCGATCCGGTCGTCGCCGGGAAGACGGTCCAGCGGGCGGTCGTGGCATTCGTGGTGAGCTGGCTTGCGATCATCGCCTACCTGTGGATTCGTTTCGGCTCCGCCCGGTGGGGCATGGCGGCCGTGTTGTGCCTCATCCACGACGTTATCGTGGCCGTGGGAATGGTCGCCCTGACCGCGTACGTCTATGACAACGCCATCGGGCGAATGCTCGCCCTCGAGCCGTTCAAGATAGACATGGTAATGGTGGCCGCTTTCCTCACCATCATCGGCTACTCGGTCAACGATACCATCGTCGTCTTCGACCGCATCCGCGAGAACCGCGGCAAGCTGACGACCGTCGATGAGACCACAATCAACCGGTCGGTCAACCAGACCATCAGCCGGACGCTGCTGACCACCACCACCACGCTCATCGCCGTGGTGGTGATGTACGTGTTCGGCGGGGCGGGCGTGCACGCCTTCACCTTCGCCCTGCTCGTAGGAATTGTCTTCGGGACCTACTCCTCCATCGCCATTGCCTCGCCGCTGCTGCTGGGCTTCAAGGAGGCGATCGTCGGGCAGGTGACGCGTACCACTGAAGGGGCGCCGGGGAAGTAGGGTCCAAGTGCAGTCAGGCGGGCGTTGCCCGTCCGGGGAGAGGCAATGAGTGAGCTTTCGTTGCGGCGTCGGCTGCACCTGCGGCTGCACCTGGCCGAGGGGGTCGGCGCAATCCGCTTCAAGAGGCTGCTGGAGCATTTCGGCGACGTCGAGGCCGTCTGCGGCGCCGGCGTGGGGCAGCTCAAGCAGGTTTCCGGCGTCGGGCCGAAGGCGGCCCAGGGCATCGCCGCCGTGGACGAGGCCGCCGTCGACGCGGAGCTGGCCCTGGCCCAGGAGGCGGGCGCGGAGGTGCTGTGCCTGGAGGACCCGGCCTATCCGCGCCCCCTGAAGCTGATCGACGACCCGCCGCCGGTGCTGTACGTCCGTGGGGAGTTGGCCGAGGCCGACGCCGTCGCGCTGGGCGTGGTCGGCTCGCGCCGCTGCACCCACTACGGCCTGGAGCAGGCAGAGCGCTTCGGCGGACTGCTCGGGCGGGCGGGATTCACCGTCATCTCAGGCGGGGCGCGCGGCATAGACTCAGCCGCCCACCGCGGGGCCCTGGCAGCCGGCGGGCGGACGATCGCCGTCATGGGCTGCGGGCTGGCAAGAATCTACCCGCCCGAGAACCTCAAGCTCTTCGACCGGATGATCGCCGAGCGGCGCGGGGCGGTCATCAGCGAGCTGCCGATGCAGGTGGAGGTCAAGGCCGCCAACTTCCCCAGGCGCAACCGGATCATCTCGGGCCTGTCGCTGGGCGTGCTGGTGGTCGAGGCCGCCCGGCGCAGCGGCTCGCTGATCACCGCCCGCCTGGCGGCCGAGCAGGGCAAGGATGTCTTCGCCGTCCCCGGGCGGGTGGACTCGCCCTTCAGCCAGGGGACGAACGCCCTGATCGCCGACGGGGCCACCATGGCCACCGACCTGGAGGACATCCTCGACGCCCTCGACCGCGTGGGGGAGGCGCTCAAGTCGGCGGGGGCCGTCGAGGCCGCAAAGCCCGCGCCCCCGCAGCCGGAGCTGACCAAGGATGAGGCCCGGCTGATGGGCTATCTCGCCGAGGCGGAGCTGTCGCTGGACGAGCTTGTCCGCCGCTCACGCCTGCCTGCGGCCAAGGTCACCGCCGCCATGACCATGCTCGCCATCAAGGGCCTGGTCAAGCAACTCCCCGGCGGCGTCTTCGCCGCGCGAAAAGACGCGCGCTGAGGGCCGCCCGCGGCATGGGGGATGCAAGGCGACGGGCGGGCCGGTATAATCCCCTGCCCCAGGAAGGAGAATCGCAATGGCCACGATCTGCGTCATCTATCACAGCGACACGGGCAACACGGAGGCCCTGGCCAAGCTGGTGGCCGAGGGGGCCGGCAGCGTCGCCGGCGTGGAGGCACAGCTCGTCCGGGCGGGCGGGATGGACCTCGACGCCGCGGCCGCCGCTGACGGATACGCCATCGGCTCGCCCGACTACTTCAGCTACGTCGCCGGCGAGGTGAAGACCTTCTACGACCGGATCCTCTCCGACGAGCGCTTCCACGGCAAGCCGTGCGTGTGCTTCGGCACCCACGGCGGCGGGGCGAAGGTGCTGGCGGTGGTCGAGTCGCTGGCCAAATCGTGCAAGCTCGAGCAGGCGGCGCCCGGCATGATGACCAAGGGCAAGCCCGGCGGCGACGACGCCGACAAGGCCCGCGAGCTTGGCAAGGCCGTCGCCCAGGCCGTGGCCGGCTGACCGCCCCCGCCTGGCGGCCGCGCGAGAGCTGCCCCGTTTCCTGCACCGTGGGGGGAAAGTGCGCCCGGCGGGCGCCTAGAATATAGTGTGCCGCGTGCGAGCACTCTCCTTCGGCCCCGCGGCGGTTTAGGAGGAGCCGTCGCGGGACTTTTTCATCCCCGCCGGTCGAGGGCCACTATTCGTCCAGCAGGCCTTCCCGCAGATCGGTCGGCAGCGGCGCCGGCTGGGGGCAGGTGCTCTCCAGCTCGACGTGCCTGCCGGTCCGCGAGGCGTCGTGGACGCCGTGCATGACGTCGAGCACGTGGTACGCCAGTTGCCCGTTGCACCGGTGCTCCCGCCCGCTCCGCAGGCCGTAGGCCATGTCCGCCACGGCGATGCCACGCGAGTTCTCGGCGTAGCCGTGGGAGTGGGGCGCGTCCGCCCACTCGTGCTCGCCCGCGCGGCGGATTAGGACCGGCCCGCCGAAGCCGTTGGGGTCGGGCACGGAGAGGCTGCCCTCGGAGCCGTAGATCTCGATCCGCGGCAGGTTGGCGCCCCAGACGTCGAAGCTCGTGATGATCGTCGCGACGGCCCCGCAGGCGAAGTCCATCACTCCCACCACGTGCGTGGGCACCTCCACGTCGATCACCGTGCCTTTCTTGGGCTTGCTGGTGATCAGCCGCTGGGGGAAGGTGATCCGCGCCGAGCCGGTCACCCGCCTTACCGGGCCCATCAGGGAGATCAGGGCGGTGACGTAGTAGGGGCCCATGTCGAACATCGGCCCGCCGCCGACCTTGTAGTAGAACTCGGGGTCTGGGTGCCAGCTCTCGTGCCCGTGGCAGATCAGGAAGGCGGACGCCGCGACCGGCTCGCCGATGGCGCCGTCGTCGATGAGCTTGCGGCAGGTCTGGAGCCCCGCGCCGAGGAAGGTGTCAGGCGCGCAGCCGACGCGGAGGCCCTTGTCGGCCGCCAGGGCCAGCAGCCTCTTGCCCTCGTCGCGGGTGATGGTCAACGGCTTCTCGTTGTGGACGCTCTTGCCCGCCTCCAGCGCCGTCATGGCCACCGAGGCGTGGGCGTTGGGGATGGTGAGGTTGACGACGATCTGGATATCGTCGTCGGCCAGCAGCTCTTCCACGCTGCACGCCTTGGCGACGGCGAACTTCTCGGCCTGGTCCGCGGCGCGCTGCTCGACGATGTCCGCGCAGGCGGCCACCTCCACTATCTCAAAGACCTGCTGGCAGTTCTTGAGGTAGATGGAGCTGATGTTGCCGCACCCTATGATTCCGACCTTGGTAGTTTTCATTCCCTGTTTCCTATGCCTGATTAGTTCCGGCCGCTTGCCTTCGATCTATGTTCATTGCCCCGGCCGGCCGAAGGTTTCGATCGCCTTGACGATTTCCGGATAGCTTACCTTCCATCGGCCCGGAGGAACGTTCTCCGAAATCTGTATCTGGAGGCGTCCGGTGCTGCCTCCCTCGGCCAGGAGCCCCTCGGCCGTGGCGCGGATCACCTTCGGCTCGGCCAGGTGGACCGAGGAGGGAAAATTCACCATCAGCCGCATCTCCGGCCACATTGCCGCCGCCGCGGCCACGGAGGTGTCGTTGTCCGGCGGCGGGGACATCGAGTCGAGCCCGCGGACAGGCGATTCGCCGATGGCTCGCCAGAGCGGCTTCAGGTCGCCGTCCATGTGCACGAAGATGGGGATGTCCAGCCCGGCCTCGTCGAGCATCTCCGCCAGGGCCCAGTACGAGGGCAGGCAGTACTTTCGGAAGTACGTCTCGCCGATGATCGGGGCGGTGATGTTATCGCCACAGACCAGGTACGGGATGGGCAGCTCCCGCGCGGCCCGGCAGGCGACGGCGAAGACGCGCCGCCCGACGTCCATCATCAGGGCCGCTACCTCCTCCATCAGGGCGGGGCGATCGACTAGGTGAAGGCATAGGTCCTGGATGCTGACCCACTCCACCCAAAGCTGCTGGTAGGGGGTCTTGGGCAGGGACGTATGCGGCAGGCCGTCGTCGCCCATCTCGCGGATCACGTCCCGCCCGGCGTCGAAGTTCTCAACCACGACCACGTCGCGGAGGTAGGCCATGACGGCCTGGTAGTCGTCCGGCTCGCGGACGAAGTGCCGCGCCGTGGCGGCCGTGCCGTATGTCGGCTCGTAGAACTTCTCCTGGGCGAGCGTCCCCTCGGGCGTGTGCAGGAAGCGCCTGTACCCCTTCCGCCCGCCGCGCTCGATCTCGACCGTCTCGAAGCGGCAGTTGGGGTGCTCCAGGCGGTAGGTGGGCGCCCAGCGGAGGATGCCCATGCTGCCCCGGCCCAGGGCCGACCAGACTTCCTCGTCGGGAGCGCCCAGGTTGCTGTACTGAACGAACGGCACGCGGTCGTGCTCGCGGCCTTGGACGACCGCAAGCATTCGCTCGCGCATGGTCATCTCGCCCACCGGTCTCCTCCTGTCGGCGCGGCGAGGGGCCTCAGGCGCCTGCCCCGCCCTTGAGGAGCCTGTTGACGGTCTGCACCAGCACGACCGGCTCGATGGGCTTGTCCACGTAGGCTTCCGGCTCGGAGCCCATGTAGTCGCCCATGTCCTGCCCGGAGAACTTCATGCCTCGGCGCTCGGCGATGCCGGTGAGCATGATGACGGGGACGGCGGAGAGCTTTTCGTCGGCGCGAAGCTGAGCGAAAACCTCGAACCCGTTGAGCTTGGGCATCTCGACGTCGAGGATTATTACGTTGGGGCTCTGCTCGCGGGCCACTTTCAGCGCCTCTTCGCCGTCCATGGCGGCGAGCACCTCGTGCGGCGTGTCGGCCAGTGCCTCCCGCACGAAGTCAATGCAGTCCTGTTCGTCGTCGGCGATGAGAATCTTTGCGGCTTCGGTCATCAGTCGGTCTCCTTTACCTTTTCGGCCGCGCCGCCGACCGGCAGCGCGAAGACGAAACGCGTCCCGCACCCGACCACGCTGTGAAACGTGACGGTGCCCCCCATCTTGGTTATCAGCTTCCTTGTGACGGGCAGGCCAAGCCCCGTGCCTCGCCCGCCTTTGGTGGTGAAGAAGTCCTGGAACATCTTGGCGCGATGCTCGGGCGGGATTCCCATCCCGTCGTCGGTGACGCTCAGGGTGACGCGGCCCCGGCCGGGGGCCCGGTACACGCGCACGCGGACCGATCCGCCTTCCTCGCAGGCGTCCATCGCGTTGGTGACTATGTTCAGCAGGCAGCGGTAGAGGAGGGTCGGGTCGGTCATCACCTCCGGCAGGTCCGCCGCCGGGATGCATGATATCTTCAGCCCGCGCTCCGAGGCACGCTCGGTCATCAGGCGGCAGATCTGCTCGGCCAGGTCGTTCACGTCGGTGGGGAACGGGTGGAACTTGGAGTCCCGCGCCAGCGAGAGCATGTCCAGCACCAGGGTGCCGAGCATCTCGTTGTTCTGGCGGACGACGTTCCAGCCCTCTCGGACACGGCCGAAATCGTCGCCCCTCATGGCGCGCTCCACGACCGCCGAGCCAGAGCGGATGCCGTTGAGGATGTTCTTGATGCAATGGGCCAGTCCGCTGACCGTCCGCCCGATGGCCGACATCCGCTCCTGGCGGACGATCTCGCCGTGCAGGTGGGCGTTCTCGAGCGCCATCGCGACCTGCGTGGCGATCGCCTCCGTCAGGCGGAGGTCGTGCTCGTCGAAGTCCGCGGCGTGATGCTTGTTGATCAGCTCGAGCACGCCCCAGAGCCTCTGGCTGCCCCGCAGCGGCACGCACAGCAGGTTCCGCGTGGTGATGCCCGTGGTCTGGTCCACTCGCCGGTAGAGCCGCTCGTCCTGCTGGGCGTTGTTGACGATGAGCGGCTTGCCGGATCGAGCGACCTGCCCGCAGATGCCCTCGCCCGGCGGCAGGGGGACGCTCTTGGCGGCCTGGGCCCCGGGCCCGGCGGTGACGTGAAAGCTCATGGCGCCGCTGTCGGGGTCGATCAGCAGGATGCTGGCGCCGCCCGCGCCCACAAGCTCGGCGACCTCGTCCAACGCCGTGGCCAGCACGAGCTGGAGATCGAGCTTCCCGGCAAACGTCCGGCTGATGGCCAGGACGGCGCGCAGTTCGTCCTCGGCCCTGTGCTTTACGGGTTCGTACCGCCCGGCCTCCGAGGCCGTAGCACGTCTGCCGACGTCCCCCTCCGCGCTGTCAGAGGGGCCTCCCAAGGCTCTGCCTCCGTGGCCGCGGCTGGAGCCGCCGCGACGAAAGGATCATGGTACACCAGGAACGGATTATACACTGGATCCGCAGCCTGGCGGCGCTGCGTTGCAGATCATTTGCTCTTCTACGCCATGGCCTTGGCGCAGGCGATGGTGTTGGCCAGGAGGATGGCGACGGTGACGGGCCCGACGCCGCCGGGGACAGGGGTGATGGCGGCGGCCTTTTCGCTGGCGGCCTCGAAGTCCACGTCGCCGACGGTCCTCATGGCCGTCCGGCCCTTCTTGTTTTTCAGCGGCTCGCCGGCGTCGTCGAAGCCCTTGGGGATGCGGTTGATGGCCACGTCGATCACCACCGCGCCGTCGGCGAGCATATCGCCCGAGATCAGCGGCGAGAGGTCGGGCAGCTTCGGGCTCTCGCCGGCCTTTTTCCTGCGGAGATAGCCCTGCCAGCGTGCCCCGGCGACCCCGGCGGCCACGATCAGCACCTCCGCCCGGCGGGTGTGGGCCGCCAGGTCCTTCGTGGCGACGTGGCAGACCGTGACGGTGGGCGACTCGTTCAGCGACTGAAGCAGGATCATGGCGATGGGCTTGCCCACGATCTCGCTGTGCCCGATCACGATCGTCTCCTTACCGCCCAGATCGGGGCAGGTTTGCTTCAGCAGCTCCACCGCCGCCATGGGCGTGCAGGGCGCGACGATACCGCCGCCGTAGAACAGCCGGCCCATGTTCTCGGGGTGCATCCCTTCCACGTCCTTGGCCGGGTCAATGGCCACCTGCACCTTGCGGGCGTCGATCTGCGACGGCAGGGGGGTCAGCAGGATGATGCCGGTGACCTTTGGATTGGCGTTGAGCTCGGCGGTCTTGGCCGAGAGCTGCTCCTGGGTCGTCTCGGCCGGGAGGGTCAGCAGCTCATATTCGATCTGCGCCGCCTCGCACGCCTTGGCCTGGGAGCCGGCGTACATCTTCGCCCCGGGGTTGTCGCCGACCAGCACGGCCACGAGGTGGGGCGCCTTGCCGCCCTTTGCCAGCTCCGCCGCGTCCGCCGACACCTGCTGCCTGATCTTTTCAGCGACAGCCTCGCCGTCGATTATCTTCGCTGACACGGTTCGTCTCCTTCTTGCCTGATAACGGGAACCCTTTCCTCTTGCCGCTGCTCGTCCTCGCGGCGGAGGACGCTACGCCAGTCCCGCCTGCTCGATGATCCCGGGCACGCAGTCGTCCCAGCCGAGGGTCATCAGGTGGGCGCCCTGGCACATGGGCTTCATCTCCCGGACGAGCTCGGCGGCTATCTCGACGGAAACCTTCTTCCGGTCCTCCTTGGCGGCGTCCGCGAGCCTCTTGATCGTGGCGTCGGGCACCTGCACCCCGGGGACGTTGCCGTTCATGTACTTGGCCATGCCGGCCGACTTGAGCAGCACGATGCCCACCAGAATCGGCACCTTCACGTGGGCGATCTGCTTCATGAAGGCCTCGAAGGCCTTGGGGTCGTAAACCGCCTGCGTCTGGACGAACTGTGCCCCGGCGGTGACCTTCTTCTCCAGCTTGATGATCTGGGCCTCGACAGTCGGCGAGCAGGGCGTGGTGCAGCAGCCCTTGAAGAAGCTCGGCGCCCCGTCGAGGGTGTTGGGCTTGCCCTTCATGTCCACGCCGAGGTCGCTGCCGGCCTCGAGCGTGCTCATGGCCGCCAGGAGCCCAACGGAGTCCAGGTCGTAAACCGGCTTGGCGTCCTGGTGGTCGCCCATGACCACGTGGTCGCCGGTCAGCGCCAGGACGTTCTGGATTCCCAGCGCCGCCGCCGACAGCAGGTCGGATTGCAGGGCGAGGCGGTTTCGGTCGCGGCAGACCATCTGGAAGACCGGCTCGATGCCGCGATCGATCAGCAGGTGGGCGGCGGCCATTGACCCCAGGCGCATCACCGCCGTCTGGATGTCGGTGACGTTGACTGCGGCGACGCGTCCCTTTAGGTACTCCTCGGCCTCGTGCAGCACCGGATCGAGGTTGATGCCCTTTGGCGGGCCGATCTCTCCGGTGACGACGAACTTGCCGGCCTCGAGCTGCTGTTGAAGTTGAGTCATTTACGCGTCTCCGTCCACTAGTCGGCCTTCTCGGCCGGGGCTGCTTCCGGTTCCTCGACGACCTCCAGGGCGTACCAGGTCGTCCGGCGAATAGCATCGGGGATGGCCTGCTTGCGGTAGTCGCGCGGGTCAACCATCCGCCGCATGTCGCTCAGCCGGCCCAGCTCCTTCAGCCGGTCGTAGATCTTCTTCCACCCGCACGGGTGCTCCGACGACACCTCGCACGAGCCGTCGTCGCCCGTGCCGCCGCACTGGCCGTTGACCAGGCTCTTGGCGCAGAGCGTTACCGGGCACAGCCCGCCGGTGTAGGCCAGCACGCACTCGCCGCACTCGGCGCAGCGCTCCTCACCGGGCCAGAGGCCCTGGTAATCGCCCAGGCAGAGGGTGTTCAGGGCGGGCACGGCCCGGCGGGCGACCATGTTGCCGACCGCCTGCACGCCGACGCCGCATGCCCCGACGAGCACGGCCTCGGCCGAGAGGACCTGATCGGCGAAGCGCCCGAGCTTGATCCCCACCAGCGCCTTGTTGCACAGCAGCTCGACCAGGCAGCTTCCGGTGACTTTCTTGCCGGCCTCGGTCAGGGCGGCGGCCATGTCGGCGAGCCACGTCTCGCCGCCCACGTCGCAGCCGGCGGGGCAGCCCGTGCAGCCGACGACGTAAACGCTCGACGCGTCGGACAGCGATTCGAGGATTTCCTCTACCGGTTTCCGTTCGGTGGCATTCATTTGCGCTCGCTCCCGCACGCCGCCGCCGGCCCAAAGGCCGCGCCGGCAGCGGCACGCTCATCGAGATAGTGGCAGATGCGCTTGACGATGCGCTCCACCGCCTCGGCGACGGGCGCCGAGAGCCCTTCGCCCCAGGCGAGGGCCTTCGGCTGGACGCCGAAGATCGTAACGTCGGTGAAATCCCGCCCGGCCAGGGCTTCCATGCGCAGCGCGGGCAGGATGCTTATTTCGTGCAGCGACACGGCCGAGGGCATCGAGCCGGTCTCGCCGGCAAGCTCGCCCAGGGTCAACCGGCAGATGCTGCCCGGGCGCCCGCCGCCACGCACGGCATCGACGATCACCAGCGGGCGGGGCGGGTCGAGGTCGCACAGCACCTCGCTGAAGGCCAGCCCCGCGTCGATCAGCTGGGCGCGGGTGTCCAGGCCTCGGCGGCGCATCTCCTCGACGACCGCCGGGCCGACGCCGTCGTCGCCGACAAGCACGTTGCCGACGCCGATGACGGCGGGGCGGCTGTTCATTTTCAGGTCGGAGGCACTCATCACACGGCCTCACACGATCTGGTATTCGCCGACGCGCTCACCGCGCGCCGTCAGCACGTGCACGGCGCAGGCCAGGCACGGGTCGAACGATCGCACGATCCGCACCACCTCGAAGGGGTTTTCGCGGTCCCTGACGGGCGCGCCGATCAGTGCCTGCTCGATTGGCCCGGGGACGCCCTCGGCGTCGCGCGGGCTGGCGTTCCAGGTGGTGGGGACGACCAGTTGATAGCGGTCGATCTTCCCGCCCTTGATTTGAATCCAGTGCCCCAGTGCGCCGCGGGGCGCGCAGGTCATGCCCGCGCCCTGGCCTTCGTCGGGTATCTCCAGCTCCGCCGCCGCCGGCTCGCCGGGCTTGAGCTGCTCCAGCCAGTCGCCCATGGCGTCGCACACCCAGCGCGCCTCCAGCGCCCGGGCGAGGTGCCGGCCGAGCACGCTGGAGAGCTTCTCGGCCTTCAGGCCCGCCGCCGACAGGGCCGCGTCCACGTCGGCCTTGACCGTCGCCTGTCCGCTGGCGTAGGCGACCAGCGCCCGCGCCAAGGGCCCAACCTCGGCCGGGGCGCCGTCGTACCGCGGCGCCTTGATCCAAGTGTACGCCCCGTCCTTCTGTGGGTCGGGCACAGTCAGGCCCTCGGCCGGCGGCGCGGCGCAGGCATCGCCGTAGCGGGAGTGCTTCACGTGCTCGTAAATCTTGGCGGGGTCCACCTCGCTGCCCTTACCGGCGGCGTCGAGCAGCCCCGACGGCAGCAGGCGCGGGCGCTTCAACGCATCGCCCGCCTGGTCTTCGAGGTCGAACACGCCGTAGCTGAGGTACCTCCGGCAGCCGGCGCCGATGTCGAAGTGGTCGCCGTAGCGGCTGGCGACCATCAGCACCGAGGGGATGTATGCGTCCTCGATGAAGGCCTTCACCTCGACGAGCTTGCCGGCGAAGGTGGCGACCTTATCGGCCGTCACGTCGCTGGTCACACCGCCGGGGACGATGCCGATGTTGTGGGGCATCTTGCCGCCGAAGACGCACAGCATCTCGTGGGTGAGGCGGCGGATGGCCAGGGCCTTGAGGTAGTTCCGCACCAGGGCGACGTTCTCGCCCTTGTCGTGCCGGTAGTCGCCCTCGTAGCGGGGGAAGAACGGCGCCAGTTCGCCGCGGGCGATGAATGCCCGCACGGCCTTCAGCTCGCTCTCGTCGCCCTCATAATCGGCCAGGGCGGCCACGTCCACGTAGTCCAGCGCCGCCAAGGCGAAGAAGTGCAGGATGTGCGACTGGAGATAGTTGCAGCCGAGGATGAGGTTGCGGACGAGTCGCCCGTTGGGGGGGATCTTGCCGGTCACGCCCAGGGCCTCGTCCAGGCACAGCGCCGAGGCGGTGGCGTGGGCGGTGGGGCACACCCCGCACACCCGCTGGGTCAGGCGGACCGCGTCGAGCGGGTGCCGGCCGGGAAGGATCTGCTCGAAGCCGCGGAACAGCGTCCCGCAGCAGCGGGCGTCCTTGACCTGGCCGCCGTCAACCACGGCCTCCACCTTCATGTGGCCTTCTATTCTCGTGATCGGGTCGATCACGATGAGGTTGGCGGCTTCGTCGTGAGCGTGAGGTTTCGAACGGTGCATGGCAATCATCTCCGAAAGTGAAGCGCCGTCGCCGTCGGCGCCGCCGCGGGCGGTCGGCCGGCCGGTGCGCGGAAGGTCAGTCTATCTCGGCGGCCTTGACGATCTCCGGCACAATGTCGTCCCATCCCAGGGGCATCAGGTGGACGCCTTGGCACATGTCCCTGACGCGCCGGACGAGATCCGCGGACATCTCCGCCGAGACCTTCTTGCGGTCGGCCTTGGGCGTTTCGCCCATGCGCTCGATCATGTCCTCGGGGACGCTTACGCCGGCGACGTTGTCGTTCATGTACCGCGCCATGCCCGCTGACTTGAGCGGGACGATCCCGGCCATAACCGGCGCGCCGAAGTTGCGCGCGCGTTCCATGAAATCCGAGAAAACGTCAGCGTCATAGACGGCCTGCGTCTGGAAGTAGGCGGCCCCGGCCTCGATCTTTTTTTCCATCTTGATGAGCTGGGCGTCGAGGTCGTCGCTGCCCGGGTTGACCACTGCGCCCAGGCAGAACTTGGGGGCGGAGTCCAGCTCGTGCCCGGCTAGGTCCTTGCCCCGGGTCAGCTCACTTGCCGCCGCCAGCAGCTGCACCGAATCCAGGTCGAAGACCTTCTTGGCCTCGGGGTGATCGCCCAGGACCATGTGGTCGCCGGTGATGACCAGGACGTTCTCCACGCCCAGCGCCGCGGCGGAAAGCAGGTCCGACTGCAAGGCGATCCGGTTGCGGTCACGGCAGGTGAGCTGGAAGACCGGCGTGATCCCCGCCTCGATCAACATGCGCGAGACCGCCAGCGAACCTAGCCGCATCACCGCGCTCTGGTTGTCGGTGACGTTCACCGCGTGAACGTACGGCGCCATCACCTTGGCCCCGTTGAGGACCTCTTCGGCGTCAACGCCTTTGGGCGGCCCCACCTCGCCCGTTACGGCGAAGCATCCTGTGTCGAAAAGGGAAGAGAGCATCATTTCCGGGTTCCTTCTGTGGATTCGTCAGGCGGCTCCTCCGCGCCCGACCAGGCGGACTGGGAGCTGCCGGCGAAGGTGAACTCCGCTCGTTTGCCATCCATCGAAAGGCTGCGAGGCCCGCACCACCTCAGGTAATTCTTAGGGGCCTGGTAGTTCCGCAACAGGTCCAACTTCCCCAGCGACTTGAGCCTTTCGTAGATGAGATGCCACCCGCAGTCCCGGTCCTTTGAGATCTCGCACTTGCCGTCCTTGGCCCCGCCGCACGGGCCGTTCAGGAGCCCCTTCGCGCACAGGGTCAGGGGACACAGCCCGGCGGTGGTTTCGAGGATGCAGTCCCCGCAGAGCGAGCAGAACTCGGTGATGAAGTCGTCGGTGACGGTCTCGCCGCCGAAGATGGTGTCGCAGCCGGTGTGCACGTTCCGCCCGCCGGTGGCGTCGATCACGGTGTGGACGCCCTGTCCGCAGGCAAGAACCAGGAATGAATCCGCCGCACCGGCTGCGTCCTTGTAGTCGGCGTTCAGGAGTTTCTCGGCGGCGGAAAGTTTGCACAATGACCCGCCGTCCGGCGGCACCGCCCAGCCGGTCACCTTGACTCCCCGGGCCTTGAGGCGCTGCATCATGGCCTCGGTCTCGGGCTCCCCGCCGGACTTGGCCTTGGCCGCACAATTGCCGCAGCCGACGACGAAAACCTTCTCACCCTCGGCCAGGTGAGCCAGGATCTCTTCCAGCGGTTTCTGGATCGTCGCGTGCATAAGCCGTACTCCTTATGTCAACCAGCCCGGTGTCTGGGAACCGGCAGCGGGGCCCGCCGACCGACAGCGTCGTTCCGGCCTGATCATTCCTTGGTCGTCTCCAGCAGCCGGAAGCGATCAAGCCGTTCCTCATCGATTTTCCGGTATAGCGGGCTGAGGCGGTCGGGGAAGTCAGGCTCGACGCAGCCGTGGCAGGGGCTGCCGGCCCCGATGCACCAGTTCGTGCCGCTGTTCCACATTCGCTTTGGGCAGTCGGCGTAGGTGACCGGCCCCTTGCAGCCGAGCTCGTAGAGGCAGCCGCTCTCGCCGAAATTCCGGGCGAACTTCCCGGCGTCGAAGTCGGCGCGGCGCGGGCAGGTCTCGTGGACGAGCTGCCCGTAGAACATCCTCGGCCGGCCGATCTCGTCCACCTCCACGGCGTCCAGCCCGTAGCGCATCACCGCGGCCAGGGTGCCCACCAGCCAGTCCGGGTGCGGCGGGCAGCCGGGAATGCTGATCACCGGCGTGTCGATCTTTTCCTGCGCCAGCAGCTCGGCGATGCTGACCGCCCCGGTGGGGTTCGGCTGACCCGAAGGGATGCCCCCGTAGGCGGCGCACGTGCCCAGCGCCACCACCGCCATCGCCCGGCGCGCAAGCTCGGCGGCCTTTTCCGAAATGGGCACCTCTTCCCCGCCGGCCTCGCCCAGCGTCGCGAACAGCGGGTGCGTCAATTGGATCGAGCCCTCCATCACCAGCAAGTAGCCCCCGGGCTTGGCCTTGGCGGTGTCCTCGATCAGGTCGATCACCTGCTGGCCTTGCCCGGCCATGGCCGTCGCCTGGATTCGCAGGTTGACGTGCTTGCCGGGGGTCAGCTCGCGCAGCAGGACCGTGTGGATGCTTGGGGAGACCGAGTTCAGCAGGGAGACGACACATCCCGAGCAGGAAGCGCCCTGAAGCCAGATAACCGGGATCTCGACTATATCAGCCATCAATTGCTCCTTGCATGGCCGGCGCGCCCGGGCACAGGCGGCGCACCTCCGCGACTCTCAGAACATCCCGACGACCTCGCCGTCCTTGTCCAGGTCCACGTTGAGGAACGCCGGCTTGCTGGGCAGCCCGGGCATGGTCCGCATGGTTCCCAGCAGCGGGTACAGGAAGCCCGACCCGGCCGAGGCGCGGACCTCCGTGATCGGCACGCTGAACCCGCGCGGCACGCCCTTGAGCGTGGGGTCGTGGGACAGCGACAGGTGGGTCTTGGCCATGCAGATCGACAGGTGGCTGAGCCCGGCCTTTTCGTAAGCGGCGATCTGCTTCTCGGCCAGCGGCTCGTAAGTCACCTCGCCGGCGAGGTACACCTTCTTGGCGATGGTCTCGATCTTTTCCTTGATGGACATCTTGTCGGGGTAGAGCAGCTTGAAGTCGGCGGGCTTCTCGCAGGCGGCGACGACGGCCTCGGCCAGGGCGACGGATCCTTTGCCTCCCTCGGCCCAGTGATTGGACATCACGGCGGCCTCGGCGCCGGCCTTCTCGGCGGCCTTGCGGGCCAGCTCGACCTCCGCCGGCGTGTCGTCCGGAAACTGGTTGATCGCCACCACCACCGGCACGCCGAACATCTTGGCGATATCGATGTTCCGGGTCAGGTTGCAGACGCCCTTTTCCAGAAGCTCCAGGTTCTCGCGCGTGTACTCCTCGGCGAGTGGCTTGCCGGGGGTGACCTTCGGCCCGCCGCCGTGCATCTTCAGCGCCCGGATCGTGCCCACCAGAACCACGCAGTTGGGCACCAGCCCGCTGGCGCGGCACTTGACGTCGAAGAACTTCTCCATGCCGATGTCGGCCCCGAAGCCCGACTCGGTGACCACGTAGTCGGCCAGCTTCAGGGCGATCTTGTCGGCGATGATGGAGCTGTTGCCGTGGGCGATGTTGGCGAAGGGGCCGGCGTGGACGAAGGTCGGCTGGCCCTCCAGCGTCTGCATGAGGTTGGGCTTGATGGCGTCCTTCATGAGCACCATCATCGCCCCGGCGCAGCCCAGGTCCTCGGCGGTGACCGGTTCGCCCGACTTGCTCATGCCGATGATTATCCGCCCCAGGCGCTTGCGCATGTCGTCCGTCCCGTCGGCCAGCGCCAGGATGGCCATGATCTCGGAGGCCACGGATATGTCGAAGCCGGTCTTCCGCCTCGGCCCGTCGAGCCACTTGTCGCTTTGGCCCACCTCGATGAAT
The DNA here is from genome assembly GCA_965602635.1 of uncultured Planctomycetales bacterium. Lineage (GTDB taxonomy): Bacteria > Planctomycetota > Phycisphaerae > SM23-33 > SM23-33 > CBFCZU01. The sequence continues at coordinate 290 of CBFCZU010000020.1, read as the reverse complement.
CGCAGGGCGGCGTCGTTGACGTCCACCACTCGCCGCCAGGTGACGGCGTCGGGGTCGATGTTCAGGCGGGGCAGGCCGGTCTTGGCCCAGGTCGCGTCGTCGGCGTGCTCCTCGTGCTTGATGCGGGCGTCAACCGCCGCCGCCAGCAGGTTGTTGGCGATGCTCACGGCGTGGATGTCGCCGGTGAGGTGGAGGTTGAACTCCTCCATGGGGATTACCTGGCTGTAGCCGCCGCCGGCGGCGCCGCCCTTGATGCCGAAGGTCGGGCCCATCGAGGGCTGGCGGATGCA
>CBFCZU010000019.1:0-29605 GCA_965602635.1 uncultured Planctomycetales bacterium | reverse complement strand
TTAGGTTCAGGCCCTGAAGATCTCGCCGGCTTCCTGACGGATCTTCCCCTCCTGCTTGAGGATGAGCAGGGCCGACGAGATGGCCGCCGGAGGGATCTTCCGCTTTGTCCTCAGGTCGCGCAGCGACACCCGCCGCCCCGCGGCGAGGTCCTCCAGAATCGCCTCCTTGGCCCGTTCGATGTTCCTGATGTTCTCCCGGGGTGGGACGGGCTTGAGCACCGCCCGGCCCAGCGGCGAGACGACCATCTCGCTCTCGGGCGCGGGCTCGCCTTTCAGGGGGGCAAGGATCTCATAGTGGGCCTGGCTCGCCACGTGCATGATCGTGTCGCCGATTTCGTCGTCCCAGCCCATGCTGGCGGTGCAGGGATAGGCGTGCATCCTCTTGGCGACAACCTCGAACTTCAGGTCGTCGTCGAGGCTCATGCCCGCAAGCCATCGCGCCACGTAGTAGGTGGCCCCGCATGCGGCCGAGACGTCCACGCGGGCCTCGGCTATCCTGCCGTCGCTCACCTTCAGCGCCACGGCCGGTTTGCCGATGTGGAATCGCCGCCTGAATTCCGCCAGCACGCTGCCGGCGGGGGGATCGAAGCTGCAGAAAGGCTTGGGGAACGCGACCTCGACGCCGCCTGCCTGGCATATCTCGCGGGCCTCGGCCCGGGCCGACCCGCTCACCCACTCGCGCGATTCGATCGGCACCACGACGCCGCGCGTGCCCCACCGGCGGCAGCGCTTGAGGAACTCCAGCAGGACCTGCTCGTGGACATTGACGGCCAGGAGGATCTCGTGCGCGGGCACGTCGCGCGGCAGGTGCGACTCGGGGCTCTCCAGGAGGTAAGGCAGCACTCCGGGCAGGGCGATGACGCCGACGATGTCCTCACCGAACCTTCGGCCGTAGTGCTCGCGGCAGGCGTTGCAGTCCGGCCCGCAGGCCGTGCAACAGCTCTCCTCCCCGGTAAGGTTCGCGATCACCTTCTCGGCGAATGCGCCGCTGAACTGCTGTGCGTAGGGCTCCTCGGGCTTTGGGCCCGCGGCGCGCCCCTCGCTGCGCAGCATGAGGATTCTCATTTCCGCACGTAGGAGTCGGCGTAGATCTCCCGGTTCATGGCCAGCTCCGCCGTCAGGGCCGCGTTCACCAGCTCCGTGTCCATCACGTCGCAGATGGCGGCGTCCATGCCGCTGCCGATCGCCATGGCCAGGAAGATCCGGCTGATGAGCTTCTTCTGCGTGGTGCCGCTGGAGATGTTGGACAGGCCGCAGACGATGTGCGGAGGGGGGTCCGAAAAGAGCAGAAACTGGCGGACCGCCTCGAGCACCTCCTTGGCCTGTTCCTGCATGAACTTCAGCGGCATGACGATGGGGTCCAGGAACACGCGCTGCGGCTCGATGCCCAGCTCCATTGCCTTGGCGAGAATGGCGCCGGCGTTCTCGACCCGCTTGTCGGCGTCCTTGGGCGTGCCCGTCTCGTCCATGACCACGCCGATGATGGAGGCGTCGTGCTCGGCGGCGATGGGCATCATGGAGTCGAGCTTTTCGGCGGCGGCGGTGGTGGAGTTGATGAGCATGCCGGGCCGGCACGCCTTGATCGCCTCGGCCAGTATCGCCGGCTTGTTCGTGTCAACGCAGACGGGGGTATCGACGGCCTGCTGGACGGTCTCGATCATCCAGCACATGTCCGCCGCCTTGGAGGAGACGGCCCCGAGGTTCACGTCCAGATAGCTCGCCCCCGCCTCGGTCTGCTTCTTCGCCCAGGATTGTAGCGGGCCGGGGTCCTTGTCCAGCACGGCCTGCTTGACGTCCTTGAAGCCGGTGTTGATCCTCTCGCCGATAAATATCATTCCCGGGCTCCTTCATTGGCCATGAATTCGTCGATGGCGTTACGCACCAAGGCTATGGACTGAGGGTGGGCGAGGGTCAGGATGTCGGCACCGGCCTGTAGATAGCCCGTGGCGGAGGTCGCCTCCCAGAGCGGCCCGCGCATCGCCAGCTTGCCCCAGCCGGGGAGAATGTCGTCATCCTGAATGGCCTCCTTGACCTTCCATACTTCCCAGCCGACGTTGGCGATCTGGGGCAGGGCCATGAGCTTGTCGCCTTTGAGCCCGGCGATCCTGACGCGCTCGAAGATCGTATAGACGTAGTCGAAACCGTAGCCCAGCGCGGCCGTCGTCTGGCACATGACGGTGTCTTCGAGGGAAAAGCCGGCGTCCTGAAGCAGGATGTTGACCTGCTTGCCGATGTTGATGTCCACCGGCGCCTCGGCGATGACCTTGTGCTTGTCGGCCGTGCCTATCGCGCCGAGCGTCCGGTAGTTGGTCTCGGTGGCCGAGCCGATCAGGCAGTTCTCTCCCCGCGCCGCCTGGGAGCATTCGGGCAGGACGGTGCTGTCGGTCTCCTCGTCGCCGCAGCCCCAGAAGATCAGCGGCACGTCCACCGCTTCGAGGACGGCCTTGACGGTCTCGGCCGCCTCTGCCGGCGAGCGCTTCGCCCCGGCGGGGTCCGCGCCGATCAGCTTCAGGCTGATCAGGTCAACCTTGAATTCCTCGACGCACTTCTTGGCCCAGTCGGCGGGGGAGTTGATGACCTCGCCGATGGCGTCTTTGAGGACGTCGGGCCAGTCCGGGACGACGTCGGTGACGATCCCCGCGATCACCGGCCGGTGGGGGATCTCACCCTCGAAGGTGAGCAGCGGCAGCGTCGTTTCGCCGCCCACGGTGACTGTGCTTCCCCGCGTGCCTCCCTCCGCCGCGGTGGCGCCGATGGTGACGGTGCTGATACGATTCGCCCATTTCTCTTTGACGTCCACGAGTTCCATTACCGCACTCCTATTCTTTCCATCACCTCGCCAATGACTTTCACGGCAGGGGTGTTGCCAAGGGCATAGACGGGCTCCCCGCGAAACACGATCTCATCGACGGCCTCATCGCGGGGAACGGCGCCCAGATATTCCAGGCTCGAATCGGCCATCTTCTCCCTGACCGCCGCGGCCCGGTCGTCCCGCACCGCGTTCAAAAGAAAATACTTCTTCCCCACGCCCTTGTCGAACTCGGCAAGGAGCTTGTCGATCCTCCTTGCAGAGTCGATGGCGAGCGCGCACTCGTTGACCACGACGATGAGATGATCGACCTTCGAGGCGGTCCGCCGGCTCAGGTGCTCCATGCCGGCCTCGTTGTCCATGACCACCCACTCGTAAGAAGGCATCAGGTCGTCGGCGAACTTGCGGAGCAGGTGGTTGATGAAGCAGTAGCAGCCGGGCCCCTCGCCCCTGCCCATGGTGATCAGGTCCACCTTGGGGGCCTCCACGATGATCCCGTGCAGGCCCGCCTGGATGTAGCTTTCCTTCGACATGCCGGCTGGGAAGTCCCTGATGCTGCGCAGCACGTCCTCGCGCAGGTCGCCGATGGTCGTCTCGACCTCCATGCCCAGCATGGTCGCGAGGTTCGCGTCCGGGTCGGCGTCGAGGGCGAGGATGGGGCCGGCCGAATGCTCCTTCAGGTGCCGGATGATCAGGGCGGCGATGGTGGACTTGCCCACGCCTCCCTTGCCGGTCACGGCGATCACCCCGGCGGTTTTCGACTGGGCGTTCGTCATATCTCGGTCCGCTCGCTCAACGACGGAAAAAGCTCCACGTTAGTGTGGGGCAGGAACATCGCCTGGCGGAACTGCTCGACGTAGTCGTCGGCGCCCATCAGGTCGTAATAGGTCGTCTTCTTCCCGATGCTGCGAAGGAGTTCGTAGGCCTCGGTCGAAAGGGCTGCCAGCTTCGCCCCCCAGACCGAGGTGTTCCCGACGTAGTGTACCCTGGCGGCCGGCAGGTCCGGCAGCAGCCCGATGGCGACGGCGTTGTCCATGTCTATGTGGCTGCCGAAGCCGCCGGCGAGGTAAAGGTTCTTGACGTCGGCAAGCGCCAGCCCCAGGCGGTCGAGCATGATTTTCGCGGCCGCAAATACCGCGGCCTTGGCCGTCACGACGTTGTTCACGTCCTCCTGCGTAATGTGAACCTCCCTGCCCTTCGACGCCTCCTTCTTGTCGGCCAGGACGTACTTGCCCATGCCGCCGTCGAAGCGCACGCGCGGATCGCTGCCTTTGACAAACGTGCCGCGGCGGTCGATGAGGCCCTTCTGCAGCAGCATCGCGATCAGGTCGATGATGCCGGACCCGCAGATTCCTTCGGGCGTCCGGCCGCCGATTACCTCGTAGCGGATCTCGCCGTCCTCGATGTAAACCTTCTCGATCGCGCCGCGCTCGGCGATCATTCCGCACTCCACGCTGGCTCCTTCCAGCGCGGGGCCGGCGGACGCCGAGCAGGCCATCAGCCAGTCCCGGTTGCCCAGGACGACCTCGCCGTTGGTGCCCACGTCGATGAACATGCCCAGCTCGTCCAATTCGCACAGGCCGGTGACGAGGATGCCCGCGGCCACGTCTCCGCCCACCCAGCCTCCGATGCCGGGAACGGTGAAGATCAGCCCCCTGGGATGGATTTTCAGCCCGACCTCGGCGGCGCGGAACGGCGGCGGCTCCTGGGAGACGCCGACATAAGGTCCACGCCGGATGTTCCGCGTCGGCAGGGCCAGCAGGAAGTGGGTCATGGCGGTGTTGCCGGCGCACACGGCCGCGTGTATGTCGCCGATGCTTATGTCGTTCTTCTGCGCCAACGACGCGATCAGCCGGTTGATGTCGCCGACGAGCAGTTCCTGAAGCTGCTCGGGACCCGACCGCTCCGCCGCGATCATCCGGGCGGTGACTTCCCGCCCGTAGATGGACTGCGAGTTGAAGCACGCCTGCGTGTCAACGGTGCTGCCATCGACCGCGTTCACCAGATGAACGACGATGGTGCTCGTGCCGGTGTCGGCGACGGCCACGAAGTTCCTGCCCGACGTGTCCCCGCCTTCGATGTCCATGATCTCGGCGACGTCCCGCCGCCGCCCGATCGTCGCGGTGACCTCGAAATCGTTCTCCCTGAGGACCGCCGGCAGGCGCTGGATGATCTTCAGGCCCGCCTGCATGGAGGAGATGCCCGTCACCTTCTCCACCTGCACCTGGAGGCGATGGCAGTCGGAAAGGTTATCCTCAAGCGTGGGGCGAGGGATCTTCAGGAAGACCTTGGAGACAAGCGGGTCCTTCCTGAACTCCCTGGGCTTGACGGCGGGCAGGTCGGCGCGGAACCGCTGGGCGTCCTTGTCGATGACGATCTGCTCGCGGGCGCGGGTGCCCTCGGGTATCTCGACGAGCAGGTCGCTCTGGACGGTGGTCTGGCAGGCGAGCACGACGCCCCGGCGTATTTCCTCGCGCGTCAGCAGGGCGGTAACGCGCCCCGCGACTTCCCCCTGCGTGACGATCATCTTGCACCGGCCGCAAATCCCGTCACCGCCACAGACGCTGTCGATGGTGATGCGGGCCTTCCCCGCCGCTTCCAGGAGCGTCGTCCCTGCCGCGACGGTCACCGTGGTGCCGAGCGGCGCGAAAACCACCTTGTGCTCAGCCATCGCCTATCCTAACTCCAGGTCTCCGCGAGGAACCTCGGAATGCCAGTAGCGCTCTCCGGGCCGATGAGGACCTCTTTCCAGACTGACGTCTCCTCGATCTCGGCCCTGAACGAAGGCAGCAGTCCGGGGATGATCAGCTTGCGGTGCTTGACCTTGTCGGCAACCTTCTGCTCGTCCAGGGCCTTGACCACCTTCTCGGGGGAGATCTTGTCGCCGGCGTAGGCGTTCAGGACGCCCAGGCCCTCGGTTTCCACCACGCTGATGTAGCAGGGCACCTTGCTGCGCTCCACCTCGCCCTCGACGCTGAAGTAGGTCAGCGAGAAATTGGTGGTGAAGAGCACGGGGGAGTTCTCGTTGACGTCTCCCACTTCGTGCAGTTCCGCCTCGACGGTGTTGGGCACCTGCGGGTCGGCATAGATGTTCTGAACGGCCGTCAGGAGCGGGATCAGCTCGGCGCCGTCCAGGCCGTTGATGATGATGATCCCGGCGTACTTGGCGACGAACGTGGCCGCGAGGACGGTTTCCTTTGCGGGGTCGTCGCAGGAGACGTCCACCATGGCCGGGAAGCCGAGCGCCCGGAAGCTTTTCCTCAGCGCTGCTCGTCGCGCCGAGGTGATGTCGCGAATGGTCTGGGCAGTCTTCCTGCCGTCGAAGGCGAGGACCAGATCCGCCACGCCGGCTTCCTTGGCCGCCTGGGCGACATCCGCGAGCTTCTCCAGGCTCTCGGCGCTCACCGCCAGCGGGCACTTGCTCTCGGCGGCCACCTTTATCATGGCCTCGGCGTTGGCCTCGGTTGCGCGATAGATCAGGGGCTTCTTGTCGGCGATGGCGCCCGCCGCCGCGGCCATTACCGCCGGGTCGCTGCCCGCCAGCAGGAAGGGCACGCGGCTGGTCTCGGACAGGGCCTTGACCCTCGCGGCGGCGGCATCGGCCGAGAGGCCCTCGACCTCCACTGCCGCCATTTCAACCGCGATTTCCTCGCCGATCCGCGTGAAGACGGCCGCGTTTATCAGGTCCATCTTGGCGCGGGCTTGCTCGTCAGAGAGCGAAGCCGGAACCGTCACCGCCAGCGCCGGGGAATAATGGAACTTCTCCTCATGGCGGAACATGACCGTTTCCTGCCCGATCTCGAAGCCCGCCTCCCCTTCGGGCCCCACGTGCACCAGCTTCATCGGCGGGGCGGCGGCGTCAGAGAGGGCGTTCTTCGCCTCGTCCGAAAGCTGCGGGCAGTCGGTCAGGGCCTTCTGCTTGGCCGCCACCTGCATCGCGAAGGCCAGGCACGTCGGGAAGCCGCACTCCTTGCAGTTCGTCTTCGGCAGGTTCTTATAGATGTCCATCCCGGTCATGGCCATGGGACTGTCTCCTCAAATCATTGCCGGCATAGTAAAGGCCGGATGCTCGACTTTCTGAAGGAACTCCACCAGTGCCTCGGGCTCTTCGGCATCCTCCTCTGTGGCGATTTTATCGAAGAGCTCGGGCTTTCCAATATCCTCCAGCCGCGCTTTGATGCGATCGCTGAGCTCTTCCTTGAGCGCCTTGGGCATCCAGACGACGCGCTCGATGCCGCCCTCGGCGGAGATGAACTTGGGGCTGGTGATGTACAGCTTGCCGATGCCGACAAACCCGGGCGTCTGAATGCCCCCGCCGATCTGCCCGGCAAGCGTCGAGAACTTCATCCCGATTGGCGCCATGCCCTGGTGGTCGCGGTCCACGATAATGACCCCGTTGGCCTCGGGCATGATCGCCACGATGCACTCGAAACACCCGCAGGAGGTCATCGGGTCAACCAGCATCGAGTAGGCGCTGAACTTGACGAGGTTCCCGTTCGACTTGGCGGCGATGTAGTCATTGATGTTCCGCCACTGCCCCAGCGTCGGGTCGAGGCACTCGCCCTTGGTGACCGGCTCGTTGGGCCCGTGGGCGTTGATCTGGTGCGACGCCTTGCAGTCGAGCCACGTGTAGGCCCCGCACAATCCGAGCCGCTGCGGCGTCACGATGCAGACGTGGTCCGGGGCGTAGGACTGGCACAGGGTGCAGGAGTAGTAGTCCTCCACGTCCTCGTCGGTCATGCCTCCGATGCGGTCGTCCCTCGCCCGGTAAACGGGCCTGGCCTCTTCGAGCAGCTCCTTGACCTTCGCGGGGTCGGTGTAGATCCGCACCTGCACCCGGTCAACGATGGTCGAGAAGTCGTTGTGGAGCTTGGCCACCAGGATTTCGCCGAAGTGCTCGATCCTGAAGCCCTTCTTGTGAGCGTCCTTGCTGATCCTCACCCAGATGATCGCGCGCTGGCCCATGTGGAAGAGGCCGTTGGCGCAGGAGACGTACTCGTGCATCCGCCGCTCCAGGACCGATTCGAAGTCCTCCTGGAAATTCCTGCCCGCCACGTCCACGACAATGCTCAACGGGTAGGCCTCCCCCTCTTTCATGTCCTCGATCTCGGGGCCGATGACCTCGATCTTCCCGTCGGTGACCTCATCGACCGGTTTCATGCGGAGCAGCTCGAAGGCGTCGGTGTACTTACCCCCGAACTGGACGTGCATGTCCTCTTTCCTGACCCGCTCGCCCTCGAAGCCGGCCCCGAACAGCACGGGTATGGGGATTTGCTCGATCTTGATGGTCAGGCCTCTGACCTCCACGGCCCTGTTGACGATGGCGTCCAGGCTGACATTGGCCACCACGTGCTCGTAGGTGCAGATCCCAGTCGGCAGGATTTCGGGGAGGTTCACGTCCGAGATGACGGGGAACCCAAAGTTGATGGCCCCGGCGGCGGTGGCGTATTTCTCGTCGGTGATGACCTGGTCTTCGGGCACGGCGTCGTCGGCGCCGAGCGCCAGGACGAAGGCGTACACCCGGTTCTTGTTGTAGAGCAGGATGTCGCGGGCCTCTTTCATCCCTTTCGGCTCGATGCCGCCGAAGGTCATGGCGGACCTGGCGGCGAAGTTGAGCGCGTGGACGGCGGCGGTGGTCTCTTTGCCGTAGGGGACGAGGAAGGTGTCCCAGCTCATATCGATGCCTTCCTCGGCTAGCTGCTCGGCGACGGCCCGGCCGTTGGTGTGGCTGGCCATGAACACCAGGATGCTCCGCTCCTGAAGTGCGCGGACGAGCTGCACGGCCTGTTCGTTGGTGGGCGTCGAGCCGACGATCGCGGCGAAGCCGGGCATCCGCCCGTCAACGAGCTTGATCCCCTGTGTTCGCAGGATGCTGTCATCGGTGAAACTCAGCCAGATTCCGTTCGCGGGGTTCGGGCCGGTGACGAACTTCAGGACCTCTATCGTCTCCTCGGCTATCAGGGTCGCCACGCCCGAGTCCAGCGTCTCGCCCAGGTACGGCAGCCACAGCTCGTCGGCGGGAATCTGTCCGAGGAGCTTTCGGGCCTCCTGGAGCGACTCGGTCAGGTCGCCGAGGGTCTCGACCTTCTGGCCCAGGAACAGATACATGATGGGCAGATAGTAGGCGGTGTTGGGGTAGGCGACTTTGGCGTCCTTGCCCTTTTCCTCGATTGCCTTCGCCAGGTCCCCTTCGGCCCGTTCCACCATCCTGTGGGCGCCTCGTATGGCGGCGGTAGCAATAATCTTCGACACAACGCAGCTCCTTAGTCCACGTCCAGCCCGGCCGGGGCAGCCGACGGCAACCCGCCGCGGCAGGTTCAAGGCCCGGCCACTGATCAGATGTCATTCACCTTCGCGCTGTCTCTTGTCTGGGAGGCCCAGAGCCGCGGCCGTGGCTTTGCGCCTGCACTGCGGGCACAGCCGAGCGTGCTCGCGAAGCTTCTCCCAGTCTATCTCGCCCTTGCTGAAAATCTCTTCGGCCACCGGCACACTCACCAGGCGCGCCCCGCAGCGCTCGCACGCCAGCAGCTTGGCTCGGGTCTTGAAGGGCGAGATCTCCACCTCGCCCGTATCCTCGTGGATCCTCACCTGAATCGTCCCCACGGGGCAGACGACCGCGCAGGCCCCGCAGGCGATGCAGTCCTCGGCCGGCTGGCGGAAGGGTGCGCTGACGGCCCGGTCGGTGCCGCGCCCGGCAAAGCCGATGGCCGCGTGCCCGATGACCTCCTCGCAGACGGCGGTGCACAGCCCGCAGAGGATGCAGTCGCGCTGGCTCTGGGTGACGGTCGGGTGTGGCGTGCCGTCCACGCCCATGCGCCTGGCGAAGGCCCTGAGCTGCTCGCTGTCCGGGGCCCGCGCAAGCAGCAGCTCCATCACGCCCCGCCGCGCCGCCACGGCATTGGGGCTCGACACGCTCACCACAATGTCGCGGCGGACGGGGTAGTTGCACGCCGTCACCAGTTGCTTCCAGTCGCCGCGGTCCAGCTCCACCATGCACACACGGCACATCGCCGAACTGGAAACGGCGGGGTGGTAGCACAAGGTCGGGATCCATATACCGGCTTCCCTGGCAGCGTCGAGAATAGTCGCCCCAGTTTCCACCTCAACCGCGATGTTGTCAATCGTCACCGTCGGCACGGGCCGACCTCCATCAGACCTTGATAACCGCAGAGAACGGGCATTTGTCCAGGCACGTTCCGCACAGTGTGCACTTCTCCTGGTCGATCACGTAGGGAACATTCTTCTCGCCGGAGATGGCATCCACCGGGCATTCCTTCCGGCAGATGCCGCAGGCCTTGCAGGCCTCAGGATCAATCCTGTAGCGGAAGAGTCCCTTGCACTCCTTGGCCGGGCAGCGCTGCTCCCGGATGTGGGCGTCGTATTCTTCCGGGAAGTAGCGGATCGTGGAGAGCACCGGGTTGGCGGCCGTCTTGCCCAGGGCGCACAGTGCGGTGCCCTCCAGCAGCCCCGCAAGGCTCTTGAGGCTCTCCACGTCGCCCGGGCGCCCCTCGCCGTGGGTGATGCGCTCAAGGATGTGAAGCATCTGGGCGAGCCCCTCCCGGCAGGGCGTGCACTTGCCGCAGGACTCGTCCTTGAGGAAGTTCAGGAAGTACTTGGCGACGTTGACCATGCAGGTGTCTTCGTTCATGACGATCATGCCGCCGGAGCCCATCATGGAGCCCAGCCTGGTCAGCTCGTCGAAGTCCACCTTTGCGTCGAGGTGCTCTGCGGGGATGCATCCGCCAGAGGGCCCCCCGGTCTGCACGGCCTTGAACGCCTTGTCGTTCTTGACGCCCCCGCCGATCTCCTCAATGATCCGGCGCAGGCTCATGCCCATCGGCACTTCCACCAAGCCGGTGTTGACCACCTCGCCCACCAGGCTGAAGACCTTGGTTCCCTTCGACCCTTCCGTGCCGATGGAGGCGAACCATTGGGCGCCCTGGTTGATGATCGCCGGGACGTTTGCCCAGGTCTCGGCATTGTTGAGGTTGGTGGGCTTGCCCCAGAGCCCGCTCTCGACGGTGTGGACGTACTTGGCCCGTGGCTCGCCGGGCCTGCCCTCGAGGGAGGCCATCAGCGCCGTGGACTCGCCGCAGACGAACGCCCCGCCGCCGCGGTTGATCCGCACGTCGAACGAGAAGCCGCTGCCCAGGATGTCCTGGCCGAGCAGTCCCGCCCGCCGGGCCTGCTCGATCGCCTCGCGCAAACGGACGACCGAGAGGGGATATTCGTTCCGCACGTAGGTATAGCCCTGCTCTGAGCCGATGGCATATGCCCCGACGGTCATCCCCTCGAGTATGGCGTGGGGGTTGCCTTCCATGATGGCACGGTCCATGAACGCGCCGGGGTCGCCTTCGTCGCCGTTGCAGATTACGTACTTCGGCTGGCCGGGGGCGTCGCGGCAGGAACGCCACTTCCGTCCTGTCGGAAAGCCTCCTCCCCCGCGGCCTCGGAGCCCCGAACGCTCGATCTCCGAGAGCACCTCGTCCGGCGTCATCGCGGTCAGGGCCTTGGCCAGGGCAGCGTACCCGCCGACCGCGATGTAGTCCTCGATGCTCTTCGGGTCGATCTCCCCGTTGTGGGCCAGGGCGATGCGCTGCTGCGCACTGTAGAAGGGGATTTCCGCGGCGGTCGTCAGCTTGGCGCCCGTGGCTGGGTCCTCGTAAAGCAGCCGCTCGACAATCCGCCCGCCGATGACCGTTTCGCGGAATATCTCGGCGACGTCGGGCTCCTCCACCCGCTGGTAGAAGATGTCCCCCGGCTGCACGATCACAATGGGCCCACATTCGCACAGCCCGTGACAGCCCACGCTCTTGGCCTCAACCTGGACGTCCGCACCGGTCTGCTTGACGGCCTCCCGGAAAAGTTCATGGAGCTTTCCCGAGCCCTTTGCCGCGCAGCCGGGGCCGATGCAGACGCGCACGCACCTGGCCTCGGGGCTGCGCCGCCGGCACAACTTCTCCCGCTCTCGCAAGAGATCTGCCGGGCTGGCAAGGGTTCTTCCGCTAACCGCCGTCACTCTTGGCCTCACTTTCAGCGGCCGCGGCCTCCGAGGGGAGCCCGCGGAGAACCTCCATCGCCGATTCAGTCGTTATGCCGTTGTGGTACGCACCGTCCACGATCATCACCGGCGCGACGGCGCAAGCTCCCACGCAGTTCACCGGCAGGAAGGAAAACAGCCCGTCGGGGGTCGTCCCTCCCGCCTCCACCTGGAATTCCTTGCAGATCATCTCCGAGATCTTGCCCGCTCCCTTCAGGTGGCAGACGGTCCCGACGCACAGCGTCACCTCGTGCAGCCCCTTCGGAGCAAGCCGGAAAGAGGCGTAGAACGTCGCCAGGGCGTAGAGGCGGGTCATGGGCACGTCCAGCCGCCTGGCCAGCCTGCGGAGCTGGTCGGCGGGCAGGTAGCCGCACTCGGCCTGGAGGTCCTGCATCATCGGGATGAGCATGCCCGCCTCGCAGTCGTAGCGGCGAACGATTTCCTCAATGACTTTCTCTTCCGCTGTCATTTATGCCGACTCGATACTGACCTCGGTTCCGCGCTTCTTCAGTTCTTCCGCGATCTCGCGCACCACCGACAGCTTCATGCCCAGCTGCACCGGCAGCTTTGGGCTCTGGTGCACGGGGTTCAGGGCCATTCCCACCATGAAGTGTACGTGGTCCACATTCAGGAGCAGACGCACCAGTGCCGCCGCCCCGTCCGTCCGGAACCTGACCGTCTCCTTCCTGGCGCCGGAGCGGAGCAGTTCGTGCGCCTTGGTCAGCGTCAGGATGCCCTCTGTGACGAGGTCGATGTGCTTCATTCTCGCCAGTGCCGGGACGTCGGGGGCCATGGTGCTCAGGTCCACTTCCAGCGGCTGGCCCAGGTGTCGCGAGACCATTTTGGCGGTCGTTCCGCCGCACACGACGTGCAGCCCCCGGCGCTCCACGAACCGGGCGAAGATGCCCTCGTCGGCGGCCGCCTCCGCCGGTGGGCCCGCGAGCACGGTAGCCACGAGCTTCTTCCGCGCCTTGATGACCACCACGGTCACGTCGTCGCCGGGTGCGTCGGCGTACAGCTCGGCCACCGTCGCCGCCATCTTCTCGGCCACGTCCTGGGCCGACAGCTCCGGGTGGGTGTGACTCTCCAGGTACCGCGCCGCCTGCTCCCAGCCCCAGCCGAGCGGGTACAGCCCGCCGATCCCGGCGTTCAGGACCCCGTCCGAGACGAACACGATCCAGTCGCCCAATTGCAGCTCGAGCACCGACTCGCGGATGGTCTTGCCGCCCACGTCACGCTCGCTAAAGGCGGTGGGCAGCAGCTTGCGGCCGCGGAGCAGGATGGTCGGCGGCGTGTCGAACTCCACCACGCGCGCCCGGCCGTCGCGGAAGAACTGGGCGATGGCGAACGTGCTGTAGGCGATCTTGCGCACCTCGCAGACGGGCAGCGTCTTGCCCAGCGTCTCCACCACCTCGCTGAGGGGCAGATCGTTCTCCAGCAGGTGCATGGCGATGCGCGTGGTCAGGGTGGCCAGGATGTTCGCCTTCACGCCGCTTCCCAGGCCGTCGGAAAGCGCCATGGTCACCGAATCGGAGTGGCGCGAGATCGCGACGCTGTCGCCGCACAACTCTTCGCTGCGCCTGCGCAGCTGCCGTGTGCCCCACTCGTAATAAAGCCTCACTGCTCTGCCTCTTCTCGCAAAAGTGACATCAGCTTCACCAGGAGCACCTTGGTCTCGGCGGTCGTCTCGCCCAGGAGCCTGGCGATCTCCTGCGCCGTCTGCATCTGCCGCGAAATCACCTCCTGCGCCCGCTCCAGGGTCTGTGCCTTGAGGTCGCGAAGCTGGTTTCTCGCGTTCTCCTCCTCGGAGATGTCAATGAATATCCCGCAGTAGAGGCCCTCGCCCTCGATTGGAAACAGCCCCACGCGGAAGCTCACGTCGTGCTCGGGTATGGTCTCCTTCACCATCAGGTTCCTGCCGGCGGCGATGGCCCTGGTGAAACAATCCGAATGCACGACCTCGGCCGCGAGCCGGCCAAGAAGCTCCTCGCCGGTGCAGTGGAACATGCCGCGGAAGGCGGGATTCACGTAACGAATCCGCGTGTCGCCGTCCACCAGAAGAACGCCGTTGGGCGTGTGCTCCAGGATCGCGCTGACGTGCACCGGGGACACTTCGCCGCCGGGTCTGTTCATGGGCGGTTCCTCCCGCCCGGCTCATCCGCCGGCTTCGCGCCCATGGGCTCCAGCACCTTCTTGCCGAACGTCTCGACCGCGTCCTGGTCGTTCGCGCTGGTGAGCGGCTCATCGTCAATCTGCCAATTGACCCCCTCGCCGCAGCGCTCCATGCAGAAGGAGCCCTTCAACACCACCTTGTCCTGAAGGCCGTGCCTGGTAAGCAGCTCGTTGAAGCGTGCGATGACCTGGCGCGCTCCCCTGAGGTGGCATGAGCTGCCGACGCACACCGTCACGGTAACCATCTGGTCGTCTCCTTGAGCCTGAAGAACCTATCCGTCAGCTCTCTCCCCCCGGAACATGCCTTTCGGCTGAGCCTTGTCACTTCGCGCGCGCGGCGGGCGGCGCATCCTCAAGGCTCGTCTGTCTTTGCCCGGACCTGGGAAGTTCGCCTGACGGCCTCGCGACGCCGCCGCCGCAGGTGCTCGTCCAGCTCAACGAACTTCAGCGCGCCGGTGGGGCAGGCGGCGACGCACGCCGGCAGCTCGCCCGCTTCGGTCCGTTCAACGCACAGGTCGCACTTGATCATCGCCTTGCCGTCGCGCGACAGGGCGATTACCCCGAACGGGCACACCAGCATGCAGAACTTGCAGCCGATGCAGCGGTCCTGGTCGAGCAGCACTGGCCCGTCTGACGAAACACGATCGATCGCCCCGGTCGGGCAGATGGCGATGCAGGGGGGATCTTCGCAGTGCCTGCACTGAAGCGGCACGCCAGATGCCCCCGCCGGCTCGACGTAAACCCGCGGCTGGGGGGGCGTGGCGGCGCTGAGGGCCTCGACGAGCGTTTCGGCCTCGGTGTGGGCCATTGCGCAGGCGATCACGCACGAATTGCACGCCAAGCATCGCTCCTCGTTGACGACAATCACCTTGGGCATGCGACAGCTCCTTCACGCACTCAGCTCAGCCGGCGGCCTTGGCCTCGGCGACCTCCTTGGGGGCGTACGGCACTTCGTACATCGGCCCGGGCAGGCGCAGGGCGGCCCGCTTGGCGTCGATGTGGTCGATCATAAGCCTGGCGGCCCGGATCGGATCGGCCTGGAAGGCGAATTTCCCGCCGAAGAGTTCCTCCATATCTTCGGTGACGAACTTGGTCACGGCCGGTGAGCCCTGGACGGGGAACGGTTCGCCCAGGACGGTGAACACGCCCGAGGCCGCGACGTAGAAGCCGATCGAGACGGCCTTTTCGCTCATCCATTCCGGGGCGGCCCCGGCCGCCGGCAGGTCGGCGATGCTCTCGCCCAGTCCGCCTTCGGCCACCATGTTGGACAGCACCACAAGGATGCGGCTGTTGTCCACGCAGCTTCCCACGTGGAGGACCGGGGGTATTCCCACGGTCCGGCAGATTTCGCGCAGCCCCTTGCCGGCGTATTTCTCGGCCGCCTCCGGACACAACAGCCCGGCCTTGGCGTCGGCGACCGCCGTGCAGCCTGTGACCGCCACCAGCACGTCGTTGGCGATCAGTTCCTTGGTCATCTCGATGTGCCCGTAATCGTGGCGGATCTTGGGGTTGTTGCAGCCGACCACGCCGGCGACGCCCCGCAGACGGCCGGCAATGACGGCGTCGTTCAAGGGGCGATACGTGGAGCGGTACCGCCCGCCCAGCATGTTAAAGACGTTCTCGGCCGTGAAACCCGCCACCAGCGGACTGCTCTGCTCGGGAATGTGGACGCGCGACTTGTCGCGGTTGGAGAAGTTCTCCACCGCGATCCGGACGATGTTCTTGGCGATATCCAGGGCCTTGGACTCATCGAATTCGATATGCTCGGCAAAGGGGAACTTGGCCTTGGGGCTGGTGGAGATGAGCTTGGTGTGGTACTTGCCGGCCAGTTTACCCAGAGACGGCATGATGCACTGCACGTCAACGATCATCGCCTCGACAACGCCGGTGGCCATCGCCAGTTCCTGCTGGAGGAAGTTCCCCGCCAGCGGGACGCCGTGACGCATGAGAATCTCGTTGGCCGTGCAGCAGATGCCGCCGAGGTTGATCCCGCTTGCCCCCTTGCTCTTGGCAAGTTCGATCAGCTCGGGGTCTTGGACGGCCGCCACGATCATCTCCGACAGCGACGGCTCGTGGCCGTGGACGATGATGTTGACGGCATCGGGCTCAAGGACGCCGAGGTTCGCCCGGCTGCGGACCCAGCTCGGCGTGCGGAACAGCACGTCGGATAAGTCGGTTGCGATCATGCTGCCGCCCCACCCGTCGGCAAGGCAGGCCCGGACACCCTGGAGGATGAGGTTGATCGGGTCGTTGTCCACGCCGATGTGCGTGCGGTGCATGATTTCGACGATTTCCCGGTCCACGCCTCGCGGCATTACGCCGGCGGCGCGCCATCGCTTTTTCTGATCTTCGGGCGCCCGGGCGGCAAAGACCACCTCGCCATGCTGCTGGCCGAACTGGCTGAAGCATATATCGGCTACGCCTTTGGCGATCTGGCGGAGGTCAGCCCCGTCGGTCTCGACGCCCAGTTCGGCGGCCAGGGCGCGCAATTTGTCCTCGTCCTTTATCTTGTAGTCGCAGCTTTCCTCCTCGGATGCCATCAGCAGCGTGTGGGCGATGTCCCGCCCGTGGTCGGAGTGGGCCGCGGCGCCGCCGCCGATCATCCGTATCAGGTTCCGGGCGGCGATTATGTCGGCGTTGGCACCGCATATGCCCTCGGTCGGGCCTTCGCCGAAGGGGTCGATCCGGCAGGGGCCCATCGTGCAGATGCGGCAGCAGATGCCCAACTGGCCGAAGCCGCACTGCGGCTCCATATCCTCGTGGCGGTCCCACACCACCGACACGTTCTCGGCGGCAACGTGCCTGAGCATCTCAACGGTGGCCGGGTCGGCACTACGCTTCTCAGGGGCTTTCATTACATGCCTCTCCAAGCAACGCTATCCCTGTGGTTACTAAGCTATGGAATCAGCCGGCAGGAGCTCCGCGAACAGAAACGTGCTGGCAGGCGCCGCCGACTAACTGTGACGCCTATCAGAAATTAGCAGAAGCCTGGTGTGCATATCAAGACTTTTTTCGGCCGGCGTGCGCCAGGGGCCTCCGGCAGGCCGTGGCGCCCCCGGCCTGGGCTGCTTGCATCGGCGCCGGCCGGCTCCTAGACTAACCTGCATATTGCATGACCCCTTCCGGGTCTATGCAATAAGCACCTTTGCGAGGAATGCCGTCGTGAAGATCGCGGTATCAGGGAAGGGGGGCGTCGGGAAGACGACGCTTTCAGCCATGCTGGCCGGAACGCTGGCGCTGAAGGGCCGGCGGGTAATCGCCATCGACGCCGACCCCGACGCGAACCTCGCCTCGGCCCTGGGCGTCCCGCCCGACGAGCGGCCCACCCCCGTCGCCGAGATGCGCGAACTGATCAAGGAGCGCACCGGCGCCACCGACGGCTATGGCGGGTACTTCAAGCTCAACCCCAAGGTCGATGACATCCCCGAAACCTACGCGCGGCAGATCGGGTCAATCCGCCTGCTGGTCCTCGGCGGGATCAGCAGGGGAGGCGGCGGCTGCCTGTGCCCGGCCAGCGCCCTGGTCAAGGCCCTCGTGACGCACCTGGTGCTCGGCAAGGGCGACGCGATCGTCATGGACATGGAGGCCGGCATCGAGCACCTCGGGCGGGCGACGGCACAGTCCATGGACGCACTGATCATCGTCGTGAACGAATCGCCGTGGAGCGTCCAGACCGCCCTTCGGGTCCGCGACCTGGCCGGCGACATCGGCCTGAAGGGCCTGTTCGCCGTGGCCAACGCCGTTAGGGGACCCGCCAACCTGGAGCGGATTCGCAGCGAGCTGGGCGAGATCCCGCTGATCGGGCACCTGCCCTACGACGAGCAACTGCGGACGGCCGTCGTTGGCGCCGCCGACGGCGGGTTGGAACCCAGCAAAGCTCTCACAGCCCACCTGGCCACCGTGGAAGGCATACTCTCGGCGTTGCCGCCGGCCGGCTGAAGTAACCGCCCTTCAGTCCAACCCTATCAACTGGACGTCGTCCACGATCAGTTGCAGCTCCTTGTCGCCGGGCTTGCCGGCAAAGACGAAGACGTCGTCGATGGAGTCGCCGCCGTTCATCTTGGCCGGTCCGCCGCCCTTCTTGCGGAAGTCGCGAGTGACGTTGAGCGTCACCTCCGTCCACTTCCCGACGACGGGCTTGGCTATGATGTGCTGCCAGTTGTCCGACTGCGTCATGTTGAAGACGAACACGGTGAGGGGCACGTCCTTGCTGACGAAGTACTTGAAGGTGACCCAGGTGGTTGTGGCCGCCCGTGCGTTGTCGAAGTACATGCCCACGCGCACCCGGCGGGCGAAGTACTGCTTGGGCACCATGCCGCCGAGGGCCCGCTTGCTGCCCTTTGGCACGTTCTTGCTGTCGACCACGCCTTCCCAGTCGGCCTCAGGGCGGGAGGGCCCCTCGAAGTCCTGGCTGAACAGCACCCGCTTAGGCCAGAGGGCGTCCCACGCCTCCTGGGAAGGCGGCTCGACCTCGAGCTTCCGGCAGGCGGCCAGGTGGCGCTCGCGCAGCATCTTCCGCCGCCGGGCGGTCTGGGCGGCGACGCGAACCTCGGTCGAGCGGGCCAGGCGCATCGCGCCGGTGTCCCACTTCTCGGTGTCCTGGACGATCGGGACGATCTTCGCCAGCAGCTCGCCCAGCTCCTCGCGCGCCGCCAGCAGCGCCTCGCCGTCGGTGGTGTACTTGCTGAAGCTGGCGACGACTTCGTCCTTCACGGCCAGGAGCCTCTCGGCCTTGGCGATCAGGCTGCGGTATTTCCGGGCGTGCTTGCGGTGCCGCAGCCCCTCGACGCAGTCGCGGAGCACCTGGTGGCTTTCCCACTCCTCAATGCCGTCGCGGATGGCCTCGAGGCGCAGGCAGGTGATCGGCCCGGGGTAGAAGATCATCCCGTCGCCGTTGGTGATGTTGGTCCTCTTCTGCCAGCCGTCGGCGACCCACTTGACCTTGGGGTAGCGCTTCGCCGGATCGGCGTTGAAGTTCCAGTCGTGCCAGATGTTGTAGCAGTAGTACTCGAAGCCCGTCACCCCGTACTTCCACGTCATCCAGAACAGCACCCGCCCCATCACCGGCGGGTATTCCAGCATGACGTTGGGATAGGGGTACTTCGGGCCGACGCAGACGTACCAGTAGAACTCCTCGCCGCGCTGCTGGGCCTCCCGGACGACGCCGGCTGTCTTCTCCTCGATGCCGTAGGTCTTGTTAGGGCCGATGATCGGGTCGTAGATGTCCACGTACCCGATGAGCTCCTTCCGCGGCACGGACCCGCCGATCATGACCATGACGCCGGGCAGGTGGGCGTGGACGAGGTTCGCGCGGCGCTGCATCTCATCCCACTTGTTCGTCTCGTCGCCGATGTACACCAGGGAGTAGTCCAGCGCGGCGAGCTTCATGACCTTCTTCCGGTCGGTCTTGAGCTGGGCGATCTCCTGGTCGGTGCCGGTGAAGTTGCCGGAGAGGTACACCGTGTTCATGCCCCCCTCGAGACACTCGGCCAGGTCCTGGCGGGGGGAGAGGATCTTGCCGTACTGCTCGGTGGGGCTGAAGCGGTTCTCCATGAGGAAGTCGTAGTACTTCTTCCGCAGCGGCTCGCCCCAGTCCTTGCCGTGGAACTTCTGGCAGGTGCCCTGGATGAACTGCCCCATGGTGTGGAAGTTCCACTTCTCGGGGATGGCGTAGGGCCAGACCTTCACCTTCAGCGACAGCTCCGTGGGCGGGGCGCCGTCGGCGCTGAGCGTTATCTTGCCGCTGTAGGTCCCCGCCGCGGTGGCCGGGCGCGTCCGCACGCGGAAGTAGAACGGCGTGTGCATGTGCCGGCGGATCGTCGCCGGCTTGCCGGGAATCAGCGGGTCGGGCACCTCGTAGAGCTTGCCCGCGTACATGACCTTCTCGGTCTCCTTGCTCGCCCGGAGCTTGTACCAGTCCACGCTGAAGCACTCCACGTCGGAGGCCGGGATCTTGTGCCCATCCTTGCCCTTGAGGTCGGTCCAGGTGAATCGGACCTTCTTCAGGTCGGCGAGCATGGGATAGACGACGACCTGGAGGCCCTCCAGCTCGTTGGCGGCCATGGACATGGCGTATTCCGTCCCATAGCCGCCGCGGTAGGCGAAGCGGGTGGAGCGGTCGAGGACCTGAGCCATGCCGTTGGTCATCCCCACCAGGTACGGCTTTGCCGGCGGGGCGAACTCCAGGGTGAGCCTGGGCCTGAGGGCGGGCTTGCCCGGGAAGTCGGCCGCCGGCACGTCGATCTGCCATGTGCTGGGGAAGTCCTTGTCCGGGCAGTCGGTCGGCACGAGCGTCACGCCGCGGTTGGCCTTTGGGTCAGCCAGCCACTTTTCCGCCAGCGGGGTGACGTTGAACTCGATCCACTTTCCGCCCTTGGGGACGCCCAGGTCCAGCCAGGGGAAGTGCTGCCATCCCTTGTGCGGCGGGGCGAACAGCTCCACCGAGTCCACGGCCCCGGGGCGGCGGCCGTTGTCGTAGTCGGTCTTCTCGTCCAGCGTGGCCTCGCCGGAGACGACCCCATGGCAGAAGATCTCGGTGAAGACGTTGGGCTTCTTCGCGTCCGGGAGGAACACACCCAGCCGGGCGCGGGCCAGCTTCTTCCGGGCCAGGGCGGCGGGGATCTCGAACCGCAGGTGCAGGCGGTTCTTCGACCCGCGGATGGGCATGACACCCTCGGCGGGCTTCCTCTGCCCCTTGCCGAGGAGGGTCTTCGTGGCGCAGCCGGTGTAGTCGCTCTTGCCCTGCTGGAGCGTGACCGTCTCGGCGCCGGCGGCGACCGCCGCCAGAAGCACTATCGCGGAGACCGCCAGCAGTTTGACCGCCAACATTCCTTCAGCCATCGTTGCAGCTCCTGTTCTCCCCCGCGCGTCGTTCAGTAGCCTTCAGCCGCCCGCGGGCATGACCTTATCCTTGATCGCCTCCAGCACGGCGGCAAGGTCAAGCGCCTCGACTTTGGCGGGCTTGTTCACAAACACGAAGAGCACCGGCAGGGAGAGAGTCTCGCCGGCCTTGATGCTCACCGGACGATGGGCCGCCACCAGGCCGAAGTTGTACCCGCCCCCCTTCACGGAGAGCCTGCCAAGCTGCGGTGCCGGGCCCCTGGAAAGCAGCAGCACGGCGTTCTGGTGGACGGGGGGCTTGCGGTACTTCCCGATCGTCTGGCGGAAGCCGCAGTACCAGGTCTTGGCGACGCCCCTGGCGCCGACCGGCCAGATGCTGCCGTGGATCCGCCGCATCGTTTGCGGCGACAGCACCACCAGGCCGGTGACGTCCTTCTTGCCTTTGTTGGCCAAGCGAACGTCCAGCAGCACGCCCCGCCCGACGACGCCCGCCGCCGACGGGTCCGTCGCCAGGGCGAAGGCCTTGCCCTCGGCGCCGGCGGTGACGGCGAACCGCCTGACACCCACGGTAACGGCGACCGGGAGCTTCTTGTCCAGCCCGGCGAAGCCGAAGCTCATCAGCTTGTCCGCAGCCGTCAGGTCCGCGTCCAGGAAATGCCTGGAGTTCTTCCGGGGCGGCGCCAGCTTTGGCCCGCCGGCCTCGGTCAGGCCGAAGCTCAGCACGTGGCGGTCGGCGACCTTCTGGCCCGAGGCCCGCTCCCACGCAACGTCCGCACCGAGGTGCAGCCAGTCGAACGCGCCGAACCGGTTGGCCTTGGGGTTCATGATGTACTGCGTCAGGTCGCCGTCAGTCGGCCGGGGGGCGATCGTCTTGCGTTTGGCGACGTACCGGATGACCGCTTCGGACATCGTCATCGGCAGCATCTTCATGTTCCGCACGCTCAGTCGGGTCAGCTTGGAGGCCAGGAACTCCTCGGGCGTTTTGAAGACGAAGTGCTTCGGCATCTTCTTGTAGTCGACGCCGTAGCTCGGCAAGCCCGAGTAACCCATGGCGAGGCGGTAGGTCTTCTTCGGGTCGATCTTCGCCGGCCCGCTGGCCAGGACGGTCGAGGCGGAGACCTTCGCGGCGATGTCCTTGAGTTGCGCCCCGGTGACCTCGCCGGTGACGACGTACTGCGGCAGACGGTCGAAGGTGGCGATGTCGTCGGCGGTCACGGGCCCGGCGGGCAGGGACGGACGCCAGCGCTGGTAGCGCGCCGTGTAGCCCCAGATCACCCCCGCGTCGGCGCCGGTGGCCTCGCGCATGGCATCGGCCCGAAGCCGCATCATCTGCGTCTCGTCGAACGTCCCGGCCAACTCGCCCACGGGCGTCTCGTCCGCGGGCCGCCAATCCGGCCCGAACACGTACACGTCCGTCCGGAACTTCGATTCCCGGGTCGTCACGCCCCACTTCCGCCTGGCCGTGGGGACGCCCTTGACCACACAGTCCCCGCTGCGGAACCGCCAGGCGCTTTCCTTGCCCATGTCGAAGAAGCGATTCTTGGCGAACGCCGCGGCGTCGTTGAAGGCATACACGATGACGTACTTGCTCGGGTTCAGCGGGTTGGGGTGGATGAAGGCGACGCAGTGCGTCGGCTTGTCGTACACCTTCGAGCCGATGGTGAATTTGCCCTTGCCAAACTTCACCGGCAGGTCCGCGGCAATGCGGGCGGCAAACTTGTTGATCCCCGGGCCGCCGTAGACGAACAGGTTCGCCTTGGCGATGTCCTTCTCCGTTACCTTGGTGTCGTCCTTGCAGTACCTGTTGAACCACTTGGCCAACAGCTTGCGGGTGCCCTCGTCGCCGCCGGTGCCCTTGACGAACACCCAACGGCGGTCGGCGATCTGGAGGAAGCCCTTGCTGCCATAAGTGCTCCGTTCGATCTGTGTGGTGATGTCGCCCGGCATCGCGGCGCCCTTGACGAACTTGCCCGTCGGCGGCGGTGTGACGTCGACGAGGATCTCGGCCTTGAAGGGCCCGGCGTACGATTCCTTGCCGTCGGTGACGACCGTGACCGCCTTGGCCGGATCGACGAGCTTGTCGCTGAGGGTCAGCTTGTACGCCCCGACGTGCCAGGTCTTCACCTCGATGCGGTTACTCTCTTTCACCTGCACGTCGATCTGGGCCGGATGAATCGGGTTGGCCATGCGTTCGATGCTCACCCAGTACGCCCGATGCCAGCTCATGCCCCAGGTGGCGTAGCGGACGCGCTTGGGCCAGAGGTTGCGGCGTTTGGTCTTGGCCCACGCCAGGTACATCTTGAACTCTTCGACGTCCTCGTAGCCCTGGTAGCTGTGGCCGTGATGGCTCCACAGGGCGGAGGTCGGATAGCCCATGGTCCGCAGGATGTGCCAGCGGACGAACTGCTTGCGGTTGAAGTCGCCGTCGCTCCAGCCGTCGGCCGCCAGCGTGGGCACGTTGTACAGGCCGACGTCGCCGATGTTCATGTACTGCCAGTTCGCACAGTACGGCACGATGCCCGCCACCAGGTGCGGGTGCCGGCTGGCCAGCCACAGGGTGGTGAATCCCCCGTCCGACCAGCCGGTGAGGAAGACGCGCTCGCGGTCGACGGAGAACTCCCGGCAGACGGCAGCCATGGCCTCGGCAAGCTCGTGATTGGCGCCCAAGCGACCCTTTACCTGCGTGGAAAGACTGCTCCAGGCGTGAAAGGTGTCGGTCTGATTGGCGACCTCGACCGTCGGGCGGTAGCCGCCGTGGGCCTTGCCGTTCTTGTAGTGAATCCCCCCGCCGCACTTGTAGTACATGAATATCTGGTAGCTCTTGGCCGGGTCGTAGCTCGGCGGGACGTGAATCCAGATGGCCTCGGCCCGGGCCATGGCATCCGACCAGTACGGAAGGCCCAGCCCCTTGCCCGCGTAACGCTTGCTGGGTACCTTCCCGGCGATCAGGTCGGCGAGCATATTCTCCAGGTAATCCAAGGCCGTCCGGCGCTTCCAGTCGAACTTGTCGATCCGGCCGACCAACTCGGCGCCGCGCTTCACTTTAGGCAGGTGCCGCTTGACGAGCGGATCGTCCACCTTGAGTTGGCCCAGCAGCTCGCGGCACTTTGCGGTGGCCTTGGTCCAGCCGGCGTCCTTGCCGCCGGTGGCCAGCCACCCGGCCGGGGCGTCGGGCGCCTTGCCAGGCGCGGCTTGCACGGCCAAGGCCAGCGCCATCGCCAGTCCGACCGCAGCGAGTGAGTATCGAGGGGCGCTCCGCTTGAACATATCCCGTCTCCTTTCGATTTGAGGGGGAGGCATTATACATCATTGCTCTCGCCGCATGGGGCAACCGTGAAATCATTGGGCGAGCGTGCGGCTCGTCGCCCGCCTCGCGCTTTCGTGCATCTTCAGCCGTCGTGTGAAGGTCCGGGGGACGTTGTACAATAGAGCGATGGTTCGACTGCGGCCCTACTACCTGTTCACCATCATCCGGCAACTGGATGCCGGCGACCGCCCGGTCGACACGAACTCGCTGCCGGAGATTACGGCACGCCTGGTCGACTGTCGCTTTCGGGAGGACATCCAGCTTGTGCGGAGCTTCTGTGACGCCTGCCGCGGCTGCGTGAAGATGGAGCCCGATCCGGCCGGCTGCCTCTGGGGGGAGAGCTTCCGCTGTGCATCGACCGGCACGGCCAAGCGGCTCAACCAGGTGGAGGACCAGATGCGGTCCATCATGTACGACCTGGAGATGAGGTTTGGCCAATCCATGCGGGCCGACAGACTTATCCTCCGGGCCGTGGAGCGAAGGCCGTTTCACTACTTCCACATCCCCGAGTGGCAGGCCGCCTACGAGCGCGGCGTGAAGCGCTTCACCGAGTTGACCGGCCTGCAACCGGAGATTCCGGCGGAGCTGCTGGCCGAGCGGGAGCACTACTTCCGCTACGACGCCTGACCTTCGCGGCGCGGCGGCGCGGGCGACGTCCGAGTCACGTCATCCGGCCGAGGAGCCCCGCATCGGAGGCCTGGCGGCGGATCCTCTGCTTCAGCTCGGCCAGGTAGCGGCCGCGACACGCCTTGTCGAAGAGCACCTGGCGGTAGTGCTCGCGCAGGTCGGGCCAGCGTCGCCCCAGCAGCTTCTGCACGCTTGGCCAGACCCGCGGCCGCGGGTTCATCGCGTCGGTCCATATCCTGTCCACGCCGGCCTCAGCCGCCAGGGCGAAGAGCTTCGCCAGCACCGCCGGCGAGTCGCTGATGCCCGGCAGCAGCGGGCCGAACATGACGGCCGTGGTCAGGCCCGCCGCCTTCGCCCGCCGAAGCACCTCCAGCCTGGCGCGGACCGGCGATGCCCTCGGCTCCCACAGCCGCGCCATCTTCTCGTCCGGCGTGGTGATCGTCACGCCCACCTGCACGTCCCTGCCGGCGAAGACGTCCAGGTCGCGCAGGACGAGCTTGCTCTTGGTCAGGACGTTGAGATGGAAGCCGGCCTCCAGCAGCAGCTCGCAGCACCGCCGGGTCAGCTTGCGGCTGCGCTCCTCCTGCTGCCAGCCGTCGCATGCGCTGCACGTGAAGACCGATCCGCCCGGTAGCCTGCGAAGCTGGCGGGCGAGGACCTCGGCGGCGTTGACCTTCACGTCCACGAACCGCCCCCAGGGCTCGTCGTGAGGGTGGAACCGCTGCATGAACCGGGCGTAGCAGTACACGCAGGCGTGGGCGCAGCCGGTGTAGCAGTTGAACGAGTAGTCCGCCGGCCCGGAGCGGTTCAGCAGGCTCTTGCACCTGACCTCGCGGACGACGACCCCGCCGGGGCCGGTGCGCTTGGCCGGCCCCTCACCCGCAGGCCCGAACAGACCAGGCTCTTCGCGCGCAGCCATCGGCGCCCTCGCTACACGTCCGCCTCACGCGCGGGCCGCGGAAGCCTACGCGGGATTGGCCGGGTGGCCCTCGACGACGGGGCTGAAGCCCGGCTTCTTGCGCAGCAGCTTCTTGCCGTCGGAGAACCCGTCGCCGCGCGAGGCGAGCTTCTCGATCAGCCGCTTCCGCCACAGCTCGACGCGCCCGGCGTGGCTCGGATCGCTCGCCAGGTCGTGCAGCTCCTGCCGGTCGCCGGTCAGGTCGAAGAGCTGCTCGGCGCCCGTGGTCGGGAAGTAAACGTACTTTTCCTTCCCGTCGGTGAGGTACTGCATGGCGTTGTCGCCGTCGTAGCAGGGCGAGTGCTCGCCGTGAAGGAACTCCCGCCACTCGCGGCCGCGGATCGCGTCGAAGAGGCTCCGCCCCGTCACGCCCTCCGGCACCTCGACGCCGGCGGCGTCAAGGATGGTCGGCATGACGTCCTGGAGGCCGGCCACGTGCTCGAAGGCGCCGGCCGGCATGTCCCAGCCGTCGCCGTAGCGGAGCACCAGCGGGATCCGTGCCGAGCCCTCGTAGGCGTAGCTCTTCCGGTGAAGGTTGTGGTCGCTCATCATGTCGCCGTGGTCGGAGGTGAAGATCACCAGCGTCTCGCTCAGCAGGTTCATCCCCAGCCCCCTGCTGAGGCCCTGGAGCAGCCGGTCGAGGTCGTAGTCGATGTGCGTGATCACGCCCATGTAGCCGGCCCGCATCCGCTGGTTCTGCTCGTCGCTGAGCCGTCCCCGCCAGACGGTCTGCTCGGGGTGCTCGACGGGCACGTCGTGGACGCCCGCCCAGTCGCCGACGGGAATCGGCGGCAGCTCCCTGCCGACGTACATGTCCCAGAAGTGCTGCGGCGGGTCGTAGGGCGAGTGCGGCCGGAGGTGAGAGCACCACAGGAAGAACGGCTTGGTCGGGTCGCGCTTGGCCAGTTGCTCCAGGCAGACGTCGTTCGTCCAGACGGTGGGGTGGAGCCGCTCTTCCAGGTGCCAGGGGCGGGCGAGCCAGCCGTTGGCGTCGCACCCGTGGCCGCGCTCGCGGGCATAGGGGCCCGCCTGGGCGATCAGCCAGTCCCAGTAGTCGTCGTCGCCGCGGGAAAGGTCGTGCGGGATCACCGTGTGGAATCCGTAGAGCTTCCGCCGCGGGTGCATGTTGCGCCAGCCGACGTTGATGCAGTGGTAGCCGCTCGCCGCCAGCACCGCCGCCAGCGTGTTCGGCTCGAGCCACTCTAGCGCCGAGTAGCCGATCAGCCCGCAGTCATGGCTGCCCTTGCCGCTGTGCAATATGCGGCGGGCGCCGGTGGTGGACGGGATCTCGGTATAGGCGTTCGGGAAGTACGCCCCGCGGTTGACCCAGGCGTCGAGGTTGGGCGTCTCGACGACCGGGCGGGCCGCCAGGCCGATGTGGTCGCCGCGATGCTGATCGGTGGTGACCAGCAGGATGTTCGGCCGCTGATTTCTCATGAGTGAACTCCTGATTCCGGGCGGCAGGGGCCACCTTCAGCCTGCCGAACGTACGACGCCCCCGGCCGCTGCGTCAAGGCTCGCGTGGTGGGGCAGAGGAGCAAGCCCGGCCCGGCATTGCGAACCGTGTCTTTTATTGCCGCAAAGTGCCGCCCAGATCGGATAGAATACCGCAACACCGTCGGGGGCCGATGGTGCCGGGTCCGCGAGAGCGAAGAGGCAATGCGTCTCTGCGTCGGCGCGTGGCGCCGGGGAGAAGCCAGAATAAAGGAGATGCCCCATGAAACGAACCGTTCTGACGTTCGCGCTGACCTGCTTGACGGCTGCCGGGCTGCTCGCCGTCGGGTGCGGCAAGGAGGAAAAGCCGGCTGAGCCCGAGAAGACCAAGGCCGAGGCCCCCCAGCCCAAGCCCGAGCCCAAGCCGGCCCCTGCGCCTGCGCCTGAGCCGGCGCCTGCGCCTGAGCCGGCGCCTGAGCCCACGCCGGCACCTGCGCCCAAGCCGGCGCCTGCGCCCAAGCCGGCGCCTGCGCCCAAGCCGGAGGCCGCGCCTGCACCTAAGCCGGCGCCCGCACCGGTGGCGGGGAAGAAGTATCCAGGGATGTGGGTGGATGCAAAGGTCGGCACCATGGCCAAGATGAAGATCATCGCCAACAAGGGGACAAAGACAGACGAGGTGGTCAAGGCCGACAAGGACACCGTGACCATCCGGACGACGATGACCATGCCCGGGGTGCCAGCCGATGCGATGAAGCCGACGGAGAGGACCGTGCCGAGGTACGAGACCACCGACCCCATCACCGGCAAGACCCCGGCCGGCATGGAGGTCAAGAAGCTCGCCGACCAGACGCTGACGATCGCCGGCAAGTCCTTGAAGTGCGAGGTGCACGAGACGGTCATGTCGGCGGGCGGGAGGAAGTTCACCACCCGGAGCTACATGTGCAAGGACGTGCCCGGCTGGATCGTCCGCGTAGAATCGGATGCCACCGGGAAGATGGGCGTGATGATGGAGCTGGTCGAATTCAAGAAGTGACGTCTCGCGGCGAAGCGCAGGTGTGCCTGCGACCGCCGTTCCCACAGTCAAGGAAGCCGTACACCAAAGCTCGCCACCGCTCGATTCGGGCGGTGGCGGGCCGCTATATTCCACGACCATGATCCTTTCAAAACTCCAACAAGACCTGTTCGACGCCATTGAGAAGATGGAGATAATCGACGCCCACGAGCATCTTCCCGACGAGCAGGTCCGCCTGGAAAGACCCGCCGACGTTTTCACCCTCTTCTCGCACTACACCCGGCTGGACCTCTTCCAGGCGGGAATGAGCCAGCAGGATTACCGGAGCCTGTTCGACCCCGCCGCGCCCCTGGAAGTCCGCTGGAGGAAGTTCGCGCCCTTCTGGCAGCGCATCCGCTTTACCTGTTTCTCCCGGCCGGCGCGCATCGCGGCCGAGAAGTTCTACGGCTTCAGCGACATCAACGAGAAGACGTACCAGGGAATCTCCGCGGCCATCCAAGAGGCGAACACCCCGGGGATCTACCAACGCGTCCTGCGGGAGGCGTGCAACATCAAAGCCTGCCTGACGAACGCCTACGCCACGGACGTGCGGTCCGACCTGCTGATCCCCGTCCTCTGGCCGCCGCTCATGAACGACGTGACGACCTGGGAAGACCTTTGCCACCCCGTCTTTGACCGGCAGGCCGATGTTTCAACACTGGATGATTATCTGGAGGCGAGCAGGCGGTACGTGCTGAAGGTCAAGGCCGAGGGGGCCGTCGCCTTCAAGATGCTGTCCTTCCCGCACGGCGCTCCCGACAGGCCCAAGGCCCGGGAGTGTTTTGGCCTGCTCAAGAGCGGCACCGTCGAGGCCCTTGAGAGCCTCGGCGGCCCGGGGGCGAACCCCCTGCGCGACTACCTCGTGGACGAATTCATCAGCTTCGCCGGGCTCCACGACATGGTCATCGCCGTTCACACCGGCTTCCTGAGCACGCTGCGGCACCACCACCCGATGGACGTGGCGCCTCTCATCATGAGGCATCCCGAGGTGCGGTTCGACGTGTATCACGTCGGCTACCCCCGGGCCCGGGAGGGCCTGACGCTGGCCAAATGCCAGCCGAACGTCTGGGTCAACTTCTGCGGGACGTATCTTCTCTCTCAGCGTTTCGCCCAGGCCGCGCTGGAAGAGGCCATCGACCTGCTGCCTGCCAGCAAGATCATCGCGTTCGGGGGCGATTACGGCAGCCCCTGGGGCGTACCCGTGGAGAAGGTCTTCGGCCACCTGGTCATGGCCCGCGAGGCCATCGCCAGGGTCCTGGCAAGGCGGATAGAAGAGGGGCAAATGACCGAGACGCAGGCCGTTGACCTGGCCAGACAATGGTTCTGGGACAATCCGAAGGAACTCTACCGGCTGAATCTTCAGTAGG
>CBFCZU010000018.1:0-29655 GCA_965602635.1 uncultured Planctomycetales bacterium | reverse complement strand
TTCGCCGGGCGCAGGCAGCCCCGGCCGGGACAGCATCCAATCCGCGAGAGCAGCCATGACCATCAAGGAATTTCAGGAATTCATCCGCAGCAAGTACTACGCCCGCGACAGCCAGCGCGGCACGCCGGGAACCTTCATGTGGTTCGTCGAGGAGGTGGGCGAGCTGGCCAGCGCCCTGGCCGGCGACAAGCAGAGCGACAAGGTCGAAGAGTTCGCCGACGTCTTCGCCTGGCTGTGCACGCTTGCCAACATCAACGACGTGGACCTGGAATCCGCCATCGCCAAGTACACCGCCGGCGACGTCCGGGGCTTCAAGTAGGCCCGCCCGTCCGCCCCGCCCCGCCCAGCAATCCCAGAAAATCCTTGCCAAAACCGCCTCTTGGCATAAGCTATACGGGCGCAAAGGCATTTCTTTGGTGGTCTTGGTGGTGAGTTTCGTCATTTCATCGCGTTCGGCACGCCGACGCATCAGCCGCCGCGAGTCGGGGCTGAGTCTCGCCCCTCACTTCCTGGGTTTCTTCAGCCGTGGAGACGCCTGTCATGTCCACAGGGAAAGTAAAGTGGTTCAGCAACGCTAAGGGGTTCGGCTTCATCCAGGCCGAGGATGCCGAAAAGGACATCTTCGTGCACTACTCGAGCATCGACGGCGAGGGCTACAAGAGCCTCAGCGAAGGCGATGCCGTACAGTTCGAGCTGGTGGAAGGCCCCAAGGGCCCAAAGGCCGAGAAGGTTGTCAGGGTGGAGTGAGCCCCGCGCCCCCGGCCGTCAGTCGCTGATCACCCGCGTGATGCGGTCGCCCAGGCGGGTGATGATCTCGTAAGGGATTGTCCCCGCCAGCCGGGCCAGGTTCTCCACGCTGTGCGGGGCGTCGAGCTGCAGGCTGATGATCTCCGCCTCATCGCCGACCTTCACGCCGGGGATCTCGGTGATCTCGATGACGGTCTGATCCATGCTCACCTGCCCGCGGACCGGGCAGTCCACACCGCCGACCCGCATGGAGGCGACGTCGGACAGGGCGCGGAAGTATCCGTCGGCATAGCCGACCGGGACGAGCGCCGTCCTTGCCGGCCTCTCAAAGCGGTAGGTGTGCCCGTATCCGGTGGCTGCCCCGGCGGGCACGTCCTTGATCAGCACGATCGGCGCCGTCAGCCGAAGCGACGGCTGGAGCGGCAACACGCGCTGGAGCGTGGCCGACGGCTGGTAGCCGTACAGCGCCATGCCCGGGCGGACCATGTCGAGGTGGGTCTCGGGCAGGTCGATTGCGGCGGCGGAGTTGGCGGCGTGGAGGACGACCCCGCCCCGCCCGCCGCAGGCATCGACCGCGGCGGTGAAGCGCGACATCTGCTCGAGCGTGACGGCCTTGTCGCGGCGCTCGGCGCAGGCGAAGTGGGTGTAGATTCCGGTCAGCCGGACGGCATCGGACTGCCGCGCCGCCGCCACCACCTCCGGCGCCTGCTCGGGCAGGGCCCCGCCCCGTGTCATGCCCGTGTCGATCTTGACGTGCACCTCGGCCGGGCGGCGCGCCGTTTTGGCCGCGTCGGCGAGCAGCTTCATCTCGTCCAGGTTGGTCAGCGTCAGGGTGACGTCGCGGGCTATCAGCTCGGCTAGTGCATCGGCGTCGGAGGCACCCGCCGTGGTGAACATGATCAGCGGCCTCTGCCAGCCCAGGTCGCGCAGCATCGCCGCCTCGGAGCAGACCGCCACGCCCAGCATGTCGGCGGCGGCTCCCAGGACGCCGAGGATCTGGCGAAGCCCGTGCCCGTAGGCGTTCGCCTTGACGATGGGGCAAAGCTTCACCCCGGGCGCGAGCAACCCGCGTATAAGCTCAACGTTGTGCTGAATCGCGGGGACCGAGATTTCCGCACGAAGATAGCCGTCCATGGTCCGACGTGATTATACAGCCCGTTGCTCCCAGAGCAAAAACGACGGCGCCGTCCAATCACATTCATCGTCAAAGGGGCCTATTTGACTTGCCGGGAAAACCCCGCTTACCTATAATTCGTCGGGGCGCGCACGGGGCGACGCTCGCCGAGCATGGAAGAGGTGATCGCATGCGGCATTCCCGCGGATTGGTCGTTCTGGCTGTCCTGGCCGCCCTGACATTGTCGTTGAAAGCCCCGGCCGCGGACCCCGCGGGCGCAACGATCATCGGCATGAAGAAGTACGAGAGCCGATACTACGTCATCCACACCGACCTGGATCCCGACGACGCCCGCGAGGCCTACGTCCGCATGGACGCCATGGCCGAGGAATACCACCGCCGGACGAAGGGCTTCGGCCGGACCATCCGCCGCAAGCTCCCCTTCTACCTCTTCCGCACCCGCGAGGACTACTACCTGGCCGGCGGAAAGATCGGCAGCGCCGGGATGTTCGTAGTGCACCCCCGGGAAAGCAAGCTGATGGCCTTCGCCGGCAAGAAGCTCTCCCCGTACACCTGGCACGTCATCCAGCACGAGGCGTTTCACCAGTTCGCCTTCGCCGCCATCAGCCACAGGCTGCCCGTGTGGGTCAACGAGGGCCTCGCCGAGTATTTCGGCCACGGGATCTTCACCGGCGACGACTTCATCACCGGCATCGTCCCCCCCGGGAGGCTCGAGCGGCTCAAGGACGCCATCAAGTCTGAGAAACTCAAGCCCTTCCGCAAGATCATGTCCCTGAGCCACTTGGAGTGGTCGGTCAGCATGTCCATGTACAACTACGACCAGGCCTGGTCGATGATCCATTTCCTGGTCCACGGCGAGGAAGGCAAGTACGTCAAGCCGCTCTCGACCTTCATCAGCAACATCAGCCGGGGAAGTCCCTACGAGAAGGCGTGGGTCCGCAGCTTCGGGCGGGACATCGACGGCTTTGAGAAGAAATGCCGCCAGTGGTGGCTGGCCCAAGGCAAGAATCCCTCGGCCGACGTGTACGCCCGGGTGGCGGCCAGCACGATGAACAGCTTCTTCGCCCGCAGTTGCAGCCAGCAGCAGCGCTTTGAGAGCGCCGACGCCTTCTTCAAGTCGGCCCGGGCCGGCAAGCTGAAGTGTCACAAGCTCGACTGGCTGCCGCCGGGTCTGCTGGCCCAGCATCTTCCCCAGGCCGCCCGACTGGGCAAGTGGATCATCGAGACGCCGCCGCGGAAGCTGCCACAGTTGGTCTGCCAGCTCGAGGACGGAAGGAAGCTGGTCGGCACGTTCGCCGTAAGGGGCGGGCGCGTGCGGCGGGTGAGCATCAAGCTCGTGCCCAAGGAAGAGCCTAAGGGGCCTCACAAGCAACGCCCCTCGACCCGCCCGGCCAGTTAGCGCCGCCGGCGCCGCGGGCGTGCAAACCCCGCCCCCCATCCCTTACAATGCCGACGACATGAAACTCTTTACGAGAAAGCCACCTTGGTACGCCGGCGGGCTGGCGTTCGAGTGCATCCGCTGCGGGCGATGCTGCGCCGGGCCTGCCGAGGGATACGTCTGGGTCAACCAGCAGGAACTCGACGCCCTCGTCGAGTTCCTCAAGCTGCCCATCGAGGAAGTCCGCGACCGATACCTCCGCCGCGTGGGCAAGCGCTTCAGCCTGAAAGAGGACCCCAAGACCCGCGACTGCGTCTTCCTGAGCTACGACCCGTCGAACCTCTCCGGGTGCAAGATCTACCCGGTCCGCCCGGCCCAGTGCGGGAGCTGGCCGTTCTGGCCGCTGAACCTTGAGGACCCTGACTCGTGGAGCACGGCCGGGCGGCGGTGCCCCGGCATAAACCGTGGTCCGCGGTTCGATTACGATGAAATCCGAGACAAGCGAAAGCTCGCCGACCCCTGAGGCGGACCTGCGGGGGGCCGTTGACCTGTGCCGCTCGGACGAGGCCCTGCTGGAAGGTCTGCGGGAGATATACGAGCAAGCCGATCGGTCCGTGGCCGGCGGGGTCTGCATGGGGGGAGGGATGTGCTGCAAGTTCGACCTCTGCGACCACCGGCTGTACGTCTCCTTGGGGGAGCTGGCGCTGCTGACGCTCGAGCCGCCGCCGGCGCCGCAGCGCGCCTGGCAGCGCCGCTGCCCCTATCAGGTCGGTCCGGACTGCACCGCCTACCGCCGTCGCCCGCTGGGTTGCCGAGTGTTCTTTTGTGGAAAAAAAGTTGGGCGGGGCACCGATCTTCAGCGCCTCTATGAGCGCCTGCACCGCCAAATCAGGCGTCTCCACCAAAGCCGTTGGCTGCCATACGCTTACGCAGACATGCCCGGGCTGATGATGCAATTGTTTTCCAGCAAATAGCTTATCGAACT
Organism: uncultured Planctomycetales bacterium; assembly: GCA_965602635.1. Classification (GTDB taxonomy): domain Bacteria; phylum Planctomycetota; class Phycisphaerae; order SM23-33; family SM23-33; genus CBFCZU01. Next base: position 25,410 of record CBFCZU010000018.1, on the reverse strand, counting down.
ACCGGGGGCGTGGGCGGGCTTGTTTTTGCCCTTGACGCCAAGTTTTCATCTGATAGTGTCTTAGCAGCCTTGGCAGCAGTTCCAGGGGCCGGGCTGAGGGTTCATTGTCTGCAAGATCAGCTCTAGTGTCGTGGCGGTAACGCACTCGCCGCCGCCATAGGAGATTCTCGGCCTTGACCAAGCGGGAACTCATTCGGCAGATAGCGATGGAGTTGAACATAGACCAGGTTACCGCCAGGAAGATCGTCCAGCGTACTCTCGACGCGGTCTTGCAGGCCGTCGCCGAAAACGGCAGGTTCGAGCTTCGCAACTTCGGCGTCTTCGAGGTCAAGCGACGCGCCGCCCGCAAGGCCCGCAATCCCAAGACCAACGAAGAGGTTCTTGTGCCCGCCAAGAACGTCCTGTCCTTCCAGCCCGGCAAGAACGTCGCCAAGATGATCAGCAGGGCCCGGAGTGCTCGGCCCCCGGCGTGAGGGGGCGATTTCCTCTCCTTTTCGATTGACAGGGCCGCTCCCGGGGGATAGCATGCCGGCCGAAAGGCCTGATTCATTCGGCGGAATATGGGATTGGTGCAGGCTTTCGACCGCATGGAAAGGTGTTAGTCATGAAACGGTTGCTGATTCTGTTGGCGTTGCTGGTCGCGACCTTCATGTCCGGCTGCGGGCCGGGCCTGGTCCACAGCGCCTCTGAGCGCAGGCGTCGCCACCGTAACATCATGGCCCTCGAGGCCCGGCAGATAAACGACGACTGGGACAGCTTCTGGATGCTGGACAAGCCCTCGCGGATGAGCTACTGGCACCTTCGCGAGGCGGACTGAGAAGCCCCTGCCGTCAAGTGAAATCGCCCACACGCCCCGGTCGGTGCCGGCCGGGGCTTTGTTCTGCGCCGATCGAGCCTGCGACAGCCGCGGCCGCGGCGGCCCCGCCGGGCGGCCCTACCCCAGCAGCTCCTCATCCACCAGGTCGGCGATCTTGACCGGCTGGCCCGAGTCGATGCTGCGGCAGGCGGCGATGCCGATGAGTATGGAGTACGCCCCGTCGAGCGCCCCGGCCTTGCGCTTCAGCGGGTCGGGCGCCGGGGAGGGATTGAATACGTCCTCCAGCAGCACCGCGTCGCCGCCGCCGTGCCCGCCGCTGGCGGTGCGGGGCTCGATCACCTGCGGCGCCTTGAAGGCCGGTATCAGTGTGACGGTCACGTTGCCCTTCTGCAGCTCGCCGGGCACGCTGCCGTCGCCGCTGATGTAGGTGCTCTCGCAGGCCAGGTGCTCCAGCCGCCCTCGCCGGCCGTTGAAGGCGATGGTGTAGCCCTCGACCGGGTTGTAGGCGTTCAGCGAGTAGCTCATGGTCACGCCGTTGTCGTAGCGCGCCATGACGTTCATCACGTCCCAGATGTCGATCTGATCGCTGAAGACGCAGCGGTCGCGGAAATAGCCGTCCTCGCCCTCGCAGTCGAGGTACATCGCCTTGAGCGACTCGTTGGCCTCGATGTCGAGGAAGAAAGGGCACTTGTCGCGCAGCTTGCAGGTGTGGCACCGCTCGGACCGCCCGCTCAGGCCGAAGATATCGTCGGCCGTCGCCGGCGTGTAGAACTCGCGCCGCGCCATGCAGAAGACCTCCACCGGGCGGGCGCCCAGCCACCAGTTCACCAGGTCGAAGTGATGCGTCGCCTTATGCACCAGCAGCGAGCTGGAGTTGGCCCGGTTGCGGTGCCAGCGGCGGAAGTAATCGGCCCCGTGGCGCGTGTCCAGCCACCAGTGGAAATCGACGCTGAGCACCTCGCCGATCTTGTCGGCGGCCAGCAGCTCCCTGACCTGCGAGCGCGGCGGCGAGTAGCGGTAGTTGAAGGTTACCTGGAGCGCCCGCCCGGTGCGGCGCTGAGTCCGCAGGATCGCCGCGCAGCGCTGCTCGTCGGTGGTCATTGGCTTCTCGGTCACCACGTCGGCGCCCAGCTCCATCGCCCGGACGATGTAATCGCTGTGGGTGACGTCCATGCTGGTGACGATGACCACGTCGGGGCGCGTCTCGGCGACCATGCGGTCGAAGTCCCCGGCCGCGTATGCCGGCACCTCCGGGTAGCCTTCCGGCAGGCGCCGCCGGCGCAGCTCCACCCGCGCCGGGTTCGTGTCGCACAGGCCGACCAGCTCGCACTGCTGGGCGTAGGTCTCGGTGATGGCCCTGGTGTACATCGTGCTGCGTGAACCGACCCCCACCACTGCGTAGCGCTTCTTCGACGAACTCACCTGAAAGCTCCTTTCGGCTGGCTGGCCGCCTGGGCGGCAAAGCGGGCATTATACTGACTGGGCGGCGAGACGCAGACGCATTTCCCCGGCCTCGTAAAGCCCCCCCCTGGCACGCGGCGGAGATGTTCCTCTGCCTGCTGGAGCAGGAGTAGCTCACTCGGGCCAGTCGCCGGAGAAGACCTCGGTGGCCGGTCCGGTCATGTACACGTGGTTGTCCGCCTGTCGCCACTCGAGCTTCAGGTCGCCCCCGGGCAGGTGTATGAGCACCTCTCGCCCGCTCCGTCCGGTGAGGACGCCGGCGACGCACACGGCCGAGGCCCCGGTCCCGCAGGCCAGGGTGATCCCGCTGCCGCGCTCCCACGTCCGCATCGTCAGCTCGTCGCGGCAGTGCGCCTCGACGAAGTGGACGTTGATCCGCTCGGGGAAGGCGGGGTGGTTCTCGAACACCGGCCCGACCCATTCCAGCGGCACGGCGGCGACGGCCTGGCAGTACAGCACCGCGTGGGGGTTGCCCATCGACACACAGGTGACCTGCCCGTCCCAGCCGCACCGGCCGATCCAGGCGTCGCCGATGACGTGATCGGCCCAGTTGATCTGCCCGGCGAAGGCCACGCCGACTGCCTGCTCGCCGCCCTCCAGGCCCGGCAGCTCGGCCGGCACCTCGGCGGCGGGGAGTATCGGCTCGCCCATGTCCACGGTGGCGGCGGCGACCTTGCCGGCCGCGTCGAGTTCTAGCTCGACGGTCTTTGTCCCGGCGGCAGTCTCCACGCGTAGTGGGTTTGCCTCGGTCAGCCCGCGGTCGTGGACGTACTTGGCCAGGCAGCGGATGCCGTTGCCGCACATCTCGGCCTCGGACCCGTCGGCGTTGAAGATCCGCATCCGCACGTCGGCCTGGTCGGACGGGAGAATGAGGATCAGCCCGTCGCCGCCGACGCCGAAATGCCGGTCGGAGATCCGCCGCGACAGACCGGCCGGGTCCGCAACGCTCTCGGCGAAGCAGTCCACGTAAACGTAGTCGTTCCCGATTCCGTGCATCTTGGTGAAACGCATCTCGTCACCTTTCGGACATATCCCGCTGGGGGATATTGAAGCATACAGGCCGGCCCGAGCACAGGGCTTCTTCGGCGCCCGCCGGGGGCCGCTACTTGAACTTCGGCCCGCGCTTCTTGAGCTTGACGACGATCAGGGCGCCGCTGCGGCGGATCGGCACCTTCGGCACCAGCAGCAGGTTGTGCCCGTCGGCCGTGATCTCCCCGCTGGCCTCGCCCTTCGATCCGTCGAGCGACCTCACCTCGTAGGTGAACACGTCGCCCTCGACCACCTTGAGCTTCTGGAGGTTCCGCAGCGTGACGTCCACGGCGTAGTCCTCCTCCTGGCCCTCCGCGGCCGTGTGTATGATCGGCAGCGTCCAGGAGATCGCCGTCTCCTCGATGGCCTTGCCCTTGATCGGCTTTTCCTTCACGCCCCAGGCGACCTTGTACATGTACGTGTGGCTGGTCGGGTCCTTCTTGCCGTACCGCCAGCCGACGATCGAGGGGACGTTGGAGAAGCCCGGGCGTGACTCATCCCAGCGCACCAGCCACATCATCCGCCCGTTGCTCCAGGCCGAGCCCCACCCGTGCCCGCCGGCGGCGATCGTGTAGCTGAAGCAGTGGCGCGAATTGCGGATGTACTTCTCGAAAGGCACGGCCTGGTTCTTGGCGGGGATGCTGCCGTCCTGCCAGCAGTGCCCGATGTTCAGGAAGGGGAAGTCCTCGGCGACGTTCTTTTCGAGGAACCAGGCGGCGTTGCGGACGTTGTAAACGTTCTCGCCGTTGAACTTGAGCACCCAGTCCATTCGCTCGTCGCCGAATGGCAGGAACTTGGCCGGGTTCTTCAGGTCGAGCTTGCCGTAGTTGCCGAAGATGGACGACCGCCACAGCCGCACCTCCCGGCCGCCCCGGACGGACATCGTGTCGGCGTAGTCGGTCAGCCCCTCGTTCGACCAGATGGCCGTGACGAACTTCGGGTATTGCAGGGCGAAGCCGATCGCCCCGCTGGCGCCCATCGAGTTGCCGTTGATGACGAACCGCGGGTCGGTGATCTTGTACTTCCGCCGCGCCCAAAGCACCGTCTGAAGGATGCGGTGCTGGACGTAGTTGGCGACCTCCTGCTTGACGTTCTCGCCGCTGGCGCGGTTGCGGACCTTCGTCCCGTAGCCGAAGTACCACGTCGGCAGGGCGTTCCGCGAGAAGTCCCCGCAGCCGAAGTTCGTGTACCCGGCCGTGAATGCGCTCATCGTGCCTATCCCGTCGAGGTGGGCCGAGGGGCACCGGCCCCCGACCTTGAACGACCCCGGCGTGATCGCGAACGGGAAGGCGTAGCCGACGTAGTGCGGGTTCCACAGCTCGTAGTCCATCCACATGATGTACCACTCGCGGGCGGTCACCTGCTTTCCCGTCTTCTTGTCCGTGGCGGTCTCCACGTAGTATTTCACGGCGCCGATGGGCTGCTTGACCTCGCTGACCGGCCCGGCGGTGTTGCCCTTGCCGATCTCGCCGCCGCCGGTTTTCGTGACGGCATAGTAGTGGTCCGCCTTCTTCGTCTCCTTGACCGTCCAGACGAACAGGCCCGCGCCCTCGTCGAGCATCTTGCACTTCCCGCCGGAGCCCTTGACCGGCTCGATCACCAGGCGCGGAATGAGGCGCCCGCGGACGGCCTCGCTGCCCCGCCGCCCGGGATCCAGCACGCCGCCGCCGTCGCGCTTCCACATCTCCTGGAACCGGCTGGAGCCCTCGGGGACCTCGGCCAGCATCTTGGCTTCGGACAGATTCGCCGCCGTGATGGGCTCTGTGTGGCGATAGATGCGGTACGACTCGCCCTTGACGTCTCCGTCCTCCTGCCAAGTCAGGAATGTCTGCCCGTCGCGGAAGAATGCCTTTACCTGCGTGACCCGGAGCGACGGGTAGGTCGTGGCCGGGGCAGTCGCCACAGACGCGGCCAGCACCGCGCCCGCTATCAGCGACAGTCGAGTTCTGCGTAGCATCTTCATTTCTCCTTTCCGGCGATGGGCTCGGCCAGAATCCGCTCCACGAACAGGTCGTGCAGTTCCTGGCCGCGCTTCGGGTGGGCCCGCCAGCCGAGCAGGTGCGGACCCTCGGGGTCCTCCTCCACTCGCAGCTCCGCCACCGTCCCGCTCGGGCCGACGGTCACCCACGCCCGCCCAGGGCGGGTCTCGATGATCCCGCCCAGCAGGTAGGCGAAGCCGCGCAGGTCGGACAGGTGCGGGATGGAGTCGGCGTTGCACTCGCGCTTGTTCTTTTGCCACTGCTCGATGGCGAGCATGATGACCTCAGTGGTCTCCAGCCCGCAGGCGCGGAGCCTGTCCACGTCCTCGGCGGTCATTCCGCCCAGCCCGGCCATGCCCTCGGGCAGCAGGACCCAGCGTGCGGCAGAGCGTGCGACCGCGGCCGCAGCCACCGGATCGTAGCGTAGGTTCCAGCCGATGGCGGTCTGCCGCCCCTGGCCGAAGTTACCCCCGTTGGTGACGATGGCAGCGAGGTTCTCGGCCGTCTCGGGGTAGCGGACCAGCGCCTGGCCGGCGTTCGTCATCGCGCCGATGGTCAGCAGGAACACCTCCCCGGGCCTCTCGGCCGCAAGCTTGGCGATCAGCTCGTCGGCGCCGAGCGGGCAGGCGGGCGGCAGGCCCTCCTCGCTGGGAGCGACCTCGTTCTGTGTGATGGCCAGCAGCGGCTCGACCTGCTCGTTGGCCCTGGGCATCATCCGCGTGTAGCCGGCCACCACGGGAATCTCGCCCCGCCCGTAGGCGCCGGTCACCCGCCGGGCGATCCGCCCCCGGGCGGCGGTGTCGCCGTCCACAGTCGTCACCGCGAGCACCTCGAACTCCGGCGAGTTCAGGGCAAAGGCCAGAACCAGCAGGTCGTCGATGTCCTCGCCGATGTCCGTGTCGATGATGATCGGTATCTTTTCCGAAGCCATTGACAGCCCTCTCTGTAGCCTGTAAACGAACCAAGCCGCTATCGTATATGGCTAATCAGCAGGCCTGTCGAGCAACTTTTCGCCGGACGGAGGATGCCATGACAAGGGCGCCGCTGCACGAGACACTCCCGCGACTGTCCGACTACCGCCTCATGGATCAGGACCGCAAGCACGCGGACCCGCTGGTCCGCAGGCTGATCGCCACCTGGAAGAAGAACGTCTCCTTCGCCTATCGCCCCGAGCAGGTGGACTGGCGAATCGGCGAGGACGCGTATCTGCTTGTCGCCGAGACGGCCGAGGCCCTCTACGGCCCGGGGCCGTGGGACGAGCTGGACTACACGCCCGGCAGCCGCCCCGTGCTGGAGTCGATCCTCCGCGACCAGCTCAAGCTCGACCCGGGCACCCCCGACGCCGAGAAGGCCCTGGCGATCATGCGGTTCTCGCGGGACATCCGCCTCTCCGCCCCGGAAGAATACGACATCTTCCACGGCGGGACGGAGGAGGAGGTAATCAAGAAGTCATCGGCCATGTGCAACGAGCAGACGCGGGTGATGATCCGTCTGGCCCAGATCTCCGGGCTGGCGGCGCGGTACGTCGGGCACATAACCGGCGACCACGGCTGCCCGGAGGTCAAGATCGACGGGCAGTGGGCATACTTCGACATTCGCGGGCATTACTACCACAAGCCTGACGGGCGGGTCGCCTCGATCTGGCAGCTCAAGTGCGACCCTGCCCTGATCGAGCGCCAGACGGCCGAGGCTGCCAAGGACATCATCCCCGGGCGGACGCCGGCGATGACCCGCAAGCACACCTATCGGCGGGCGGTGACGGTGATCGCCCCCTACCGCTTCGCCGACTACGACCAGCGGGCCTGCGGGTGGACGTACAGCACGGCCGAGCTGCGCGGGCAACTCGCCGAGTACGAGAAGACCTGGCACGCCCTCCTGGATGAGATCCACGCGGGGGCGGACTTCACGAAACCGGGTTGAGGGCTATCGGCGGCGAAGCCACTCGTCTGAGGCGTGCTTGCTCCTGAGCGGGCCGATGGCGTCGCGTTCGGCCTGGGCGAGGGCCCCGGGCTGCAGCGCGGTGCCGGCATCGCGGAACGCGCGTGCGAGGGCCTCGGCCGCCTCCTCGAAGCCGACCTCCCGCCCGGCGATCTCGGCGAGCGAGGCGCTGGCCTGGGCCGGAAACGCGCGCCGGAGGATCACGCTGCCGTGCTGAAGCACGGCCCGGCCGGTCCGCCGCTGGGCCGAGCCGGCGAGCTTGTCGGCGCCCGCCAGCAGGTCGTGCGGCGAGCGACGCTCGAAGCAGAAGAACGTCGAGGCCCGCTTGGCGCCCGCGCCCCCGTTCCCACCGTGTTCGCGGACGAGCCCTCCCTTGCCGGTGAGCGACTCCATTGCCGAGATGATGGCGGCGTTCACCCGGCGGTAGATATCGTCCGAGGCGGCGCCGGCGCCGGAGGCCGGCCCGACGAGCGAGTAGGTCAGCTCGTCGGCGTGCACGATCGCCCCCCCGCCGGTCGATCGGCGGACCAGCGGCAGGGCCTCCACTTCGGCCCCGGCTGCGCAGATATCGCCGCGGGACTGGGAATAGCCAAGCGACAGCGTCGGCTCGCGCCAGCGATACAGCCTCAGCGTCGGCGGGGCATCTGACTGCCCGACGGCCTGGAGGATGGCCTCATCCACGGCCATGTTGCCCGCGCCGCCGCGAGGCGGGTCGATCAGAAGCCGAAGCGTTCCTGACATGGGGACCTGCCACCCGAGACGTCCGTCACCCGCTGACCGCCATGTACGAGTGAGTCTCGGTCTGCATCTTCAGCAGCTTGGCGTACACCCCGTCTTCCTTGGCCGCCAGTTCCTCGTGGGTGCCCTGCTCGATGAGGTTGCCCTTGTCGAGGATTACCAGCCGGTTGGCCTGGCGGAGGGTCGAGAGGCGGTGGGCGATGGCGATGGTCGTCCGGTTGGCCACCAGGCGAGCGACGGCGTCCTGGATGAGTTTTTCGGCCTCGGTGTCCACGCTGCTGGTCGCCTCGTCGAGGATGAGGATTTTGGGGTTGTGCAGAATAGCCCGGGCGATGCTGATCCGCTGGCGTTCGCCTCCGGAGAGCGACTGGCCGCGCTCGCCGACGAGCGTGTCGTAGCCGTCGGGGAAGCCGACGATGAAGTCGTGGGCGTTGGCGGTCTTGGCCGAGGCGATGATCGTGTCCAGGTTGGCGTCCGCGTTGCCGTAGGAGATGTTCTCAGCCACCGTGCCGTGGAAGAGAAACGGCTCCTGAAGCACCACGCCGATGTGCCGGCGCAGGTCCTGCACGTCGTAGTCGCGGACGTCCACCCCGTCGATGAAAATGGCGCCCTCCTGCACGTCGTAGAACCGGCAGATGAGGTTGACCAACGTGGTCTTGCCGCCGCCGGAGGGCCCGGCCAGGCCGATCATCTCGCCGGGGGCGATCTTGACGTTGATGTTCTTGAGCACACGCCGGACGCCGTCGTAGCTGAAGGTCACGTCCCGCAGCTCGATCTCCCCGCGCATGTCCGAGGCCCGGACGGCCTCGGTCTTGCTGAAGACCCGCGGGGGCGCATCAAGGATGTCGAATATCCGCTGGGCGCTGGTGGCGGCGCGGTTGAACATACGGTCCATGTGCGCGATCATGTGCACCGGGCGGTTGAACATCCCCATGAACATGAGGAACGACATCAGTGTGCCCACGGTCATTCGCGCCGCGTCGCCGGCCGGGGGATTGTAGAAATCCTGGATCACCCACCAGCCGCCCAGCAGCCAGACGATCACCGTCCCCACGCTGCTGCACAGCATCATCACAGGCCCGAAGGTCGTCCAGGTCGAGATGAGGTTGACCTCCTCATCGAAGACCTGCTCGTTCTTCGCGCCGAAGCGGTCGATCTCGCGGCGTTCCTGGCTGAAGGCCTTGATGACCCGCACGCCCGGCAGGGCGTCGGCGACGACCGCCGTCATCTGACCCCAGCGGTGGAAGATGCGATGGAAGACGCGGTGCATCCTCTTGTGGAAGAATGCCATCATACCGCCCATCACCGGCACCGGCAGGAGCACGAAGATCGCCAGCTTCCAGTTGAGCACGAACAGCAGCACGCCCACGCCTGCGATGGTCAGGAACGCGACGCCCGCCTGCACCGCGGTGAAGGCGATGAAGTCCCACAGGCGGTCGGAATCGCTGGTCACTCGCGTGACCAGGCTGCCGGTCTGGCGGGTGGCGAAGAAGCTCAGCGAGAGCTTGTGCAGGTGCTGGTACGTGGCATCGCGGATGGTGCGGGCCACGCGGCATCCCAGCCCCGCCATCAGCCTTTCCTGAACGGCGCGCCCGACAGCCATGACGAGGATCACGCCGACAAGGATGCACGCGTAGGTCGCGAACAGCGGCCAGTTGGGATCGTAGCCCTCTTCCCCGCCCAGTCCCCTGTCGAGCATGGGCCGTGTCAACCATGGCCCGACCAGCGCCAGGGCGGTCATCGACAGCGCCACAAGCGCCCCGCAGATGGCCCGGAACTTGTACGGCTTGACGAAGTCCATCAGGCGGAAGAGGATCTTCCGCCGGCTCATGCAGGCAGGGCAGACCTCCGACCAGGCGGGTATCACGCCACCGCACTTCTCGCAGCGCAGCTTTTTCTCGTGGGGCTTGGGGCCCTTGCCGTCGGGTGCGTCGGGCTCTTTGCCCGACGTGAGCAGCTCGAGGTGGTGGCGAAGCTCGGCGAACTCCTTCTCGTGCCGCCGGCTGAAGCGCCACTCGCCGACGACCGCCTCCTCCCCGTGCAGCCGCAGCATGCCCAGTCCCAGCCCCTCGAGCAGCTCGACCTTCTTGACCGGAGCGATCTCCAGCCATGAGCCGTCCCACTGCCCGTCGCGCTGCACGAACTCTCCCAGCCGCCCGCTCGCCAGGGCCAGATAGCCGCTGACGTACATTCCGCCGCGGTCCAGGTCGTAGGGAACCCAGATAAGGACGTCCTCAAGACGCACGTCCCGCCTGACGCGGTCTTTCAGCGCCTCGGGCACGTGTGCAAGTCGGTCGTCCTGTTGGGTCTGCTGCTCCGACATAGCAGGGCCTCACTAAGCAGAATCCTTTATGTTACCATACTTGGCGTCGGGGTCCACGGGCCAAGGAGTGTTTGCTATCCGGGCCGCTTGAACGCCTCCAGGGCAGCAGCCACGTCATCGTACATCTCGAAGACCTTGTGCAGGCCCGTAACCTCCATGACGTTGAGGCAGTGCCCGACGAGCCCGACGAGCGCCAGGCGTCCGCCGCCGCCCTTGACCCGCCGCAGCAGCACCACCATCGCCCCCATGCCGATGCTGTCGATGAACTTCACGTTGGAGAGGTCCAACACCAGCGGGACCGACGCGCCATGCTCGGGCATGTCCTTCAACTGGCCCTGCAGGCGGTCAAGGATGTCGGGTGTCAGTTCTGAAAGCTCGACGGTGGCCACGCTTGCCCCGTCCCGGCTCTCGAGCGCCAGTCCTGTTTCCTGCTCAGTCATGCTGCCCCTTCCTGCCATGCCAAAGGATTCGGTGAAGTTTAGGCCTCCGGTTGTGCAAAGCAAGGCTTTTCAAGAAAATGGCCTCCGCGCCCGGCCTGAAGCGGCGCCGGCACGGCCCGGCAGCCGCGGCGGGCATTCCGATTCGACCTTGCCGCTTGCACGGGCCAATAAGCGCAGTATAATGCCCGGCCGTCGGCACTTTCTCAGGCCCGCCGGCAGGGCGGGGCGGGCGCGTTTGTCGGAAACGGGAACCTTTTTCAGAAAAGGAAAGGCCATGAGAACCAACAGGAATCTGTGGATGACGGCATTGGTTGTGCTGGTCGGGGCTGCACTGGTGTTCAACGCCATCGGCTGCGACAAGAAGGTCGAGGAGGAGACTACCAAGCCTACGGTCAAGGCAGAGCCCGCGCCTGAACCCAAGCCAGAGCCGAAGCCTGAGCCCAAGCCAGAGCCGAAGCCTGAGCCCAAGCCTGAGCCCAAACCCGAGCCGAAGCCGGCCCCCTCGGCCGCCTTTGACGCGTTCAAGAAGGCCTCCGACGTCCCGGTCGCCCGGGTGCGGCTGGTCGCCAATACCCCCAAGCTGGACGGCGTCCTGGACGACGTGTACAAGAAGATGGGCACGCCCCTGACGTTCAAGTACCTCGACGGCGGGGACGCCAAGCCGACGGGCAAGACGACCGTTTACGTCGTCAGCACGAAGGAGGAGTTGTGCATCTTCGCCACGTGCGAGACGCCCGACATCGACGCCCTCCTCGCCGACGTCCGCGACCACGACGAGGCGGTCTGGAGCGACGACTGCGTGGAGCTGTTCATCGACCCAGACAACAAGCGCGAGGTGGACACCTACATGCACATCGGGGTCAACTCCCTCGGCACCACAGCCGATGCCAAGGGGCCCAAGGGAGACGAGGATTTCTCCTGGGACCCGAAGATGGAGGTCGCCACCAAGGTCGGCAAGAAGGCCTGGACCGTTGAGCTGATCATCCCCTTCAAGGAGATGGGCGTGAAGGCGGGCAAGATCAACCGCGTCTGGGCGGTGAACTTCAACCGGATGGCGTACCTGCTGGAGGGCACCGAGGACACCGCCTGGAGCCCGACCGGCGGGGACGACTCGCACGTGCCGGCCAGGTTCGGGGCCCTGTGGCTGAACGTGGGGACCGTCGACAACATCAAGAAGTAGTCTGACTCACCAGATCAGAGTCTTGTCGGCGCGGCGGGTCCTTGGGGTCCGCCGCGTCGTCTCATGAGGCAGGTGCGCGGCGACATGCCCGTGGAACTGACATCCGCCCAGCGCAAGTTTCTCCGTTCGGCCGGTCGGCGCCGGAAGGTGGACGTGATAGTGGGCAAGGCTGGCCTGAGCGAGGCCACGCTGGAGCACATCCGCCTCCAACTGGCCCGGCGTGAGCTGCTGAAGATCCGGCTGCTGGAATCGGCCGGGGACGACCGCGCCGCCGAGGCCGAACGAATCGCCGCCGCAGTCGACGCGGCCCTGGTGGACCTGGTCGGCAGGGCAGTCGTCATCTACAGGCCCAACGACGCCCTCGCCCCGGACGATCGCATCGAGCTGCCCGCTCGCGGACCCTGGCCCTGAGCAAGAGCGACGTACGTCGCTCGCGTCGAAGCCGCTGCGGCAGATGTTGCACGCGCATCGTGCAACATCCGGGCTAGCGCCGGCGCTTCTCGATCGCCGCCGGCTGGGAGTTGATCGCGGCGATGGTCTCCGGGTCGAACTTCATCTTCCGCCCGTAGGTCATCAGGCCGTTGATCTCCTGCTCGATGTCGTAGAGCTGCGTGTAGCAGAAGCCGCACATCCGCGGGTGCCTCAGCAGCGTGGTGGTGAGCCTGCGGTACCGGCGGATGAACTCCTCGACGCTCCGGGGCCCCTGGCCGTAGCCCCACGGCGCCTCCCCTCCGCCGGCCCCGAAGCCGCCCGGGCCCTTCCTGGCGGCTACCCAGCCCGCGCCGCCGTACTCGCTGACCATGAACGGCTGCCCGGCGTAGGGGCTCATCTTCGGCTTGTTGTACAGCGGCTCGCCGCCGGCAGCGAACTCGGCGAACAGGGCCGCGAACTTCCGCGGGTCCTGCTCGTAGCTGTGGCAGTCGTAAACGTCGGTCTCGTAGTGGTGCCACCCGCTGGAGTCGATCACCGGGCGGGTCGGGTCGAGCGCCTTGGTCAGGCGGTAAACATCGCGCAGCATCTGCCCGTCGGCCCAGTCGCTGGCCTCGTTATACGGGCACCAGCCGACGACGCTGGGATGGTTGAAGTCGCGTCTGACGGCCTCGGTCCACTCGGCCGTCATTCTCCGCACCGCCTCGCCGTTGCTGCGGTCCATGCCCCAGTTGGGATACTCGCCCCAGACCATGTAGCCCAGGCGGTCGGCCCAGTGGAGGAACCTGGGCTCGAAGACCTTCTGGTGCAGCCTGGCGCCGTTGAAGCCCAGCTTCTTGGACCCGACGACGTCGCGCTTGAGGTCGGCGTCGCGCGGGGCGGTGTAGACGCCGGCCGGATAGTAGCCCTGGTCGAGCACGAGTCGCTGGAAGACGGCCCGTCCGTTGAGGAGTATGGCCGGGGACTCGAGAGTTATGGTCCGCAGGCCGAAGTAGCTGTCCACGCAATCGACCGTGCCCTTCTCATCGGCCAGTGTCAGCTTGAGGTCGTAGAGGAAGGGGTCGTCCAGGTCCCATAGCCGCACGTGGTCGAGTTGGACGGTCGCCGCGGCCAGGCCCGAGGAGGCATCCACGCTGGCCCGTCCGACGACTGCCCTCCCCGCCCGCGCCTCGAGCGCCAGGGCAAGCGAGCCGGCCGGGCCGTCGATCTCGGCCTGGAGGTGCAGCGCCCCGCCGGCGGGGTCGCCGATCATGCGGAGCGACTTTATGTACGACCGCCCGACGGGCTCGGCCCAGACGCTCTGCCAGATGCCCGTCGTCCGCGTGTAGAGGCAGCCGGTGCTGTGGTAGCCCATCGCCTGCTTGCCGGAGGCCTGAAGCCCGCTGCGGGTGTCGTCGGCCGCCCGGACGACCAGCAGGTTGGCGCCGCGCTTTACGGCGCGGGTGATCTCGCAGGCAAAGGGCGTGTATCCGCCGCGGTGAAAGCCGACGCGCTGACCGTTGAGCCAGACGGTAGCCTCGTAATCGACCGCCCCGAAGTGCAGCAGCAGCCGCTTGCCCTTCCAGGAGGCCGGGGGGGTGAACCGCCGCGCGTACCACACGCATGGCATGAAGTCGCGATTGCCGATGCCCGAGAGTTCGCTTTCCGGGCAGAAGGGCACGATGATCTCCCCGGGCAGGAGGCCCTTGGCTGGCAGGCCCCTGGCCTCGCCGCTGCCGGCGGCGTCCTCGGCGAACGACCATCGGCCGTTGAGGCACAGCCACTGAGGGCGAACCAGTTGCGGACGGGGATACTCGCTGCGAGGGATCTTAACTGCTGAGGGCATCGCGGTTCTCCTGGCCATGCCTCCGGCCTTGGCCGGAGCCCGTCGCGGCCTCGGAAAACACCCTTGTCCGTGACGGGAGGCAGACTAAAATTGGTACAATGGAAAGCTGATCGTTTATCAGATTCGCCCTGCCGAATCGAGGTAGAAAATGATCCATTTTGTCTGTGAGCACTGCGGCAAACCGGTGCGGGTTCCCGAGGCGGTCGCGGGCAAGAAGGGACGCTGCCCGTTCTGCAAGGCTGTGGTGGACATTCCCCCCCCGGCGGCGGCCGGGGCGTCCGACGCAGCGGCTGAGCTGGCGGCCGCTGCCGCCCTTGCCGGAGCGGCCAGGGATGAGGCACCTCCACCTCGCCCGCCCAGCCGAATTGAAGACGTCGCCGAGCCCAAGGAGCCCGAGCTTGACCTCGCCTCCGCCACCGACCCCAGGAGCAAGACTGACAGGCTCGGAGCAATCGAGGACGGGGGAGTAATCGACTTCGCCGACGACGAGGAGCAGACCGAGGCCGTCGAGGCCGCCTCCCGCGAGCCGACTCCGCTGGAGCAGGCCCGCGCCTCCCAGCGGGCCCAGGCCGAGGCGATCAAAGCGGCCAAGAAACGCCGCATGCTCATTGGCGGGGCGGTACTGCTGGTGCTGATCGTGGCGGCTGGAGTCGTCGCCCTGGTGTGGAAGCCTTGGGAGGAACCCGCACCAACGCCATCGCGTGAGCCCCAGGCTCGCAAGGCGCGCCCTGCCGTCGCCAAGCGCACGCCGCCGGCCAGGAGCCCCCGGCTGCAGCCCACTGTCACGCCCAAGCCCACACCCAGACCCACACCCAGACCCGCACCCAGGCCCACGCCCACGGGGCCCAAGCAGTTCCCGCTCTCGCCGGAGCTTCTGGCGGCGACCGAGCGGGCGCCCGACGGGGCCTTCTTCCTGCTGCACGTGGACCTGCACCGGGCGGCCAAGGCCATGGCGAAGGCCTCGGCCTCGCGAGCGCCCGTGATCGCCCAGGTAGCCGGGAGCAAGCTGTGGACCAACGCGACGAGGCGCATCAGGGAGGGCGCCATGCCCGCCTCGGGCACGCTCTTCCTGGCTGGCGGCTCGCCGGTCGAGATCAGCCGGATGTTCGGAATGCTCTACGGCCAGCGGCCGGGCTCGGCAGTGCCCGGCTCGACCCCCGGCCTATGGTCGCTGGCGGAAGACGACGCGCCTGTGCCCCATTTCCTGCTGCGACTGGCCGGCCCGGCGGCGCGGAATCTCTCGGCTGACCTGCTGGGTCGGGCAACGGACATGAAGCTGAAGGGCACCTTCCAGGCCGACAAGCCCGCCTCCCACGGAGTGCTCCGGCTGGCGCCCGCCAGGCTGAGCGGCATGGACGGCGCCGGCGAGATGCTCGTGGGAACGGCGGAGACAATCGACGACGCGGGCCGGTGCAAGGTCAACCCCGCCCAGCAGGAGCGGATCAGGGCGCTGTTGGCGAAGGTCCCCACCAAGGGTCGTGCCATCGTCGGCTGCGCGAAGCTGCCGGCGTTGCGTGCCTGCGTCCGCTCGGCCCTGAGCGCGCCGATGACCGAGCCGGCCTGGGAGGGGCAGCAGACCGCCCTGGTCTTCTCGATCGACCCGGAGCCGAGGGGCAAGGCGACGATTCTGCTCAGCCAGCCCCCTTCGGGCTCGCTGGAGCAGGTGACCGAGCATGCCGGCTCGCTGCGGGCCTCGGAAGAGGGCGAGGACATACGCCTCCAGGGCCCTGGCCAGGCCGGCCTGGCGGCGCTGGCCGACTTCCTGCCGGGATTCCGCCAGGTGGCAATCAAAGCCCTGGCGATGGCCAAGCCCGTGCCGGCGCGAGTGGCAGTCAGGGCCAAGCCGAAGCCCAAGCGTCGCACCCCGCCGACGCGGGTGAGGAGGGTCGCGTTCCTCTGCTTCTACAGCCACTGCTCGACCCGCAAGAGGGTCTTCTACATTACCAGCGACAAGGTCCCGCCGACGGTGATGGACGGCACCGAGGCGATGCTGTGCCCCAAATGCGGCAAGAAACAGGCGGTCGTGGCCGTGTCTTGCCCCAACTGCATGCGGTGGACCCCCCAGACGCTGGAGAACTGCACGCACTGCCGCAGATCTCTCACGAGCATGGGGCCCAGGCCCAAGCCCCCGGAGCCGAGCGAGAAGCCCGCCCCGAAGACCCCCTGACCGCCGCGGGATCGAGCAATGAAGGACGTCCGACTGCTCTACGGCAAGGACGGGCTTACGGTGAGCGTGCCCGCCTCGGCGGCGGTGCTGACCGGCGCGCCCGCCCCGCCGCTGGCCAATCCGTATCAGGCCGTGCGGGAGGTGCTGGCCAGACCCATCGATTCGCCCCCGCTAGCGGAGCTGGTCGCGGCCAGGGGGCCCGAGACCGTGGCCATCACCATTTCCGACATCACCCGCCCGGTGCCCAACAAGGTCTTCCTGCCGCCCATGCTCGATGTCCTCAACGCCGCCGGCGTGGGCGACTCTCAGATCGTCATCATCATCGGCACCGGCATGCACCGCCCGAGCACCCCGGCCGAGCGGGAGATCCTCATCGGGGGTGATATCGCCTCGCGGGTGGAGGTGATCGACCACGTCGCCGCCAATCCCGCCACGCTGGTGAGGATCAGCGACGCGGCCGCGGGCGGGCAGCCGGTGAGCGTCAACCGACGCTTCGCCCAGGCCGATCTGCGGATCGTCACCGGCTACATCGAGCCGCACTTCATGGCCGGCTTCTCCGGCGGGCGAAAGGGCGTCTGCCCGGCGCTGGTGGACCTGGCCACAGTGCAGCGGTTCCACGGCTACGAGACGCTCGCCGATGACCGCGCCGATAACGGCGTGCTCGAGGGCAACCCCTGCCACGAGATCGCCCTGTCCGTCGCCAGGAAGGTGGGCGTGGACTTCCTCTTCAACGTGGCGATAACCCTCGACAGGCAGATCGCCGGCGTCTATTGCGGCGAGCTGGAGGCGGCCCACCTCGCCGGCTGCAAGGACGTCGCCCGGTGGACCACGGCCGAGATCGACGGGCCGTTCGACCTGGTCGTCACCAACGGCGGCGGATTCCCGCTGGACCAGACCTTCTACCAGGCGGTCAAGGGCATGTGCACCGCCCTGCCGGCGCTGGAGCCGGGCTCGACGCTGCTTCAGGTCTCACACTGCGGCGAGGGGCTCGGCTCGCAGGCCTACACTGAGCTGATGCTCGGCTACGACAACGACTGGCGGCGATTCCTGGGCGACATCGAGCGGCACAAGGACCGGACGCTGCTCGACCAGTGGGAGTTGCAGATGCAGTGCCGCGTCCTGGCGCGGATCGGGCGGGAGAGCCTGTGGTTCGTCAGCGACGGCATCGAAGGCGACGTTCAGCGGCGGATCGCGGTCAGGGCGATCCTCGGCGAGGGTGACGCCCAGGCCCGCGCCCAGCGTGCAATCGACGAGTACCTCGCCGCCCGCCCGGACGCCCGCGTGGCGGTCATTCCCGACGGCCCCTACACCATGCTCCGCCGCCGCGCCTAGCCTACCTGGACGAGGACGATCGCCAGCACGGCCAGGGCGACCGTGGCGTACCACAGCCGCGTCGGCTTCTCCCCCAGGGCCAGCACCGACGCCATGGCCGCACCCAGGATCGAGACGACCCCGGAAACGGTGAACACCAGCGCCGCCGGCAGGGCCGAGCATCGCCCCAGCGCCCACAGCCCCAGCGTCGAGCCGCCCGCGGCCAGGAGACCCACCGGCAGCAGCCGCCGCAGAGGCACGCCCGGGCCCCTCCGCACGACCTGCCCAATGCAGATGAACAGCCCGAGGAAGACGTACATCAGGAGGCAGTACAGGTCGGCGAAGCGGGCGAAGTAGCTGTCCGGGCCGGACGGACGGGCGCTCAGATCCTTGATTCCAATGCTAAGTAGGCTGTTGCCAAAGAGAATGGCCAACAGGATGGCCGAATAGACGACGTAGCCTCCCGGGCGGGTGGGCGCGCCCGCCCTCGGGGCGGAGTCGCCCTTCTGCCTCAGTGCAGCCACCAGCACGCAGGCGACCCCCGCCGCCACCCCGACAAATCGAAGCGGCGGGATCTGCTCGTCGAGGAAGAGCCGGGCGTAGAGGATAGTCGGCAGGAACTGGAGCCCCACGGCACACCACACGGCCGTCAGTCCTCCCCTCGCCAGGGCGTGCCTGATCAAGAGCATTGTGAGATACTGGCCGCTTCCCGCCGCCAGGCCGAAGAGCCACAGGCGAAGCGGGACCTCCCCGAAGGCAATTCCCCAGCACCGCAGGCCGAAGACCACCGCCCCACCCAGCGACATCACCAGGGCGATTTGCGTGGGCCTGACGCCCCTGGCCTGGCCCAGGCGATACGAGATGCCTATGCAGGCGAAGCACGCCCCCGCCAGGAAGGCCCACGCCGACAGGGGGAATGAATGCTGCCCGAGGCTCACTTCATTTCATCCCTTCGGGGGGGCTCCGCGTGGGCGCCTCAAAGCTCATGTCCCGACAGCGTCGGCAAGACCAGGAAATACACAGCGTCCATGAAGTCCATGTCGGCGACCTGCTTGAGGACCTCATCGGTGGGCGGGCCGTCGAGGTTGACCGCCAGGATCGACTTGCGGGTGGAGCGCTTACGCCCGAAGGTCATGTTGGCGATGTTGATGCCGGCGGCTCCGAAGGCGGCGCCGACGTTGCCGATCACGCCGGGCTGGTCGTCGCTGAACATTATCGCCAGCGGGCCCTCGGGCTGCATCTCCATGCGGTAGCCGTCCAGCGAGATGATCCGCAGGAACTTATTGGCGAAGACGGTCCCGACGGCGGACCGCTTTTCCTCATCGGTCTCGATATCCACCTCGATGAGGCTGGAGAAGTCCTTGCTCCTGGCGGCGGTGACCACCTCGACCTCGATGCCCCGCTCGCGGGCCACTACCGGGCCGTTGATGACGTTGACCGTCTCCACGTGCGGCCTGATGAGTCCCAGCGTCAGGTAGGTCGTGAGGACGGAGACGTTCTCGCCGCTGATGACGCCGCGGTAGAGGACCTGTACGTTGCGGATTGCACCGGGCGTCACCGAGGCCAGGATCGTCCCCATCCGCTGGGCCAGTTCGGCGTAGCGCCTCATCAGCGGGCTCATCCCCCGGTCGAACCCGGGGGCGTTCAGGGCGTTGCGGATCTGCCCGCCGCGGAGGGCCTCGACGAGCTGGCTGGCGGCGTCCATCGCCACCTGCTCCTGGGCCTCCTCGGTGCTGGCGCCGAGGTGAGGCACGGCCAGCACGCGCTCGTGGGCGATGAGTTTCTTCTCGGCCTCGGAGGCAGGCGGCTCTTCGGTCCAGACGTCGATGGCCGCACCGCCCACCTTGCCGGACTCCAGGGCATCCAGCAGGGCCTGGGGGTCGATTATGCCTCCCCGGGCGGCGTTGATCAGCCGCACGCCGTCCTTCATCAGGGCCATCTGCTCGGCGCCGATCATTCCCATGGTCTCGGTCGTCTTGGTGACGTGGACGGAGATGTAGCTGCTGCGCTTGCAGAGCTCCTCGAGCGTCTTGACCATCTCGAAGGAGCCCTCCGGGCACTCGCCGCCGAAGTAGGGGTCATAGGCGATGACGCGCATTTCCATGGCGAGGGCCCGCTTTGCCACGGCCGATCCGATCCGCCCCATTCCGATCACGCCGAGTGTCTTGCCCGCCAGTTGGGTGCCCTCGAACTTCTTCCGATCCCACGCCCCGCCGCGCAGCGAGACGTTCGCCGGGACGACCTTGCGCGACATCGCCAGCATCAGCGCCCAGGTCAGCTCGGCGGTGGAGATGGTGTTCCCGCCGGGGGTGTTCATCACGATGATGCCCTTGGCGGTGGCGGTGGGCACGTCCACGTTGTCCACGCCCACGCCCGCGCGGGCGATGCACTTGAGCTGGCCCGGCTCGGCGAGCACCTCGGCGGTGACCTTGACGCCGGAGCGGATGATCATGCCGTCGTAGCCGCCGACGATCTTGGCCAGCTCGCCCGCGGGCAGGCCCGCCTTCACGTCCACGTCCACGTCGTCCTGGCTCTGGAGCCACTCGATGCCGACCTTGCTGAGTTTGTCCGCGATCAAGACCTTCATGGCCGGCCTCCTATTGCCAGTCCTTGAGGACTTTCGCCGCCCGGGCCACGCCCGAGCCGATCTCAACCTTCGCGCCCTGCTCGGCGAGGGTGTACTCCATTGCCGCGATCAGCCCGAGGGTGTCGAGCGGGTCAACGTAGCCCATGTGCGAGATGCGGCAACACTTGCCCTTCAGCGCCTCCTGCCCGCCGGCGATCGAGCAGCCGTACCTGGCTTGCAGAGCCTTGCGGAAGCCGTCGTCCACGCCGTCGGGATACAGCAGGGCACTGACCGAGTCGCTCGGCTCGCGGGAGAAGAGCTTCATGCCCATCTCTTCCGCCGCGGCGCGGGTTGCCTTGGCCAGCATGGCCGTCCGCGCCCAGACCTTCTCGATGCCGATCTCGTTTATCATGTCCACCGCCACCTGGAGCCCGCGGATCAGGCTCACCGGCGCGGTGTAGGGGGTGTCGTTATCGACGACCTTCTTGCCGTAGGCCTTCAGGTCCAGGTAGAAGGGCGGCGCTTCCACGCCCTCGATGCACCGCCAGGCCTTCTCGCTGACCGATACGATCGCCAGTCCGGGCGGCAGCATGAACGCCTTCTGGCTGCCGGCGCCGACGATGTCCACGTTCCAGGCATCGGTCCTCAGCGGCAGCGTGCCGGCGGCGGTGATGCAGTCGGCGATGAGGATGGCGTCGGTCTTGGCCACTACCCGCCCTATCGCCTCCAGGTCGCAGGCCGTGCCCGTGGAGGTCTCGCTGTACACCGTCACCACCGCCCCGTACTCCCCGCCGGCGAGCTTTTGCTCGACCGTATCGGCCTGAAGGCCCGTGCCCCATTCCAGCTTCAGCTCGTCCACGTCCAGACCGTACTTCCGGGCGACCTTGACCCAGCGCTCGCCGAACTTCCCGCCGTCGGAGACGAGCACCTTCTTGTCCCGCGGCACGGCGCAGGCGATGGCCGCCTCCATGCCCGCCGTGCCCGACCCGGCGATGGTCAGCACGTCGTTGCCTGTCATCAGGATTTTCTTCAAGCCGTCGTTGACCTGGGCGAACATCTCCTTAAACCGCCCGGTGCGGTGGTGAAACATCGGCCTGGCCATTTCGATGAGGACCTCCGGCGGAACGTCCGTCGGCCCTGGGGTGAAGAGGCGTGCCTTTATCATGGGATTAAGACTCCCTGACACGAGGTTAGGCGTCGAGAACAAGCCGACGTGCCGACCCTTCTGCCGGCGCCGTCTCCCGGCGCGTGTATCTCTTCGTCGGTCCCTTCCGGGAGGAGCGAGGACCTCCGAAGCGGTGATGGTATGAACCGGGGGCAGGCGTGTCAACGCTGTTGCCCGCCGGCTGTGGCGCGGCTCGGCCTCGGGGGTGACCGGCCTGAACCGGGCCCCACCGGCGACCGACCCCGGCGGACCGGGCTTTTCGGCCGGCTCATTGGCCCGGGGGAGAAGGTGAATCGTACACTCCAGTGGTACCAGTCCTTCCTTACGCGGGTGGGGCCGTGGAGGCCCCGGACGTAAGTTATTGGAGTAAAAGGACATGGGCAAGACGAGACACCTCTCCAGACTGGCCATGGCCGGGGCACTAGCCGCGATGTGGGCGGCGAGTTCGGCCCAAGTGGCCGCTGACGCTATCACCCCCGAGATCGACCAGCTTGTCCTGTGGTCCGGGGGCGACATTTCCCTTGGCAGCAACGTGACTCTCGACGCTGCCGCCGCGGCCGGACAGAACTTCGTCGCTGAGCCCGGAGCCCTACTGGAAAGCATCTATGCCGCCGGAGACATCGACCTGGGGCTGAACGCCACGGTCCGCGGGCGGGTGCTGGCCAATGGCGTCGGCTTCGCAGCCAAGGGCCTCGACCTGGTGGGCGACTGGACCAGCCAGAGCGTCACTGTCGCCATGAAGGCCGTGATCGTCGGTGACGTCACCGCGGCCACGGGCGTCATCACCATCGATCGCAATGCCGACGTCACCGGAGACGTCCTGGGCAACAGCGACATCTCGATCGACAAGAACTCAACGGTCGTCGGCGACGCCCGCCCGGGGCTGACCGGCACGCTCACCCTCGGCAGGAAGACGACGGTCACCGGCTCGACCGAGCCGGGCGCCGTGACGGCCGACACTTTCCTGCCGCCATCCATGGGCGATCGGCCCGACGCCGGCGAGGTGGGCTCGCTGGAGATCCGCCCCGGGGACGGCACAACCACGATACTCGACCCCGGCGCCTACAGTGACGTCGTCCTGGGCAACACCGCCACGCTCGGGCTCTCCGCCGGCACCTACACGGTGCAGAGCTTCTCCATTGCCGACGGCGGGACCGTAAGCGTGGACACCTCCGCCGGCAACGTCGTCCTGAACGTGCAGGGCAGCTTCGCTGCCGGAAGCAGCGTCCAGTTCGCCACGACGGGCGCGGGCGGCCTGGTGATCAACGTCTTCGACCACAACGTGGGTCTCGGCGACAACGCCGTGGTCGATGCAGCCTTCCGCGTCTGGGGCGGCAGCTTCGCCACCGGGGTGGATTCCGCCCTGGCCGGATCGTACCACGCCACCGGTGACGTCTCCCTTGGCGGCGGCTCCTCCGCCCAGTCAGGCAGCGTGCCGGTGCCCGAGCCTGCGGCGCTGTCGGTCATCGCCCTGGGCGCGACCCTGGCCCTGCACAGGCGGAAGAGACGTTTGGCTGGAGGTGCGCCCTCTTAAGAATAGCTCCTTATCGCCTGATGCCTGCCTGCCCCTTCCGCGCCATGGCCGCCCCATCCGGTCGTGGCGCAGTTTTTGCGCCCCAGGCGAGTGCGAGGCTACTGACCGCCGCCCGCTGCGGTCTGGCCTTCGGCGCGGTGGGCGCGCCTGACGGCGTCCTCAATGACGTCGTGGATTTGCTGCGGGCGGGAAATGACGTTCCAGGCGACGGCTGAGCGGTCCTCCTGGTCGGTCCCTCCCGAGTCGGCGTCCGTCCCGGCCAGACAGAAGATGCTCCCGGCCGAGACCGCCCGCTCCGACAGCGACGCCTCAAGCACCACCCGACGAACGTCCGTCAGGCCGGCCGCCGTCACCTGAGCGTTCATCAGCCCCCGGACCACGATGATGCGCCGGTTGGTCAGCACGTATGTCCTGCCAAGCCATTGCCAGCAGGCGACCATGAGCCGCGCCATCCCCCCGGCCGCGCACAGCGTGAGAATGACCTGGGCGGGCATCCGCGGATGATACACGTTGACCACGTACGCCACGACCCCCACCACCGCGGCCGAGGCCAGAACCGGCAAGGACGACAGCAGCACGAACCACGCGCTGGGCTTAATGGCCAGGATGATCACCTCCTGCCCGCCGAGCAGATCGGCTGGGACAAGATGGGCAGCCATCTGGGCGCCCTGCGAGGTTGGCTCGGCCGAGGGGGTCATTTCCGGTCGCCCGCATCCTCCGTGAGTGCCACGATGTCCGTCAGGTTCCTCCCCCACCCGTCGAGGTCCAGCCCGTATCCGACGACGAAGCGGTCGGGTATGTCGAAGCCGACGAAATCGGCCCTCGCCGGTCGGGCGTCCGGTCGGCCCTTGCGGAGCAGGACGCAGACACGGCAGCTCGCCGGCCGCTGCGAGGTCACCGCCTCGGCCACCAGATCCAAGGTGCTCCCGGTGTCGAGGATGTCATCGACGATCAGCACTTCCCGCCCGGACAGGTCGTCGCAAAGCTCGCCGACGATCTCGGCGCCGCCGGGGCGGACCTCCCGCCCGCGGTAGCTGCGGACGCGGACGGTGGTCAGCTCCACCCGCATGGGCAGGCGGCGGGCCAGGTCGGCCAGAAAGAACAATGCCCCGTTCATGACGGCCAGGAGGGTCAGCTCCCCGCCCGGATAGGCGGCGGCGATCTCGGCGGCCAGCTCGTCCAGGCGCTGCATGATCCGCTCGCCGGGGACGATCACCTCCCCCACGTCCGGCGCCTCACCGCCGCGGCAAGCTCGCTCCAGCCCGACAGGCCGTTCCATGGGAAGTATGCTACCGCGAGGCCTGCGGCGTTGCAACGCACCGGGCCGGCGTCGGCGGCCGTCGGCTAACCGAACAGCTTCGGGGCCGCGGTTACCACCAGGTGCAGCCCCACCGCCCCCAGCATGGCGTGGACGATGACGCGGAAGACTTTCTCGTTGACGCGATTGTGCAGGAAGAAGCCGAGCAGCGCGCCACCCACGACGGCGGGGACAAGGGCGAGGTCCGCCGCCAGCGCCGGCAGCGCCAGCATCTTCCGCTCGTAGTACGGGATCAGCTTCGCCTGGTTGCCGATCCAGTAGTACAGGACGGTGGTGGCGACGTAGCGCCCCTTGGGCAGCCTCTGCGGCAGCAGGTACATGGTGACGATCGGCCCGGCGGCGTGTGAGACCGTGCTGGTGAGCCCGGCCCCCCAGCCGGTCAGGGACCCGTGCAGCAGGCTTGGGCGGAAGGGCGTCAGCTCGCCCCGCAGGGAGCGGAAGATCTGCAGGCCGACGAAACCCAGGGCGATCAGCCCGATCGAGAAGCTCAGGGCGGCGTTGGTCACCTTCTTGCCGGCCTCGGCGCCAAGCTCATCGAACAGATAAAGCGTCACCCAGCCGGCCGCCACTCCGACGACCATCCCGCCCAGCAGCAGGCGGACGTTGCGCCAGTCCCAGCGCCGCCACCACAGGGCGATGCTGACGTAGTCGCAGGCGATCAGCAGGGGCAGCATGATCCCCAGGGCGAGCTTGGTCTCGCCGCCGCAGGCGTGGATCATCAGCGGCACGCTCAGCAGCCCCACGCCGCCGGCGAAACCCGCCTTGCCCGCCCCCAGCACCAGCGCCGAGAGCCCGCCCAGCAGCAGGAACGTAACCGGACTAAGCCCCTCCGGGACGAGCGTAAAGGCCAGCGCCGCTTGCCACATCGCGAACACCTCCAAAGAGGCGGCCACTATATGCCAAGTGGAGGCGAAGTGGTAGGAACCGACGGGGCGGCAAATGCCCCGCAAGTTCAGCGAACTGGCAGGTACTGCCGAGAGGTAATAGAATGATACGTGCGCCGGCGGCGAATGCCCCTGCCGGCGCGGAGTGCGGGAGAGCTGTGATGCACGTTGTGGAGTGCCCAAGCTGCCATCGCCGTTTCAAGGTGCCGTCGCCGATGCGCGAGGCGGCGATGCGGTGCAACCGATGCGGGAACTCGTTCGTCGGCTCGAGCGTGGAGGCGCCGGACGCCCCGTTGCAGGCGCCGG
>CBFCZU010000017.1:0-29937 GCA_965602635.1 uncultured Planctomycetales bacterium | reverse complement strand
CCGAGCTTGTTGAGCCGCGCGACCAGCTCGTGGCCGGCCAGGCGGACGCCGTCCAGCGCCACCGGCACGCCCTTGACGAAGTCGACCCGCACGTATCCCGGGCGGCTGGGTGCCTTGGCGACCGGCACCGACATCACCCAAAGGTCGTCCCGCGGCTCGTTGGCCGGGTCCTCGAGGTCGGCGCCCTCGTGGCTGATGTGCCAGAGGTTGCGGTCGCGGGAGTAGATCTTCTTCTTCGTCTGGGCGATGGGGATGCCGCGGGCCTTGGCGTACTCAACCGCCGCCTCCCGGCTGGTCAGCTCGAACGACGGGTCCTTCCACGGCGAGATGATCGCCAGCTTCGGCGCCAGGGCCATGTAGGTAAGCTCGAAGCGGACCTGGTCGTTGCCCTTGCCGGTCGCGCCGTGTGCGACGGCGTCGGCCTTCTCCTGTTTCGCGCAGGCGACCTGTGCCTTGGCGATCAGCGGGCGGGCGATGGAGGTGCCCAGCAGGTACTCGTGCTCGTACACCGCTCCGGCGGCGAGCATCTTGAAGCACCATTGCTCGGCGAACTCCTTTCGCAGGTCCGCCACCACGCACTTGTCTGCCCCGCTGGAGAGGGCCTTCTTCTTGATGCCGCCGAGTTCCTCATCGCCCTGGCCGAGGTCTGCGGCGAAGGCGACGACCTTCGCCCCGCTGTAGCGGTCCTTGAGCCACGGCAGGATCACCGAGGTGTCGAGCCCGCCGGAGTATGCCAGCACGATCTTCTTTATCTTCTCGTGCATCTTGATCTCTCCTTCGCGTCAATACAGATTCTGGGATGAGAGAAGGGTCAATGAAAGACAAATCAGGGGCGCAGGGCAAGGGTTTTGGCGTGGGCCTCAGCGAACGGAGGCCCGTCGCCTCAGGCGAAGTGCACGCGACGGTGCGTCCTGGTTGCGGTTGGTCGCCGTCTGCATGGTAAACTCGAGTAATACGCACTGAACGGTACCGCGGTGCGGGAGGAATGTCAAGCCGAGAATCGGCGCGCCTGTGGACGCGGGTGTGGATGCGGCGTAACATGCTTACTGAAGCTGAGCACGCCAACACCAGCCGGGCGAAGCGCCGACAGCCCGGTCGTTCATCTGCCCGTCAGCCTGACAGGCGGCGGGCTCACATGTTCCTGTTGTCCGGGTCGTTGGCGGAGAACTTGCCCGTGCGGGTGTTGAAGTACCATCCGGTCGAACCGTCGCCCGGGGGCGGCCCTTGGCCGCCGGAGACCCTGGATGCGGCCGGGCCTTTGACGAACGGGTTGGCAGGCATACTATAAAGATAGGGCCCGAACGTGTAGTCGGCGCGCCGGCCCTGACCGGACCAGACTTCCCCGTTGACCTTCGTCTGGCGCGTCATCTGCGAGACGAACAGCCCCGGGGGGAACCGGCCGTCGGTGTCCACGCCGGGCGCGCGGTCGTTATGCTGGACCCTGTACAGTTCGATCTGGCTCCGCACGGTCTGCAGGTCGCTCTTCAGCGGGGCGCGGGCGGCGTCGTTCCTGCCGACCTCCCTTTCGGCGATCAGCTCTTCGACGAATCGGAGGACGGCCTTGCCCACGCGCGTGTCGTCGATGCTCTGGGGCGGAGGCGAGGCCGGAGCCTGAGATGGTCCGCTGATAATCGCCAGCGCCAGCAGTAGCGAGCCCAGTCCACACACGAGCCCGCCGACGAACCAGACTGCGACGTTGCTCTTCATTGGATTCTCCCTATCAGCTTCCTTTTGACAACATCTCCTCTGCACGAATGGGCCTAAGTCCTGCTGCTCTGGCACAGGACTCGCCCGCTGCCGCCCGGCGGCAGGCCCGCGGGCACTCAATCCGGGGCGAGTTGCTCGCCCTGATACGTCGCGATGAACCGGTCGGTGACCTCCAGGAAGGCCTCCACCATCCTCGGGTCGAAGTGCCCGCCCTTCTCGGAGCGGATGATGTCGATGACCTGGCCCATGGGAAAGGCCTGCTTGTAGCAGCGCTCGGAGGCGAGTGCGTCGAAGACGTCGGCCAGGCAGACGGCCCTGGCCGGAAGGGGGATCTTCACCCCGCCCAGGCGGTGGGGGTAGCCCTTGCCGTCCCATCGCTCGTGGTGGCTCAGGGCGATGTCACGGGCCATGGCCATCAGCTCGTTCTTGGGGTCGCCCAGGATCTGCGCCCCGACGACGCTGTGCGTCTCGACGATCCGCCGCTCCTCGGCGGTGAGCTTTCCCGGCTTGAGCAGGATCGAGTCGGGAACGGCGATCTTGCCTATGTCGTGCATTGGGCTGGCGTGGCGGATCATCTCGACCTGCTCGGCGCCCAGCCCCAGCGTCTCGAAGATCAGGGCGCTCAGGCCGCTGATGCGGTTGATGTGCCTGGCCGTGCCCTTGTCGCGGAACTCGGCGGCGACGCTCAGCCGCATGATGGTGTCCAGGCGCGCCTCCATCAGCTCCTCGATCAGCAGGGCGTTGTGGACGTTCACCGCCGCCAGGGTAGCCAGCGACGTCAGGGCGGCGGAGTCCTTGTCGGGGAATGGGACGCGCCCCCCGGCGGGATCGAGGCGGTTGATCAGCTCCAGCACGCCCACCACTTCCCCGTCGGGGCAGGTCAGCGGCAGGGCCAGGATGCTGGCGGTGGTGTAGCCGCTGGCGGCGTCGAAGTCGCGGTTCATCCTGAACGGCGTGCCGGGCGCGAGGTGGTACGAATCGGGGATGTTGAGCCCCCGCCCGGTGTGGGCGACGAAGCCCGCCAGCGAGCGGGTGTCGATCTTCAGCCGATGCCCGAGGTAGGTCCGGGCGATCTCGGAGACGTCGATGGCGTCGTTCTGGGCGAGCGCGAACTCAAGTTGGTCGCCGGCGCGGACGTACAGGCTGCCCGCCTCGGCCCCGCTCAGCCGCCGGGCCTCGGAGAGGATCCGCTCCAGCAGCTCCTGGCGGTCGCGCATGGAGCCCAAGTCGATGCTCGTTCGCAACAGGCCCTGGAGCATCTGCCCCTGTTCCGACGCGACCGGCTGCCCCGCTGCCGGCTGTTCGTTCATAGTGTCCCTCGCGTCTCCCCAGCCTCCAACGCGCGGGATATCGGCAGGATGCGGGCCCGAGTTGAGCTGTGCGCGCCGCGGGAGCCGCCTGGAAGGCCAGTGGCGGCGGAGCCCGCCGGCGCGACCCCTACGACCGTTCCAGCTTACGCGGTGCCGACCGGGCGGCCGGGCGGGACCCGCCGATCAGCTTGCGGTCGCCCACCCCCGCCCCGACCTCGTGCCAGTGCCTGATCTGCGGCTCGCCGAACCGCCAGCAGAGCTTGACCTCGCGCCCGTCCTGGATGGCCGAAAAATCCACCACCCCGCGGGTGAAGTCGCGGATCTCCACCCCTATCTCGTCCAGCTCCGCGGCGTAGTCCTGCAACTTCGACACCGAGGCGGCGATCTGACGCTGGAGCCGGCGGATCTCCGTGACCGGGCCGGACTGCTGGAGCCCCTCGAGCATCTCCTGCAATTCGAGCAGGTGCGGATACTCGGCCACTATGTCCGCAACGATGCGGCGGACCAGCGCCAGGGCCCGTTGGGCCTCATCGAGGGTGAAGAACTTCCGGCCACGCCTGGTCTCGGGCGGGCCGGCCACGATGTCTGGGGAATTGTCCATGGCGGCACTCGGGACATCTTCTCCGGAACAGTCCTATGTATCGGGCCACAGGCCGCTTGGGCATTAGCCCGCCTGGCGAAGAGGCGCCCCTCCGGCCGGAAAATGCTCGAAGATCGGGCAGTTGCGGACCAGAATGGGCGGGAGATGTTCGGCTTCCTCAACATCCGCAAGCCGCCGGGGCCGACCAGCCACGACGTGGTGGCGTCGGTCCGCCGACAGCTCGGGCGGAAGGTCAAGGTCGGCCACGCCGGGACGCTCGACCCCTTCGCCGAGGGCGTGCTGGTCGTCTGCGTGGGCCCGGCCACCAGACTGGCCCAGTACGTCCAGGCCCAGGCGAAGCGCTACGTCGCCGAGGTCACGCTGGGGGCGAGAAGCACGACCGACGACCCGGAAGGCGAGATCGCACAGACGCCCGCCTCCGCCCCGCCCGAGGCGGCCGTCCGCGAGGCGCTCGCCGGCTTCGTCGGCGAGATCAGCCAGGTCCCCCCCGCCCACTCGGCCGTGCACGTCGCCGGACGCCGGGCATACAAGCTCGCCCGCCGCGGACAGGCCCCCGACCTGCCGGCCAGGACCGTCACCGTCCACGCGATCGACCTGCTGGGCTACGAGTTCCCCCGCCTGAGGATCGACGTGACCTGCGGCAGCGGCACCTATATCCGCGCCCTCGCCCGCGACCTCGGGGTGGCGCTCGGCCTGGGCGGGTACTGCTCGGCCCTGACCCGCACCGCCGTCGGCGGGTTCGTCCTGGCCGAGTCGGTGACGCTGGATGGCCTCAGGCCCGAAGAGCACCTCATCGAGCCGATCGCCGCGGTGAGACACCTGCCGACAGTGACCGCAAGTGCTGACGAGGCGCGGGCCCTGGCCGGCGGAATGCGGATCGCCTTGCCTGCCCCGACCCCCGACGGGCAGGTCGCCGTCATCGACGCGGGCGGAAAGCTTCTGGCGATAGCCGTCGCCTCCAACGACCGCGGCACGCTCAGCCCGGTCAAGGTCTTCGCCGCCCCCGTCGGCTGATCAGGTCAGCCTCTCTATGAGCCCTCTCACCTCCGGGTGGGCGGCGATCAGCGAGTCGCGGTCGGCGCCCTCGTAGTCGGCGCGCTCGAAGCCTGGGGCGACGGTGGTGCCCATCAGGGCGAAGCCGCCTCCGCCAGCCAGCAGACAGCCCTGCCAGACGCCGCGCGGGACGACAACCTGCACGCGCTGCCCGGCGGCGACGTCAGGCCCGAGGGTGAGCACCTCGCACCGCCCGGCCGGGTGAATCTGGAGCATCGTCACGGCGTCGCCCAGGTAGAAGTGGAACACCTCGTCGCTGGCCAGCCGGTGCAGCCGCGAGCAGACGTCGGGCGTGAGCAGGTAATAGATGGCCGTGGCGAAGCTCCGCGCCCCGCCGTAGCGGTCGGGCAGGGCCGACGCCGCGACTGACTCGGCGCTGCGGTAGGTCTCGCGGAAGTAGCCGCCCTCCATCTCCAGCGGCTCCAGAGCCAGCAGCCGTATGATTTGGTCAGCCGTCATGTCGGCGCCTCCCATGCGGGCGGATTTCGCCCTTGATCGATCCGGGGCGGCTCAGTATACAGCCTCAATCACCCTTTACTGAAGGAGGCAGCTCCTATGGCGGCGAGGCGAAGGACCAGCGAGATCAAGGCCGGCGTGATCGGCTACGGCGGCGCGTTCGGCATGGGCAAGGGTCACTTGCAGGAGATGGCGGCGGTGGGGATGACGCCCACGGCCGTGGCAGACACCGACCCGCGGCGGCTCAAGGCCGCGGCCGAGGAGTTCCCGGGCATCGAGACCTACCCCTCGGCCGCCCAGATGCTGCGCCGCTCGGCGGTGGACGTGGTGGCGATCATCACGCCGCACAACACGCACGCCGCGCTGGCGGTTCAGTGCCTCCGTGCCGGCCGGCACGTCGTCGTCGAGAAACCATTCGCCATAACCACGGCCGAGTGCGACCGGATGATCGCCGCCGCGCGGAAGGGCCGCCGCCTGCTCTCGACCTACCACAACCGCCACTGGGACGGGTGCATCATCCAGGCCGTCAAGACCGTCCGCTCCCGCGCCATCGGCCAGGTCGTCCGCGTCGAGGCACACATGGGCTCATGGGGCAAGCCCCGCAACTGGTGGCGGTCCAGCAAGACCATCTCCGGCGGCATCCTCTACGACTGGGGCGTGCACCTCATGGAGTACACCTTCCAGATCATCGACTCGCCGATCGTCGAGGTGGCCGGGTTCGCCAAGAAAGGCTTCTGGGCGCCCAGGACGGCGTGGAAGGCCGACACCTTCGAGGACGAGTCCTACGCGGTCGTGCGGTACGCCGGCGGTGCCTGGTCGAGCCTGATGATTACGCAGCTCGACTCGAAGCCCAAGGGCGGCCAGGTGGAGATCACCGGCACGAAGGGGACGTACGTCTTCGACTACCGGACGTACGAGCTGATCACCCACGGCCGCGACGGCTCGACGGTCACGCGGAAGGGTGCCAACCCGCCGTCACAGCACGAGCGGTTCTACCGGAACATCGCCGACCACCTGCGGCGCGGGACGAAGCTGGTGATCACCCCCCAGTGGGCCCGCCGCCCGGTTCACGTGATCGACCTGGCCTGCCGCTCCGCCGCCGCCGGCAAGGCGCTGAAGGCGAAGTACCGCTAGACTGCATTTCTCATGAACCACTGAGGCCACAGAGTTCTCGGAGGGCTCATTGGATATATCTCGTTGGCGCCCCGTGGGTCATGGAGCCCCCTGTGTATGTTCCTGTCCAGACCCCATGACCAGAAGAAACAGAGTGTCATTTCGCGAAGCCGGACAGATCGCTTGTAACTGTTTATAAGAGA
The DNA here is from genome assembly GCA_965602635.1 of uncultured Planctomycetales bacterium. Lineage (GTDB taxonomy): Bacteria > Planctomycetota > Phycisphaerae > SM23-33 > SM23-33 > CBFCZU01. The sequence goes on along the minus strand of CBFCZU010000017.1, from coordinate 23,494 downwards.
AACAGTTCTGTGACCTCTGTGACCCCTGCCTGCCGGCCCGCCTGCCGGCCGGTGGGCAGGCAGGCAGGTCTGTGGTGAAATATCCGGGCTAGAGGGTCGCAGTGCGCGGGGCGCTCGGGGACAGAGCCGGCGCGAGTGCCGAAGCTACCTCTCGAACCATCCCAGGCGTTTGGCGTGAGTATTGTACAACAGGCCGAGGACGTGCATCTCGACCATCAGGAAGTACAGGGCGACGGCCCCGGCGATCAGCGACCCGACCACCGGCACCGCGGCGGAAATAAGCTCCTTGACCCACGCGCTGACGAAATAGCACACGAAGAAGATAGCCGCCGCGAACAGATAGGCCGGCAGCGTCTTGAGGATCCCTCCGATCACCACCAGGGGATTCAGCGCCATGAAGGAATCGAACAGGGCCACGGCGATCAACGCCATGGGCAGGTACATGAGCCCCCAGCCCAGGCAGAGCCAGTACAGGGCGTCCCTGGGGTAAGTGGCGTCACCGGGCGCGGACCACGCGAACGACAAGACATGGACGATCAGCGGGAGGAAGCTGAACAGGGCCGTGCTAATCACAAGAAGCAGCGGCCTGAGAATGTCATCCCAAAAGTTGGTCAGTTCCGGCCAGTCCGGCAACTCCTCGCGCCCGTCGGCCGAAGAGCCAATTATCCTGATCATGTACGCGCACAGGTACCCGCCTATCCCGATGGCGAGGAGCAGCTTGAAGATCCCGAAGTACCCGCTGGAGGGAAATGCCAGCAGAGCATTCAACACCCAGAAGCAGACAGCCCCGGCCGCAAGAACCGCCCAGCCCATGCCCCTGAACGGATAGGCGAACGCCTCGGGTAACTGGGCATAGATTGATCTGGGGCGCTTGGCCTGCTCGGGTCCGCCCGGAGCCTCGGTCTGCGTATCCATCCGCACTCCCCATGAGTTTCGTCACCGCGGGCGGTCGTGGTATGGCTTGCCAGCCTCGAAAAGCCTCAGCCGGGCGGTGAACGACCTGGGCGCGCGTCTGCGGCCCGCGGCCCTCACCACGGCGATGGCCCGCTTCTGAGTCGCCACGGCGTCCTTGAAGCGCCCCGCCTCGGCGTACGCAACGGCCAGCGTGTCGAGGCAGTTCGCGGCGAAGATGGTCGGCTTTTTCTCGTCCACGGCCGCCTTGCATGCCCGCTCGGCGAGGCGGACAGCCTGGGCGCCGTCGCGGAGCTTGGGATCGGGGTTGGCCGCCCGCAGCCAGGCGAAGTGGTTCAGGACCGGCGCGTAGGCCGGGTCGGCCTCGATCGCCCGGCGGAAATGGGCGATGCCGCCCTGGATGTCGCCGCCCCTCTCCACCGCCAGCCCGCGCTCGTAGATGGCCTTGGCCTTGGCCGGGTCCCCCTTGGGCGCCGCGGCGGGGTGGAGCTTCAGCATCGCCGCCCTGACCAGGGCAGTCATCGAATGCGGCGCGGTCTCGGGCACGAGCCTCTTGGGGAACGGATACCAGCTCTGGATGATGTAGCGGGTGGGCCTGCCGCCGGCGGCCACGTACGCGTCCACCATCTTCAGCGTCCGCTCGTAGAAGGCCTCGTCCGACGTGTTGCCGCCGCGCTCGGAGTTGGCGATCAGGTTGAACTCCAGCCCCCGCGAGCGGGCGAAATCCTCGTACGCCCGGACCCGCTTGATCCAGTCCACCTTGGTCGGGTCCTTGAGCTTCACCGACGAATGCTCGCCCATGAGGTACTCGTAGGGGTTGTCCACCGTTACGCCGGCGAAGCTCAGCTTCGCCGCGTCAGCAGCCTTGAGCACCGTCCTCACCACGGCGTCGTAGTCGCCGTTATCCTGCCGCTTCGGCCCGCGGGCGTGGTACGAGACGCCCTCGCGGTAGCCCCAGTTGGGGAAGTTCGTCAGCAGGAAAAATCGAATCTCCGGGTGTGCCTTCCTGACCGCACGCATGTAGTCCATCAGCTCACCGGCGCACTTCTCGACGGAGGTGAAGCCTTTCTTCTTCTTCGGGTAGAGCAGGCGGCGGACGGGCCCGTCCAGGTCGAGGTAGTCCACCTTCCCGCCGGCGCGGTACCACTTGTCGATGTTCCGCAGCTCGATCTCGGCCGACTTCTCGCCGTTGGTCTCGTCCAGCGGGGCGTAGCCGAGCGTCCCGCCGCACTCGACGGCCACCTGGATGCGGCCGGCCTTGAGCATCGCCGCCAGGGCGGCGAGCTTGTCGGGGGGTGCCTTCCGCAGCGTGCCGATGTATATCTTGATCCCCGATATGCGCCCTTTCACGAAGTCCCAGCGTGCGTCCGTGGCGGCCAGGGCGAGCGGGTCGCGATAGCACATCCATATCTCGGGCTTCGCCAGCCGACCGGCCGCGGCTGGGCGGGTAGTGGCGGCCGGGGGCTTGCCCTCAGCCGTGCGCCCATGCACCCCGAGGCCGCACAGACATGCCAACATCACCACAGACATGCACAGTAAAGACGCCTTCCTCATTGTGCTTCCTTTCTGCCTGGCACGGGCGGCAGGCGCTTCACGCGAGCAGCAGAGCAGGGACGGGGCGACCGATCGGTGATTGGGGATAACCAGGTTGGGCAAGCCTCTGCGCCGCAGGATGACGTGGCTGCCGCGCTGCCTGGCCACGCGGTAGCCCGCGCGACAGAACGCCGCGACGGCCCTTCTGCCCGAGACTCCGGCCAGTCTGGCCACCTCAAACCTCCACGACGGTGGTGAACGCCGGCTTGGTAGGCCTGCGCTTTCGTCCCGGCACGGTTTCCAGGTACAGGGCGATGGCCTCCTTCACGTTCTTCAAGGCCGCTTCCATCGTCTTGCCCTGGCTCATGCAGCCGGGCAGTTCCGGCACGTCGGCCACGTAGCCCTTGTATTCGGGGTCGTAAACCAGGTTCACCAACAGTCTCATCGTAGCGGCTCCCTTTCCCGCCTCCAATAGTACCGCGGGCGCGCGCCCGCGGCAAGGCGAAGGCCCACTGGCCGGCGGCTACTTCGTGTACTCGCCGGTGTTCCTCGGGGCGGTCATGGCCTCCCACTTGGGGTCCATCCGGGAGACGCCGTACCACCCGCGGGCCATGAACAGGGCGTCGGTGACGGCGATGGCGACCATGGCCTCGGCCACCGGGTAAATCCGCGGGCAGATGGAGATGTCTCGGCGGGTGATGGCCGCCAGCTTGCCCGCCTTGACCTTGAGCATGTCCACGGTCTGCTGGTCCTTGGACAGCGTGGGGGTGGGCTTGACGTACATCCGCATGAGCAGGTCCTCGCCGTTGCTCATCCCGCCGAGGAAGCCGCCGCAGTTGTTCGTCCGCCAGCGGACCTTTCCGTCCTCGAGGAACGGCTGGTCGTTCCACTTGCTGCCCAGGACCCCGCCCGCCTTCGCCCCGGCGCCGAACTCCAGCCCGGTCATGGCGCCGATGCTGCACAGGCCGTGGGCGATGGTGGCCTTGAGCTTGTCGAAGACCGGCTCGCCCAGCCCCGCCGGCACGCCGCGGGCGACGATCTCTATGTCCCCGCCGGCGGTGTCGCCGTCCTCGCCCACGACCAGCAGGTCGGCGATCATCTTCTCAGCCGCCTCGGCGTCGCAGCAGTTCAGGTCGTTGGCGCGGTAGTTGGCCTTGAGCTCCTCGAAGGTCATTGTCCCGTCCGAGAGGCTCCGCCCGGAGATTCCGTGCGACTTGACCACGTGGGCGAGGATCTCGATTCCCTCCCGGGCGAGGATCTGCTTTGCCACCGCCCCGGCGGCGACGCGCCCGACGGTCTCGCGCCCGCTGGCGCGCCCGGCCCCGCACCAGTCGCCGTGCTCGCCGTATTTGTGAAAGAAGTTCACCTCCGCGTGGCCCGGGCGGATAACGTCCTTCACCTCGCGGTACTGGTTGATGTGCAGGTCCTGGGTGTCAACGTTGCGAATGAGCAGGCCCACGGGCGCGCCGGTTGTCCGCCCCTCGAACAGCCCGCTGACAACCTCGACGATGTCGGTCTCCTTCCGCGGCGAGTCCAGCTTGCTCTGCCCCGGGCGGCGCTTGTAAAGCTCCTCCTGGACCATGCCCACGTCCAGCTCGATGCCCGACGGAACGCCGTTGACGATGGCGAACAGCGCCCCGCCGTAGCCCGCGCCGTCTTTGCTCGCGTGCCAGCCGTAGCTCTCACCGCACGTGGTCACCTGAAATACGCGTCCGAATGTATTGCCCAGCACCTTGGATCTCCTTCATGTTCGGGACTCGGAGCCCGGAATACGAATTACTGTTTCTGCATGTCGCAGCCAATGGCCGTCATCCGCTCGACGAACGACGGGAAGGTCTTCTTGACGCACTCGACGTCGCTGATCCTGCTGCCGCCGCCCTCGGCCACCATCGCCGCCAGGGCGAGCGTCATCACCATGCGGTGGTCGGCTCGGCTGTCGAACCTGGCGCCGCGGAGGCGGCTGGAGCGGATCACCAGCCCGTCGGGCCTCTCCTCCACGTCGGCGCCCATCGCCGAGAGGGCCTTGTGCATCTGGGTGATCCGGTCGCACTCCTTGTGGCGGCAGATCTCGGCGTTGGTGAGGACTGTCTCGCCGTCGGCGCAGGCCCCCACCACCGCCAGCAGCATGAACTGGTCGATGAAGTCGTTGCAGTCGATCACCCGCCCGGTGAGCTTCGAGGAGCGGGCGACGACGACCCCGTCGTTGAGCTGCACGTCTGCGCCCATCTCGCGCAGCACGTCCAGCACGGCCTTGTCGCCCTGCACGTCGTCGGGATCGACCCCGGCCACGCGCACCTCGCTGTCGGGGCAGAGCAGGCCGGCGACTATCGGGTACATGGCCGCCGACCAGTCGCCGGGGACGGCCGTCTCGAAGCCACCCCATCGCTGGGCGGCGGGGACGACGTAGCGGGCGTAGTCCTCGTTGACGACCTCCACACCGCATCGGGCCAGCCAGTGGAGCGTCACGCCCACCCACGGCTTCTCGCCCGGGTTGCGGACGGTCAGCTCCAGCGGCGCCGAGCCCAGGGCGCCGGCGATCAGCAGTGCGCTAACCGGCTGGGAGTCGGCCCCGTCAATCTCGGCCGCCCCCCCCGCCAGCGGGCCGCGGACGACCACCGGGGCGTGACCGTCGCCCTTGGTCGAGACCGCCCAGGCGCCCAGCGAGTTCAGGGCGTCTATCAGCGCCCCGCACGGGCGGATGTGGCGGATCGACTCGTCGCCGGTCAGCACCGTGTAGCCGTCGCAGCAGGTCGCCAGGGCGCTGAAGAACCGCAGGATGATCCCGCTGTTGCCGCAGTTGATCACGTCGTCGGGGGTGTTGAGCTTGCCGCCCACGCCGGCGACCTCCCAGACGTTCCCGGCGCGGGGGCTGACGCGGACGCCGAACATCTCCATCGCCTCGGTGCCGCGCATCCAGTCGCTCGACACGGCCGGGGCGGTGATCCGGCTGCTGCCCTCAGCCAGAGAGGCCATGATCAGCGCGCGGAACGAGTGGCTCTTGTTCGGGGGCACCTCGACCGTGCCGTGCAGGTTCCGGGATGGCCCAACCAGGAGGTCCATTCTCGCCACGCTCTCAGATGCCGATTCGGCCCGGTCATGCTAAGCCCCCTGCGGTTATTGCGTCAAGGCCGGCGCGGGCCCCGGCCGGGCGGTCTGTGCCACTGACCGGGCGCGCGTTATAGTGTTGCCCGGCCCGGACGAGGCCGATTCGCGCTACCGGGAGGCACCATGACAAAGAGGCAGCGGCTGCTCACGGCCCTTCGCGGGGAAACTCCGGACGTCGTGCCGGTGACGTGGGAGCTGGTCGGGCGGTTCGCCCACGCCGTGACGGGGCGGCAGGACTGGCGGGCGATGGTGGACGCCCACCGCCTCGTCGGCTCGGCCGTGTTCAACCTCCAGGGCGTGGGGCCGGTTCTCACCGCCGACATGCCCGACGGCTATGACGATCGCACTGAGCGGGTGGCCGGGCCGGACGGCTCGCTCACGGACATTCGCACGTTGAAGACGCCGCGGGGAACGTTAACCGGGCGCCGGAAGTCGAACTTCATTCCCGGCGACCCGCTCGTGCCGAAGACCGTCGAGTACCTCATCAAGGACAGGGGAGACTACGACGCCCTCGAGGCCCACGTGGAGCAGTTGGCCGAGAGCGCCCGGCCGGACGTGGCGCGGAGCCGCGAGGCACGCGACTACATCGGAGACGACGGCGTCGCCGGATTCTGGATTAGCGACGCGCTGTACCACCTGGGCCAAATGCGTCGCGATACCGAGTTCATCTTCGACCTGCTGGAGATTCCCGAGCGGATGCACCGAATCCTCGACGCGGTGAATCGCCTCAAGGAAGCGGAGATCGCGGCGTTCAACGCCTCGGCCGCCGACGTGCTCGTGCTGGACATCTGCTGGGCATCGACCAGCCTGCTGAGCCCGAAGCTGGTGAAAGAGTTCGTCATCGAGCGTGCCCGCCGGGTGACGCAGCGGATCTCAGGCGAGAAGATCTGGGGGTTCTTCACCACCGGCAAGACCCGCGCGGTCCTGCCCGCCCTGGTGGAGTGCGGGCCGCATTTCATCCAGCATTTCGACGTGCTGGGCGACTGCGACCTGGCGGAGGTGAAACGGACCTTCGGCCGGCGGATCAGCATCGTCGGGAACTACAGCCCGGTCGTCCTGGCCAGGGGCACCCTCGACGACGCCCGGCGCGAGGCGCGGCGGTGCCTGGACGCGGCGATGGCGGGCGGAGGCTACGTGATGAGTACTTCCGACGAGGTGCCGGCCGACGCGAAGCTGGACAACATGAAGGCCGTGGTGGAGTACGTCGGCGCCCACGGGCGGTACTGAGCCCACCCCCGCCGACGGCGCGCTACCTCTGCCCGCCCGTCAGCCGCAGGGCCTCGCGGTACATGCCCACGGCGTGGTAGCCGGTCTTCCAGTTCGAGCCCTTCCGCGCCTGCCGCCGCGGCGGCGTCTTGCCGCCCGTGGCCGAGCCGTACCAGCCGCCGTACTCGGCGTCCATGAACTCGGCCTTGGCGAACTCCAGCGACTGGGCGAACGCCGGCCAGAGGTCGTCGCGCCCGTGGGCGGCGGCGTGACGCATCAGCGCCCGCAGAAGCTCGCACTGCTGCCACCAGCCCTTGTCCGGGCGGATGACCTTGCCGTCGTAGTCGCCGGCAGAGGCTATCCCGCCGGCCTCGCGGTCGTACGCCACCTTCATGCCGTAGTCCAGGAGGCCCTTGGCGATGTCGAGGTACCTCGCCGGCAGGCCCTGCTCGACGCCCTGGCTGAGCAGGAAGGCCCACTCGAACTGGTGGCCCAAGTCAACGTAGCCGCCGTCGGCGACGGGCAGGGGCTTCCAGTCCTTGTCGTACATCTCGGGCAGGTAGCCGCCCTCGGCCTGGTACAGCCGGCCGTAGATGAACCCCGCCAGCTCGCCCGCGTCGTCGAGCACCTCCTTCGAGCCGGTCGCCTCGTGCAGGGCCAGCAGGGCCTCGAACAGGTGCATCATGGGGTTCTGCGTGTTCGTGCCGCGGATGCGGGTGAACGCCCGGTCGGTGCGGGGCTTGATGCCCCCGCCGTCGTAGCGGAGGTGGGCCTTCATGTCATTCCAGCAGCTCAAGGCCGCGCGGGCGAAGCGCTTCTCGCCCGTGACGCGGTGGGCGTGCGCCAGGCCGAAGATCACGAACGCGTGCCCGTAGCTGTTCTTGCCGTCGTCGAGGACCTTCCCCTCGGTCGAGACCTGCCAGAGCCACCCGCCGTGCTCGGCGTCGCGGAAGTTGGCGACGAGGAAGTCGCCCCCCTTGCTGACGGCCTGGAGGTAGGCCTCCTCGCCGGTGGCGTCGTGCCCGGCGGCCATGACGAAGATCATCCGCGACTGGGAGACCAGCGTGGCGACCTGTCGAGCGGCCGGGCGCCACTGCCTGTCCAGGTCGGTGCGGAAGAAGCCGCTTTCCGTCGGCCCGGCGGCCAGCCAGTGTGCGAGGTTGTCGTCGATGAGGCTATGCCTGAACCACTCTCGGTCGATGTGCGTGCTGGTCATGGGTTCGGATTCTTTCGGTTTGCGGCAGCCCGCGCAGATCGCCGCGACCCCCGCCGCTGCCAGGAATATCCCCGCCGCTCTGGTCATTTCGGCTCCGTCGCCGCGGGGCGGGCCCGTCCGCGCCCCGGCGGCGGGACCATTGTAAGGGCGGACGAACAAACATCAACTCCGCCGCCAATGTGCTTGTGAAAACGCCAATCGCCGCTATAATGGGGCCGGTAAGGAAGCTATGATGCCGACAGGACAGAAACTGCAACGCGTCTCGGAGCTGCAATTCTTTCTGTACAACCGGCCCCTGCATCCGGAGCTGTTCGAGATCTATCACGACCACCGCATCGGCAAGCGGGCCTACGAGGCGCATATCTGGATCACGGGTGTCAGCCACCTCGTCGGCTTCTACCGGGGCGACGCGGCGATCACCGAGCTCCTGGCCGAGAGCGACGACCTGCTGCCCCGCCGCGGCAGGCTGCTCGCCCAGCCGGTGAAGGGCGAGAAGAACCACGAGGCCACGCACGCCGACGGTATCCGGTACATGACCAGCTTCCAGGTCGAGCGGATGAGCCCCCGGCTGTTCGCCAAGACCCACGACGAGCTGATCGACCAGGGCGCCCGCACGGGGCTGTTCGTGCCCTTCCCGGAGTGGTCGACCCGGGAGATGATGCCGTTCACCCACATTGACTACGAGGCGAGGGCGAACATGCTCCACCTGTTCGCCTACCACGCCTTCCCCGACGAGCTGACCGTCATCAAGACGCAGTCCCTGTTCGAATTGACCTAGCGGTCCTTCAACACCGGACCCGTTGGCAGGGCGATGCCACAGGCAGCCACAGGGCAGCAGGGGGCAAGACGCCGCGACAGGGCCTCTCTGGGTCCGCGCCGGCGTGCGTGGGTAATCGCTGCCTGCGTTCTGGCGGCGTGCTGGCCGGCGGGCGGGCAGATGGTCCGCACGGTCGGCGGCTCGCGCGTGGGGATGGGCGAGATCAGGGAAGACCCCAAGGTGACCCTTGAGGCGATGCGCCTCCGCTGCAAGCGATACCTGGACGCGGCCGAGACGCTCCTGACCGACGACAAGCCGGTGCGGGCATGGCTGTCGCTCAAGATGGCCAAGGGGATTCGGACCAGCAAGGCCCAGACGGAAAGGTGGCTGGGCCTGGTCAGGCGGGTCAACACCGCCGGGCAGGCGGTTCTCAAGGACGCCAACGACGCCTACGAGCGTGGCGACTACGCCGCGGCGCTGAGCGGCTACCGCAAGGCCGCCAGCGGCTACGCGGGGCTGCCGGTGGGCACGTACGCCCGCGGCAAGCTGCGTGAGATGAAGAACGACCCGGCCGTTCGGGCCGCCAGGCTCGAGGGGCAGGCCGCCAAGATGTTCGCCCTGGTCGAGGGGACGATCGCCCGCCAGCGAAAGCGTCTCGCCGCCAAGGCCTCCGCCGCGGGCAAGACGGCCACGAGCCGCCCGACCTCCCGCCCAGCGCCGCCCGTCGGCGACCTGGAGGTCCTCAAGACGCTCGACGACGAGGCGTTCATGGACGAGGTCGAGCGGCTGGAGCTGATGGTCAAGACCTGCCGGCCCGCGCCGACGGCGCTGAAGGCGGCCGGCTGGCTCGACAAGCTCAAGGCCGAGCCGGGCGGTGAGGCTCGGCTCGCCCGGCTGCGGCTCTCCCGCAAGGCCCGGCAGGACCTGGCCGCCGCCGACGCCTACCGCAAGGCCGGGATGCGGGCAAAGGCCGCCGCGCTCTACCGCATGATCGTCAAGGACTACCCCGGCACCCCGGCCGGACTCGAGGCCGGCAAACGCCTGGCCGCTGTTGAAACCAGGCTCAAGAACCGGTAATAATGCCCCCCGTGATGCTTCCCAGGCCCTCCGCCGAGAGCGGCCCCTTTGTCTCAAAGGACAGAATGCGAGGACGAGATGCCTGACCGCAAAGCAGCCGTTGAACGTCTCTGCCGGCGCGGGATCATCGCCGTGGTGCGCGCCAAGAGCTCGCAGCAATTGCTGGAAGTGGCCCGGGCGCTGCTTGCCGGCGGGGTGGACTGCATCGAGATCACACTGACGACCCCCAACGCCATGGAGGTCATCAGCCAGTGCCGCGAGGCGATGGGCGACGACGCACTCATCGGCGTCGGCAGCGCGCTGAGCGGCGAGGACGCCCGAGCGGCAATCAAGGCCGGGGCGCAGTACGTGGTCTCGCCCATCCTCGACTTCGATATCATCGCCGCCGCCCATGAGGCGGACGTGCCCGTCATACCCGGAACCTTCAGCCCCACCGAGATCCACAACGCCACCAATGCCGGCGCCGACCTGGTGAAGGTCTTCCCCGCCACCCGGCTCGGGCCGGGGTTCTTCAAGGACGTGCTGGCGCCCATGCCCCACCTGAAGCTCACGCCCACCGGCGGGGTGAACCTGGACACGGCCGGCGACTTCATCAAGGCCGGGGCCGCCACACTCGCCGTCGGCTCGGCGCTGGTGGACAAGCAGGCCGTGGCCACGGGCGACATGGACAAAATCCGCGACCTGGCTGAGCGGTTCGTCAAGATCGTCGCCGACGCCCGCGCGGAGAAAGGCTAGGCTCACCGGAGCAGGGCCGATGTTCATCGACATTCACGTTCACACCCGCCGGCTGCCGGGCCCGCCCCGCGACGAGAGCGGGCAGACGTACGCCAGCCCCGACGAGCTGCTCCGCCGCTACGACGAGATCGGCGTCGAGCGGGCCATCGTGCTGCCGGGCGTCAGCCCCGAGTGCTGCCACTGCCCCCAGTCCAACGAGGAGGTCATCGAACTGGCCGAGGCCTCCGGCGGGCGGCTGATCCCCTTCTGCAACGTTGACCCGCGCTTCCTGACCAACTCCGCCGACGCCCCGCTGGACAGGCTGCTGGCCCACTACCGCGACCGCGGCTGCAAGGGCGTCGGCGAGGTGACCGCCAATTTGCCGCTGCTCGACCCGCTGGTGCAGAACCTCCTGGCCCACGCCGAGGCGATGGGCATGCCGGTGACGTTCCACCTGGCCGGGCGGATCGGCGGGACCTACGGCCTCTACGACGACCCGGGGCTGCCCCAGCTCGAGCAGTCGCTGCGGAACTTCCCGAAGCTGACATTCCTGGGCCACTCCCAGCCGTTCTGGGCGGAGATGGCCGCGCTTAGAGACCCCGACGACCGCCACGGATACCCCGACTACGGCATCGGCGAGGAGGGGGCGGTGCCCAGGCTGATGCGCCAGTACCCGAACCTCCACGGCGACCTGTCCGCCAACAGCGGCCACAACGCCCTGGCCCGCGACGAGGACTACGCGGTGGGCTTCCTCAGCGAGTTCCAGGACCGGCTGCTGTTCGGCACGGACATCTGCGCCCCGGACACGCCCACGCCGCTGGTGGAACTGCTGCTGCGCCTGCGGGAGACGGGGCGGATCAGCGAGGTGGTCTTCAACAAGGTCGCCCGCGAGAACGCCGTGGGGCTGCTGGGCCTGGAGTGAGGCACCTGGCCCGCGCCGATCGCACCCCCGCCGCCCGCGCAATCGCCTTGACAGGCGGGCGCTTTGACTGTATTAGAATCCGGCCGCGCACGGACGCGGCGCAGGCACATGCGGTTTGGCGGCGAGGTGGAATCCTCCAGCAGTAGTCGCTCTGGGCCTCCCGCCGCCGGACGAAAACCCCCGATCGGGAGCGAACATGAGCACTGACGCCATAGACACGCTGAAGGCGGCCTTGGACCAGCCAAGCCTCGAGAAGCTGCTGGCCCTGCCCAATCCCAAGCTGCACCGCTTCGTGGCCGAGGCCGTCGAGCTGTGCACGCCGCGCCGCGTCTTCGTCGCCGGCGACTCGCCCGAGGACATCGCCTTCGTCCGCCAGCTCGCCATCGACAACGCCGAGGAGACGCCGCTGGCGCTGGCCGGGCACACCGTCCACTTCGACGGCTACAACGACCAGGGACGCGACCCGGGCAACACGAAGTACCTCCTGCCGGAGGGCGTGGACCTGGGCGAGCGGCTCAACAGCACCGACCGCGACGCCGGCCTGGCCGAGGTCCGCGGCCTGCTCGCCGGCACCATGGCCGGGCGGACGATGATCGTCCGCTTCTTCTGCCTGGGGCCGACGGACTCGGTCTTCTCCATCCCCTGCGTGCAGATCACCGACTCGCCCTACGTCGCCCACAGCGAGGACCTGCTCTACCGCAGCGGCTACGCGCAGTTCGCCAGCCTCGGCGGCGGCGAGGGGTTCTTCCGATACCTGCACAGTGAGGGCGCCCTGGCCGAGAACAACACCTCCGCCGACGTGGAGAAGCGCCGCATCTACATCGACATCGTGGAGGACTGCGTTTACTCGGTGAACACCCAGTACGGCGGCAACACCATCGGGCTCAAGAAGCTCTCGCTGCGTCTGGCCATTCGCAGGGGCGACCGCGAGGGCTGGCTGGCCGAGCACATGTTCGTCATGGGCGTCAACGGGCCGGGCCCGCGCAAGACCTATTTCTGCGGGGCGTTCCCCTCGGCCTGCGGCAAGACCTCGACCTCCATGCTGCCGGGCGAGACCATCATCGGCGACGACATCGCCTACTTCCGCATCATCGACGGGCAGTTCCGCGCCGCCAACGTCGAGGAGGGCATCTTCGGCATCATCCGCGACGTCAACCCGCACGACGACCCGATCATCTACCAGACCCTCACCAACCCCGGCGAGGTGATCTTCTCCAACGTGCTGATCCACGAGAATGGGCCCTACTGGCTGAGCATGGGCCGGGAGCTGCCCGCCGAGGGGCTCAATTACAGCGGCCAGTGGCGCGCCGGCAACAAGGACGCCGAAGGCAAGGAGATCACGGCCTCTCACAGGAACGCCCGCTACACGGTGAGCCTCAAGCGGCTGCCGAACGTGGACGAGGCGCTGGACGACCCGGGCGGCGTTCCGGTCGGCGCGATCCTCTACGGCGGGCGGGACAGCGACACCTGCGTGCCCGTGCAGCAGGCCTTCGACTGGGCCCACGGCATCATCACCATGGGCGCGTCGCTGGAGAGCGAGACGACGGCCGCGACGATCGGGGCCGAGGGCGTCCGAAAGTTCAACCTCATGAGCAACATGGACTTCGTCGCCATCCCGCTGGGCAGGTACATCGAGAACAACCTGAAATTCGGCGCCGCCGTGGAGAAGCCACCGGCGATCTTCGGCATGAACTATTACCTCAAGGGCCCCGACGGCGAGTACCTCAACGGCATGCTCGACAAGCACGTGTGGGTCAAGTGGGCCGAGCTGAGGGTCCACGGCGACGTGGAGGCGATTCGTGCGCCCACCGGGCTGATCCCGATGCACGCCGATCTCAAGCGGCTCTTCGGCGAGGTGCTCGAGAGGGACTACACCGAGGCCGAGTACGCCGAGGAGTTCAAGCTCCGCATCCCGGAGAACCTGGCCAAGATCAAGCGGATCGAGAGCATCTACCGCGAGGTGGCCGACACGCCGGAGGCCGTCTTCGAGGCCCTCGCCGCCCAGCGCGACCGCCTGCTGGAGCTTCAGCAGGCCAAGGGCGACTACGTCGCCCCGACGGACCTGTAGCATCCCGGCCGGCACGACCGCAACCACAGGCCCGCGGGCGAGCGTCCGCGGGCTTTCCTTTCGCGCCGCCGTATGGTATTGCTACTGGCCGCGACGCAGTCGGCTTTACGAACAACCCATGGGGTAGAAGGAGACTCAGCATGTCCGTCCAGACGCTGCCTATCGTTCTCGCCTCCCTCGTCGTGCTCACCCTGGCGGCCGGGGCCGGCGCAGGAGTGGGCGACTTCCGCGGCCACGGGGTCGGCGACGCACGGATTGTCCTGGACAAGGCTGCCCTGGAGCGCGGCGAGCCGATCAAGGGCACGCTGCGCTTGCCCATGTCATTTGCGAAATCGTCCGCCCCATCGCGTTGGACTGTCAGGGTCTCGGACTCCCTCGGCCGACTGCTGGTGGAGGCGGACTTCAAGCCGAGCAAGGGCAAAGTGGTCGGCAACGCTGCAGAGATCCCCTTTAAGGTGAGCGTCCCGGCCGTTTGCGCGCAACGCCACAGCATCAGCTTTATGGACTGGGGCGCCAGCACCGGCGCCGCCAGCGCGGAAGTGATCTACATGCCGCCCAGGAAGTGGGACGACTACATCTGCACCATCTGGCAGCGGCACAACCCCAAGCGCCTCCCATTCCTCCAGGAGATGCACCTCTCGGGCAGTCAGTGGAGCGGGTCGAGCTCCCACGTGCCGGAGCACTTCATCGACCGCAACTACCGCTACTACCTGGAGAGCGGCGGCATGTGGGCCTTCAGCTCATACCACATGTGGATGCCCGACAAGGAGAAGACCCACTACCACAAGCTGGCCAAGAAGGCCTTCATCGCCGACCGGACGGACATGCGCATCCTGGAGCGCAACCCCTGCCTGAGCAATCACGTCATCCAGCGGCGGCTGAAGTGGCTCTTCACCCACCAGGCGCGTCTGCACCGGCCTTACCGTCCGCTGTTCTACACCATCGGCGACGAGCCGGGCGTCGCCAACCAGGCGGCGCCGTTCGACTACTGCTTCAGCCCGCACTGCAAGGCCGCGTTCCGCGAGTGGCTCAAGAAGCGCTACCCCACGCTGGCGGCGCTGAACGAGCAGTGGGGCTCGGACTTCAAGAAATGGGACGACGTCCGCGGCGCCACCACCGACGAGATCTTCGCCCGCGAGGACGACAACTTCTCGGCCTGGTGCGACCACAAGGACTTCATGGACGACGTGCTGATCGGCGGCTACGCCGAGGCCGGAAAGACCACGAAGCGCTACGACCCGGCCGGGAGGATCGGAATGGGCGGGGCGCAGGGCCCGGCGGCAGTCGGAGGCTGGGACTTCTGGAAGCTGGGGCAGGCCCTCGACGTGCTCGAGGCGTACTACATCGGCAACAACTACGAGCTGATGCGGAGCTTCAGCCCCGAGATGATCCCCGTCCACGCCTCCTTCGGCCAGGGCAACCCCGAGAAGCACCTCATCTGGTACCTGTTCATCCACGGCGACAAGGGCCTGCTGGTCTGGGACGACAAGAGCACCTACGTCACCGACGCGGGCAAGTACAGCGCCCGCGCCAAGGAGGCGAAGAAGTGGTACGCGGAGCTGACCGGCGGGATCGGCATGCTGCGAATGGCCTCGCAGCGGACCGACGACCCGATCGCCCTCTACCACAGCCAGGCGAACCTGCGGACCCACTGGGTGCTGGAGGTCCGCCCCGCCGGCAAGGCCTGGATCACCCGCGACAGTTGGAACGAGCGGACCAACAGCCGCTACTTCCGCCTCCGCGAGTCGTGGGTCAAGCTCATCGAGGACAACGGCTACCAGTACCGCTTCCTCTGCCCGCCGCAGGTCGCCAAGGGCGACCTCAAGCCCTACGACAAGAAAACCGGCGCCGGCTTCAAGGTGCTGCTGCTGCCGGAGGTGCTGGCCATGTCCGACGCCGAGGTAAAGGCGGTCCGGGCGTTCGTCAAGGCCGGCGGGACGGTCGTCGCCGACGCCCTGCCCGCGACGTTCGACGAGCACGGCAGGAAGCGCAAGTCCTCGCCCCTGGCCGGGCTCTTCAAGGACAGCGAGCGGGCCATCCTGCTGGACAAGGACATGCTGCCCTACTACCACCACCGGCTGTACCCCAAGGGCCACGCCAAGGCCGACGATTCGCTCAAGGAGCTGATCGGCGGGCACCTGGCCGCGGGCGTGGGGGCCGACCGCGTCACGCCCGTGGTGGTCGGGGCCGACCGCAAGCCCGTCACCGGCGTGGAGGTGACCGTCTGGCGCAACGGCCAGGCCGAGCTGATCGCCATCCACCGCAACCCGCAGCTCCGCGTCCACGAGCTGGGCCCGCAGAAGTACAAGAAGAACGTCAAGTTCGAGGTGCCGGTGAAGCTGTTCGTCAAGTCCCCCGTCCGGCTCCGCTGGTACGACGTTCGCGCCGGCAGCTCGCCCAATGCCGGGAAGGACGTGACCGTCACGCTCCAGCCGTTCGAGCCGGTGATCCTCTCAACCATGCCCAAGGCGCCGAGCCAGTTCAAGGCCGAGGTCCAGGGCGGGGAAATCCGGATCACGCCCGGGCGGGGCGGCGTGCTGAAGACGGCCGTCTATCACCTCGACTTCATCGGCCCTGACGGCAAGGAGCGGCTGGTGTATCGACGGAACTTCGCCTGCAAGCCGGCCGGCGGGTCGCTCCCGCTGCCGCTGGCGCTGAACGACGCGCCCGGGAAGTGGCAGCTCAAGGTCCGCGAGGTCGCCACCGACCAGGCCGCCACCGTGCCGTTCGAGTTCAAGAGGTAGCCCCCGCGCCAAACGGGCGGGACGAGGAGCGAGTAGATGGCGTGGCGTGCCCAGCTTTGGCTCAGCGCGGCGAGCCTGCTCGCGGCCGTGGCCATCTGCGCTGCCGAGGCGGCCGAGCAGGACGCCGCGCCGAAGCCGGGCACGACGATCGTCTGGGACTCCAAGGACGTCGTCGAGTCGCTCATGCCGCCGTACAAGTACCGGCGCATCGGCCCGCAGTACGAGAAGCCCTCCGACCCCAAGGCCAAGAGCCCCGGGCGGAACTTCATGATCGAACTGACGGTCCTGGACGAGCCGCCGCGGGTGCTGGACAGGCTGCTTACCCGCCACGCAACGATCACCGGTCGGATCGTCGGCGCCCCCGACGCGGCGGATGCGGGCAGCGTCTGGCTGGAGGACAACTACGCCCGGGTGATAGACAAGGCCGCCGTCACGGGGGGCGACTTCGCCTTCTACCTCAAGTGCTCGCGGTCGATCAGCCTGGGGCTGAGCATCCGCGCCGAGCTGACCGGCGGCGGGAAGGTGCTCTGGAGCGGGCGGCAGCTCGTCCGCATGGCCCCGCCGCCGGGCGACGACCCCTGGGCCGACTACGTCCTGGGCGTGTACAACACCGGCCGGCGCGAGGGCACCGGCAGGCTCTTCCGCGAGATGGGCCTGGCCCACCAGGCCGTCCAGACGACCAACTCCCCCGTCGAGATCGCCCAGGCAGACCTCCGCTTCCACTCGTCCAACATCGTGTACTCGCTGCTGGGGTTCTATCACCGCGACCTGAAGCGCTGGCGCGAGGTCAAGTCGGCCCATGCCAAGGCCCGCGGGCCTGTGGGGCTCGCCCGCCACCGCTGCCTGAGCGACCCCAAGGAGGCGAAGTTCATCACCGACATCGTCACCTGCGCGGCCATGCGCTTCTGGCCGTACCGCCCGCTGCACTACGGCATCGGCGACGAGATCGGCATCGGCAACATGGCCGCCCCCCACGACCTGTGCGGGTCGAAGTGGTGCCTGGCGCGGTACCGCCAGTGGCTGAAGGTGCAGTACCGCACGCTGGGGCGGCTCAACGCCCAGTGGCAGACCGAATACAAGGGCTGGGACGAAGTGGAGATGTTCTCCACGTGGCAGGCGCTGGCCCGCGCCAAGACGGGCAACTTCTCCCCCTGGGCCGACCGGCTCGAGTTCATGGACGCGGTCCTGGCCGAGGCCGTGGCCACCGGCGTCCGCGCCGCCCGCGCGATCGACCGCAACGCGCGCTGCTCGATCACCGGCGTCCAGCCGCCGTCGTGCTGGGGATACGACCTCTGGCGGCTGTGCCAGGTCGCCGACGCCATGACGCCCTACGACATCGGCGAGGGGCCCGACGTCATCATGTCGTTCTACGACGACGGCGCCGAGGGCAAGGTCATCTGCCCCGGCTTCGGGCCCAAGCTCGAAGGGCTCTGGCGGGCCTTCTGCCGCGGATACGACATGAGCCAGCAGTGGGACTCCTTCCGCGGCAAGCCCTACTCGCGGCTGATCGACATCGACCGCAAGGCCCTGACGCCGCTGGGCGAGAGCGTCCAGGCCTGGGCCGACTGGGTCCACGCCGGACCCGGGCGGATGCGCAACCTCGCCCGCCGGCGGCGCGACCCGGTGGCGGTGCTGCACTCCCAGCCGTCGCTGCGCGGCAACTGGATCCTCGAAGTCGCCGGCCGCAGCGACGTGCCCCAGACCGGCGAGAAATGGGCCGGGCGCGACTCCTGGACCGTCCGCCAGAAGGAGCTTGCCTTCCGCGTCCGCGTCTCTTGGGCGGCGTGGCTGAGGGACGTGGGCATCTGGCCGAAGTACGTTGACGTCTCCCAGGTCGAGGCCGGGGCCCTGGCCGAGGGCGGCTACAAGGTGCTCATCCTGCCGCGGTCGGTGGCCCTGAGCGACGCGACCGCCCGGGCGATCAGCAAGTTCGCCGAAGCCGGCGGGACGGTGATCGCCGACTCCTGGCCGGGGATCATGGACGAGCACTGCCGGATGCGGGAGAAGGGCGTCCTGGACAAGCTGGTCGGCGTCACCCGCGGCGACTGGCGGGAGATCGACGTCCGCAGGCTGCCGGCCAGCGGCGAGGGAGTGACGCTCGGCGGCGGGATCGGGAACCTGCCCTTTCTACGATTCGAGAAGACGCTCAAGGCACGCAAGCTGGCGAATATCTACGCAGGCGGCAGCTCAGGCGGGGCCGACCTGGCCATATTCAGGCGCGTCGGCAAGGGCTGGATTATCTACCTCAACTTCAACCTCGAGGAATACTTCCTCCACCGCTTCGAGCCGCGAATCGTGGCCCCGGCCCGGCGGTATCTGCTGAAGCGCCTGGACCGCGCCGGCGTCAAGCCGCTGTTCGCCGTCTCGGACAAAGGCGGCAAGGACCCCTTCCCCGCCGTCGGCCACGATGTCTGCGTCTATGCCAGCGGGCGGGGGTTCCTCGTCGGCGTCATGGTCAACCCAACCACGAACACGCACGAGCTGGGCGGCATACCCGAGCGCTACGAGAAGATCGCCGACAGCATCTTCGACAAGCCCCAGAGGCTTTCCCTCAAGCCCCCGCCCGGCCTGTGGGCGTATGACCTGCGGGCGCGAAAAGCCCTGGGGCAGGTGGGCCAAATCGACCTGCCGTCGAGGCCGCTGGAGGCACAGGTCCTGGCGTTCTGGCCTTTCGAGATCAAGGGCGTCTCGGCCCGGGCGGCCGTCACGCCCAAGCACACGCTGCGGGTCACCGGCGAGCTGGAGACCTCCAGCCCGGTCGGGGGCGAGCGGCTGGTGGTGGCCATGCGGGCGTTCCGACCCGACGGCTCGGAGCAGCGGGCGTACCGCCGGACCATCGACTGCAAGGGCAACGACTTCGTCACCGAAATACCGCTGGGCCTGAACGAGCGCGGCAAGTGGACGGTCAAGGTCGCCGAGCCGTGCACGGGCAAGACCGCCAGGGCGACAATCGACCTCGGCCGGGCGAGCCCGTGACGCCTGGCCAGGCATGGAGAACCGAAAGGCGAGTTTGCACATGAGCAAAGGTACAACCGACCGGCCCCGCAACGTCGTCTTCATCATGACCGACCAGCAGCGCTGGGACATGCTCGGCTGCTACGGGTCGGAGTGGATGCACACGCCTCACCTCGACCGCCTGGCGGCGGAGGGGTGCCGCTTCGACGCCGCCTACACCACCACGCCGGTCTGCACGCCCGCCCGGGCGGCGCTGTTCACCGGCATGTACGGCTCCAGCTCCGGCGCGATGGCCAACCAGCTCTCGCCCCACCGCCACGTCGCGCGGCTGGGGGAGATGATCGCCGGCGCGGGCGTCCCGGCCGGTTACATCGGCAAGTGGCACCTGGACGGCCCGGCCGGGGGCTACTACGGCACGGGCGTGCCCGACGGCGGATTCGACCCGGAGCACTGGTACGACGGGCGGCGGTTCATCGAGGACGTCGGCGAGGAAGGCTTCAAGAAGTGGCGCCAGGGCGAGGGCATCGCCGAGGCCGACTGCTGGGGCACGCGCGTCGCCGACCGCGCCATCCGGTTCATCGAACAGCACCGCGACCGCGGGCCGTTCTTCCTGGTCGCCTCGTTCGACGAGCCCCACGGCCCGTCCTCGGCGCCGCAGCGGTTCTACGACCTCTACAAGGGCTCGACCCGCCCCTGGCGGCCCAACATGGCCGACAAGCTCGAAGGCAAGCCCGCCACGCACGAGGCGGTGTACCGCGCCTGGGGCGGGCGCGGGCGCGTCCCAGACAATCAGCCGGTCAACAACGGCCCGCGATACTACGGCTGCACGACCTTCGTGGACGAGCAGATCGGTCGCGTCGTCGATGCCGTCGATCGCCTCTGCGCCGAAGACACCGTGATCATCTTCACCGTCGATCACGGCGACCACCACGGCGCACATGGGCTGCTCGGCAAGGGAATGACCATGTACGAGGAGACCACGCGCGTGCCGCTGATCGTCCGGGCGCCGGGCCTGACCGCCCCGGGCAGCGTCTGCCGCTCGCTGGTCAGCCACATCAACCTGCCGCCCACCTTCTGCCGGCTGCTGGGCCTCGAGCCGCACGAGCAGCTTCAGGGCGGCGACGCAGTACCTCTTCTGGCCGTCCCGGCCGCCGAGATCGGCGACGCCGTCTTCCTGGAGTTCAACCGCTTCGGCCTGCCGCACAGCCACTTCTGGGGCTTCGTGCCGATCCGCTGCATCCGCACCGCCCGATACAAGCTGGTGCTGAACCTGGTGGACACCGACGAGCTGTACGACCTCGAGGCCGACCCGGGCGAGATGGACAACCGGATCGACGACCCGGCCCTGGCCGAGGTTCGCAACGAGCTGCACGACAGGGTCCTCGCCTGGCAAGAGGAGCGTCGCGACCCGATGCGCGGGCGGGGGTGGTACAACCGCGCCTGGCGGGCGGGCTACGAGCCCGAGCCGTCGTGGAAGAAGTGGACCTGACCGAGACAGCGGGGGTGTGAATGCCCGGGACAGGAGTTGAACCTGCACCCGCCGAAGCGGACTAGCCCCTCAAGCTAGCGCGTCTGCCAATTTCGCCACCCGGGCGAGCCGTCGGCACAGAAGCTTAGCGCTCACCCGCGACGGTGTCAAGGGCGGTTTGAGGTCGCGGCACTTCGGGACTGTCTCGGCGGCGCGCAAAGTAGCACAACATCCAGGTTGGTTCAGCTCAGGCATTCGTGCTGCTTGGCACGTATCGACAGCTACTGGACACGCCGGGAAAAAGCCATAGTATGCGGGTATGGTGCAGCCGTACAAATCATGCCTCTTTTTCCTTTCGGTCCTCGTTGCATGTGCCCCAGGTTGCTCGTTCCACAAGAACTCCACCCCCAACCTACCCAAGCCCCAGTTGGATCCGGCGGAATTCTCCGTGCCGTCGAGATCTACGATACCTAACGGTCGGGCTGTGGTTCCGTTCAGGTGGGTCGTTGGCGTGCCGGTGGTTTCGGTTTTCGTGAACGGACGCGGACCCTATGATTTCCTCCTGGATACCGGGATGACAGGGCTGCTCCTTTCGCCCAAGATCGCCGGCAGATGCTACACCGGGGGCACGTGGCCCTTCAGGGACACAGCGGGGACAGTGATGCGCTGCCCGTTGGTGCGAGTGGATTCCCTGAAACTGGGCGAGGCCGAATTCAGGGATGTCAAGGGCCTCGCGAAGGACTTGAAGGGCTTCCTGGACAAGAAGCACGGTGTCGAGCTCCTGGGCGTCCTTGGCATCCGGTGCTTCGCCCAATGCCGGCTAACATTAGACTTCCCAAGCGGCGTTATCATCGTCGAGAGCATCTCTGAGTCCGGCGAGAAACCCGGGCGCGCATCCCCGAGCCTACAACTGCAACGTCGGAGTGCCGGTCTGCCGGCCGTGCTTGTCAACTTAGGCGGGATGAGAGAGTGGTTTGTGATCGACTCTGGCAACGTCGGCGGCTTCTCGGTTCCTGGGGAGGTAAGCGGACGTCTGCGCCTCGGCGCGACAAAGCCGATAACGAAGCGGTCCTTTCACACGACCTATAGGGTCCGACGGTCCAGACTCAAGGGGAAGGCCTTCCTTGGGCAGCACGAGCTATTCAATCCCCCTGTGGAAATCGGGGGACGATCTTTCCTTATTGGCACGGCTGTTCTGATGGATTTTAGTGTCACCATCGACCAGTCATCCATGAGGGTCATTTTCGCGCGAGAAGCCGACCCCTCGGCACCGTCACGGTAGCGACATGATCGAGACCCCAGACAGACAACTCCCACCGAAGCGGACCAGCCCCCCAAGCTAGCGCGTCTGCCAGTTTCGCCACCCGGGCGAGCCGTCGGCACAGAGGCTTAGCGCTCACCCGCGACGGTGTCAAGGGCGGTTTGAGGTCGCGGCACTTCGGGACTGTCTCGGCGGCGCGGAAAGTGCCCGCAGGCGCAAGCCCACGGTCAGTGCCCGCCGGCGCAAGCCCAGGCTCGGCGAGCGGCATCACCGGCACGCCCGGGTCAGCAGCGCGTCGCGGCGACCGCGCCAACGCGTGAAGATGGAGAACGTGGAGAAACCTGGCAATATTTCCGCCGGAAAAAACTTTCACAAATCTGCCGAGATTGGCCGGGGGTGCGGCGCGAATCGCCGCAACTTCCTGTATGCAAGCGGCTTACGCACAAGATGGCCGCCCAGGAAACGCTGAAGTTCCGGGGCTTCGCCGGCCGATATCAGCCACAGCAGGGATGCGATGTATCGGGTCGGTTCGGGAAAAACCCCCGGCCACGGATGCCGGGGTCGCTCCGAGATTGTACACTCCTGATACGTAGCCCTACCGCCACGGATGGCCAAGGCCGGTCGTTGAACGCGCTGTCGGACTGTCCCAAAACAGGCCCCGAACGCGAATGAACGAGCCGAGAGACAATAAGCCGTCCGCCGAGCGGGACCCAAGACCCGCCCGGGGACGAACCGAGGCCACCGACGTGACCGCCCGAAAGCAGGAGCGCACCGACATGGGCAAGTGGCTGGACAAGGCCCGCCAGCTCCCCGAGGTCCGCAAGGACCTGATACGGCAGGTCAAGGCCAGGATCGACGCCGGGAACTACGAGACCCCCGAGCGGCTCGAGATCGCCGTCCAGCGGCTCATGGAGGACATGCTCTAGGGTTCCGCCGGGGCGCCCCCCGCCCCTCGCCGGGGCAGAGCCGATACCGCCTCGGGACCACTCTACTGGGACCCCTCCAGGTGCTGCAGCCTGACGTCATCGGCCGTGCCGCTCTGCCGGTCCCGGCCGACGCCCGGCGCACCAAGCCAGCATGTCCCATTATGTGCCGACCCCGCCCCCCCAGCAAGGGTGCGTCCAGGCATCCCGCCGTGGCGGTGCCGCCGCCGGGGCCGCAGCGATGCCAAGCCTAATTCATCATCGAACGCAAGCTGCCGGGCATACTTGCCGATACTAGGCACGTTGCGGGGTGGTCAGGCAACATGGTAACGGACCAAGACCGGGTGCAACTCGACGGGGCCGTGTCGATGGATCGGCGGGAGCTGATCGAGTCGATCATGCGGGTGGACTGCGGTTTCCCTGTCGATTTCACTCCCGAGTACCTCTCGACGCTCAGCGAGACAAAGCTGCGCCACGTTTACATTGCCCTCTGCCGCTCTACCGGGAAGAGCGGCGCCTGAAGCCCTGCCGCCCCCGAAGACAGCCCACCGGTAAGGCGCCTGTGCGCCGTAACAAGTGGGTGCATTAAGGTTTTGGGGATGGGGCTCTGGTGGCACAGGCTTGTAGCCTGTG
>CBFCZU010000016.1:0-29964 GCA_965602635.1 uncultured Planctomycetales bacterium | reverse complement strand
ACTACGACGGCTACCGCTGCGAGCGCCTGCCCGCCAACCTGCTCCAGGCCCAGCGCGACTACTTCGGCGCGCACACCTACGAGCGCCTCGACAAGCCGCGCGGGGAGTTCTTCCACACCAACTGGACCGGCACGGGCGGGGACACCACCGCCAGCACGTACACGGCGTGAGCCGGCAAGGCAACCGACCGGCGGGCCGGGGACAGCGGCCGCGCGGCCCTGCAGCCGCCCGCCGAACGCGCGAGGTGATCGGATGACATCGGCATGGAAGCTCGGGGCGGTGCTGCTGGTCTCCTGCCTGGGTTGGCTCGGCGGATGCGGAGAAGACAGCCCTCCCCCGCGCCGCCCGACCAAGCGGAAGCCCGCCGTGACCAAGCCCGTGGAGCTGGACGAAGGGCACGCCCGGGCGCTGGCGAGCCGGCTGGCCAACGCGGCCTTCCTGAAGGAACGCTTCACCGACCCGTCGGGCGCCCAGGTCGCCGTCAAGGCGAACTTCAAGCCGTCGAGCTGGCAGACGGTCTCGAACGAGACCGGACGGTGGGTCCTCAACTGCGAGCCGCCGGTTGGGGCCACGGCCAGCGTCTCCTTCGATCTCGACGGCAGCAGCCCGAGGGTGTACGTCGGGTTTAACTTCCCATAGTCGTCGCACGGGCAAGGGCCCCTGCCGCGGGAGGAAACATGAAGGACCCACTGGAGAAGATCACCGGCCTGGACATCTACGAAGGCAGCCTGGTCCCTACGGACACGGGCGCGTACTTCCTCGGCCGCAAGGGCACGGACAAGCTCGTTGGCTGCGTCGGCGAACCGTGTCTGCCGAACGTCGAGCGGGCGGGCGAGCTGGACGGCACGTGCGTGTGCGTCGGCGCGTGCGACCACGCCAACGCCGTTCACCTGCGCGAGCGGCTGCCGTGGACGGCACCGAGGTGCCTCGGCCTGGCGACCAGCGCCGGGCTGGGCGACCGGCTGGGGCTCGCCACGCCCGGGCACATCCGGGCCATGCGCCGCGAGGGCGCGGGGCTGGCCGTCGTCCTCGCGCAACAGTCCATCCGCGAAATGACCCGCACCCGGCGGACGCCCGAGCAGGTGATGGACTCGGCCACCTACGGCGTGCTGCAGGAGGGCTTCACCGACGGCTTCGGCAGTGACGCCGACCACCTCCAGCGGCCCGAGGACATCGACGCCACCGTCGCGGCGGGCTTCACGCTGTTCACCATCGATCCCGGCGCCCACGTGGTCAACGAGGCCGACGAGATGGACGCCGCCGCGCTGAGCGCCCGGCTCGCCGAGCTGGACTTCGAGACGCTCCAGACCACGGCGGGCGACATGAGGGCGGCCTACGCCGGTAAGACGTTCGACCTCGCCGGCGGCGGGAAGGTCGAGATGGATGAGCTGGCCCTGCTGCGGGCGGGCGTCAAGTACGGCTCGGCCATCGCCCATGCCGTCAGGATGCACCGCCACCTGTGTGACGCGGCCGGCGGCGAGTTCGAGCTGGAGGTCAGCGTCGACGAGACGGACAGCCCCACCACGCCGGGCGAGCACTACTTCTTCGCCTCGGAGCTCAAGCGCCTGGGCGTGGCGTGGGTGTCGATGGCGCCGCGGTTCATCGGGCGCTTCGAGAAGGGCGTGGATTACATCGGCGACCTCGACGCCTTCCGGGCGAGCTTCGCCGAGCACGTCGCCGTCATGCGGACCGTCGGGCCGTACAAGATGTCCATCCACTCCGGCAGCGACAAGTTCAGCATCTACCCGATCGTCGCGGAGCTGACGGGCGGGCTGGTGCACCTCAAGACCGCCGGCACGAGCTACCTGGAGGCCCTGCGGGCCGTCGCCCGAATCGACCGCCGGCTGTTCGAGGAGATCCTCACCTTCGCCCGCGAGCATTACGAGGAAGACAAGAAGACGTATCACGTCTCGGCGGACCTGTCCAAGGTGCCCACCGTGGACGACCTGGTCTCCGACGACGTCGACGACGTGGAACTGCCCGGCATCCTGGACCAGTTCGACACGCGGCAGGCCCTCCACGTGACCTTCGGCAGCGTGCTCACTGCCGACGGCGGCGAGCGATTCCGCAAGCGACTCTACGCCGCCCTGGAGGCCGACGAGGAGGCCCACTACGCGGCGTTGGAGGCGCACCTCGGCCGCCACGTCGCGCCGTTTGCGCGTCGACAGGAAGACCCTGGAAATCGGGGCGCATGGAGCAACCATGACCGACAGCCTGTTTGACGTGACCGGCAAGTGCGTGGCGATCACCGGCGGGGCGGGCGTGCTGTGCGGCGAGATGTCGCGGGGCCTGGCCGCGCGCGGGGCGAAGGTGGCCGTGCTGGACATCATGGACGCCGCGGCCGCCAAGCTCTGCGAGGAGATCCGCGCCGGCGGCGGCGAGGCCCATCCCGTGCACTGCAACGTCCTCGACAGGGGCGACGTGCAGAAGGCCTTCGACGAGACGGTCGCGGCGCTGGGCAAGGTCGACGTCCTGGTCAACGGCGCCGGCGGCAACCGCAAGGAGGCCACCTGCGTCCCGCCGGAGTCGCTGTTCTTCGACCTCGACGCCGACGCGATCCGCTGGGTCTTCGACCTGAACTGCCTCGGGACGATCCTGCCGAGCCAGGTTTTCGGCCGGCACATGGCCGATGCGGGCGCGGGCGTGATCGTGAACATCTCGTCGATGAACGCCTTCACGCCGCTGACGCGGATCGCGGCGTACTCGGCGGCGAAGGCGGCCGTCAGCAACTTCACGCAGTGGCTGGCGACGTACATGGCCCAGAACCACTCGCCGAACATCCGCGTCAACGCCATCGCGCCGGGCTTCTTCCTGACCGAGCAGAACCGCTTCCTCCTGACGAACGACGACGGCACGCCGACGGCGCGGGGCAAGCAGATCATCGACGGCACGCCCATGGGGCGCTACGGCGAGCCCGCCGACCTGGTCGGCACGCTGGTCTGGCTGGTCGCCGACGCGTCGAGATTCGTCAGCGGAGTGGTCGTCCCCGTCGACGGCGCCTTCAGCGCGTACTCCGGCGTCTGAGACGTCGCGGGGAAGCTCCATGAGGATCGAGGTCGTCCCGGCCGGGGAGCAGGACAAGCCGGTGGTTCGCAACCTCGGCCGCCTGTACATCTACGACTTCTCCGAGTTCATGGGCCTGCGCTGTCCCGACGGCGGCATGTTCGAGTGCACGGGCTGGTGCCACTACTGGGAGAAGGACCATCACTGGCCGTTCCTCGTCCGGGCCGACGGCGAGCTGGCGGGCTTCGCGCTGGTCTGCGACGTCACCAGCGCCGACGAGTACGACCACGACATGGGCGAGTTCTTCGTCCTCCGCAAGTTCCGGCGAAAAGGGGTTGGCAAGTCGGCCGCCTTTCAGGTATTCGACAGGCTCCCGGGCGCCTGGGAGGTGCGGCAGATCCCGGAGAACCGGCCCGCCATCGCCTTCTGGCGGGCGGTCATCGGCGCCTACACGGGCGCCCGGTGCCGGGAGTCGCTCGAGTACTTCCCGCGCCACAAGCGAGAGATGAACGTCATCCGGTTTTCCGCTGAAAGGAGCGGCGGCTGAGGCCGCACAGCAGGAGCAGGCAATGGCCGACTACATCGAGCAACTCCAGGCGATGCCCAAGACGAAGGACTTCTGCATCGGCATCGACTCTGACGGCTGCGCGTTCGACACGATGGAAGTGAAGCACAAGTTCTGCTTCGTCGTGGCGGTGATGCAGGCCTACGGGCTGGCCGCCCTGGCGAGGATCCTCCGCGACGTGTGGGACTTCGTGAACCTCAACGGGCAGAGCCGCGGGTGCAACCGCTGGCTGGCCCTGCGCGACACGTTCACCTACCTCCGCGAGCTGTCGCCGTACGAGCGCTTCGATGGATTCCTGGCGGCCCACGTGGAGGTCATCGAGGACTTCATCGCCGCCGCCGACGAGGTGCCGGAGATCCGCCTGAGCAACGAGGGGCTTCTGCTGTTCGCCGAGCAGAGGCTCGCCGCCCCGGGCAAGGTCCTGATGCACGCCATCGTGGACGATCCCGTCAACATGGCGTACTCGCGGCTGGGGCGGGAGATCGTCACCGCCGACACGTCCGGGGCGCACTGCCTGCTGCGGATGGTGCTCTGGACGCACCTGGTCAACGGGCTGGTGGCCCTGCGCGTGCACGACGTGCCGCCCTTCCCGCACGTGCGGGAGAGCCTCGAGAAGATCGACCCCCAGGCCGACATCATGGTCGTCTCCGCCACGCCCAACGAGGCCCTCGAGCGCGAGTGGCGGGAGCACGACGTCGCCGCCTTCACCGCGATGATCTGCGGACAGGAGATGGGCAAGAAGGCCGAGCACCTCAAGTACGGAGCCGTCGGCAAGTTCGACCCCGACAAGATCCTCATGGTCGGCGACGCCCCCGGCGACATGAAGGCCGCCAAGGCCAACGACGCCCTGTTCTTCCCCGTCAACCCGGGCGACGAGACGGCCTCGTGGAAGCTCTTC
This sequence comes from uncultured Planctomycetales bacterium, assembly GCA_965602635.1. Taxonomy (GTDB): domain Bacteria; phylum Planctomycetota; class Phycisphaerae; order SM23-33; family SM23-33; genus CBFCZU01. The sequence continues at coordinate 25,498 of CBFCZU010000016.1, read as the reverse complement.
CACGACGAGGCGGCCGACAGGTTCTTCGCGGGCGAGTACGCCGGCGAGTACGAGCAGAAACTCATCGACGACTTCATGGCCCACCTGCCTTCCACCCCACCGTGGAAGCAATAGCGCCGCTTGCGCCGCGCACCTGCGCCCGGTGCCGACCAGCGCCCGCGGGCGGCGGCGCGGGGGCTTCTTCTTTTCCGACGCACCACGCACGGGAATGAGAAAGGGCACGCGATGGACGCAATGGAAGCCATCCTCACACGCCGCAGCATTCGCGCCTACACCGACCAGGCGGTCGCCGAGGACGCCATCGAGGACCTCCTGAAGGCCGCGATGGCCGCCCCGTCCGCCGGGAACCAGCAGCCGTGGCACTTCGTCGTCGTCGACGACCGCGCCACGCTCGACGCGATCCCCGCCTTCCACCCCTACTCGGCCATGCTCAAGCAGGCCCCGCTGGCCGTGGTGGTCTGCGGCGACCAGGGCAAGGAAGGCCTGGGCGCCTACTGGCCGCAGGACTGCGCCGCCGCCACGCAGAACCTCCTGCTGGCCGCCCACGCGCTGGGCTTGGGCGCGGTCTGGCTGGGCGTCCACCCCGAGGCCGACCGCGTCGCCAAGGTGCGCGAGCTGCTGGGCATCGGCGAGGACATCACGCCGTTCTGCATCGTCTCGATCGGCCACCCGGCCGAGGAGAAGGGCCCGGCGCAGCGCTACGACGCCGCACGCGTCCACCGCAATCGGTGGTGACGCGCGCGGCGGCGGCGCCGAGTGATCGCGAAGGGACACACCGTCATGCCCGACAAGCTCCGATGGGGCATCCTCGCCACGGCGAGGATCGCCCGGAAGTTCATCGCCGGCGTGCGCGCCTCCGAGCACGGCCAGGTCGTCGCCGTCGGCTCCCGCTCCCAGGCCACGGCCGACGCCTTCGGCGAGGAGCTCGACATCCCCCGCCGCCACGGCAGCTACCAGGCCCTCGCCGACGACGAGGACGTGGACGCCATCTACGTCGCCACGCCCCATCCCATGCACAAGGACGCGACGATCCTGTGCCTCCAGGCCGGCAAGGCGGTCCTCTGCGAGAAGCCCTTCGCCGTCAACGCCGCCCAGGCCGCCGAGGCCGTCGCCGTCGCGCGCGAGAGGAAGGTCTTCTGCATGGAGGCCATGTGGAGCCGCTTCCTGCCGTCGGTGCGGAAGGCGAAGGAGATCGTCGACTCCGGCCGCCTCGGCGAGCTGCGGATGATCATGGCGGACTTCGGCTTCCGCACGGGCTGGAACCCCGAGGGGCGCCTGCTGAAGCCCGAGCTGGCCGGCGGCGGGCTGCTCGACGTGGGCATCTACCCCATCAGCCTGGCGGGGATGTTCCTCGGCGAGGCCCGCGAGATCGCCTCGCTGGCCCATATCGGCGAGACCGGCGTGGACGAGCAGGCCGGCATCGTGATCAAGTACGACGGCGGGCGGATCGCCTCGATGACCACCGGCGTGCGCATCCACACGCCGATGGAGGCCTGGCTGCTCGGCACCGAGGCCAAGATCCACCTCCACCACGCCTGGTGGCGCGGCGGCAAGCTGACGGTCCTGAAGGACCAGCACGAGCAGGAGACGATCGACCCGCCGATGGTGGGCAACGGCTACAACTACGAGGCCGACGAGGTCGCCCGGTGCCTCGCGGCCGGCAAGCTCGAAAGCGACGCCATCCCGCTGGACGAGACGCTGTCGCTCCTGCGGACGCTCGACGCGATCCGCGCCCAATGGGGCCTGACGTACCCGTTCGAGTGATCGGATTGGCTGCCGCTTGAGCTTCGCCCGCGCGCGGCGGGGCAACCAAAGAGCGGAGCCGAAGGAGCGCACGACACGCCATGAAGTACGGCACGATTCCCGGCGTGGACGCGGACAAGAAGGTCTCCCGCATCGCCCAGGGCACCGTGATGCTGCGGGACGGGAACGAGGACTTCGGCTTCGAGCTCCTCGACGCCGTCTTCGAGGCCGGCATTACGCTGTTCGACAGCGCCCACGTCTACGGCGGCGGCGGGTCGGACCGCACGTTCGGCAAGTGGGTCCACGCCCGCGGCGTCCGCGAGCAGATCGTCCTGATGGACAAGTGCTGCCACCACAGTCGCGACCGCAAACGCGTCACGCCGTTCGACATCTCCGCCGACCTGCACGACTGCCTGGCGAGGCTGGGCTTCGAGGCCATCGACGTCTTCGCGTTCCACCGCGACGATCCCTCCCAGCCGGTCGGGCCGCTCGTCGAGCGCATGGACCAGCACGTCAACGAGGGCAGAATCCGCGCGTACGGCGGCTCCAACTGGTCGCACCGGCGGATCGAGGAGGCCAACGAGTACGCCGACAAGCACGGCCTGGTCCCGATGGCCGTCGCCAGCCCGCACTACTCGCTGGCCGAGTGCGTCGCGGACCCCTGGGGCGGCGGGAGCCTCTCGATCACCACCGACGCCGAGGCCCGCCAGTGGTACCGCCAGACCCAGCTCGCCCTGCTGCCGTGGTCCAGCCTGTCGGGCGGCTTCTTCTCCGGGCGCTTCACGCGCGACAACCTGGACGAGTTCACCGACGGCGGCGACAAGCGATGCGTACGCTGCTACTGCTCGCCGGACAACTTCCGGCGCCTGGACCGCGCGAAGGAGCTGGCGGCCGAGAAGGGCGCCTCCGTCGCCCAGATCGCCCTGGCATGGTGCATCTGCGGCGAGCTGAACTGTTTCCCGCTGATGGCGGCGTGGACGGTCGAACAGGCGCGCGAGAACGGCGCGGCCGGCGACATCGACCTGACGGCCGAAGAAGTCGCCTGGCTGAACCTCGAGCGCGACGAACACTGACGGCGGGAGGACTCCGCACGTCGAGGGCCATCATGATCACGGTCCACATGATCGGCAACGCGCACCTTGACCCGGCGTGGCTGTGGCGCAGGTCGGACGGGGTGGACGCCGCCCTGGCCACGGCCCGCAGCGCGTGCGACCGCCTCGAGGAACACGCCGACTTCGTCTTCACGTGCAGCGCGAGCTGGTTCCACGAGCAGGTCGAGCGGCACGATCCGGCGCTGTTCGAGCGCGTCCGCCGCTTCGTCGAGGCCGGCCGGTGGCGGATCGTCGGCGGCATGGTCATCGAGCCGGACTGCAACCTGCCCTCGCCCGCGTCGTTCGCGCGCCAGCTCGACGTCGGCCAGCGCTGGTTCCAAGAGCACTTCGGGCGCGCCGCGACGGTGGGGTACAACATCGACTCCTTCGGCCACACCGCGTATCTGCCGCGCTTCCTGCGCAAGGTGGGCATCGACAGCTACGTGTTCATGCGCCCGGGCCCGGAGGAGCGGGACCTGCCGGCGCGTCTCTTCCGGTGGCGCAGCCCGGACGGGCGGGAGGTAACGGCCTTCCGCATCGCCGGGGCCTACACAACGGCCGCCGCGGACCTGCGCGAGCACGTCGAGCGGGCCTTGACGCTCCTGCCGGAGGGCATCGATCAGACGATGTGCTTCTACGGCGTGGGCGACCACGGCGGCGGGCCGACCAATGCGCAGATCGAGTGGATCGCCGCCCACGCCGAGGGGATCGAAGGCGTGCGGCTGGCCTTCAGCCATCCCCGGGCGTTCTTCGACGCCGTCGCCTCGCAGATCGAGGGCCTGCCGGTCGTCGAGGGCGAGCTCCAGCACCACGCCGTCGGCTGCTACAGCGTCGAGCGGCGCATCAAGGTGGCCATGCGCCGCGCCGAGGGGCGCCTCGTCCAGGCCGCCCAGACGCTCCGGGCCCTGCCGGACGCCGCCCCGCCCGACGCGCGCGAGGCGCTCGACGCCGCCTGGCGAAAGGTCCTCTTCAACCAGTTCCACGACATCCTCGGCGGGACGTGCATCGAGCCGGAGAGCCGCCGCGCCGCCGGCGAGATGACGGACGCCGAAGCGGCCGCCGATGGCGTCATCACGACCGCCACGCGCCGCGCCTTCCGCGCCGAGGCCGAGCCCGGCACGCACAAGATCGTCGTCTTCAACCCCGCCGACCGGCCCTTCCAGGGCTGGGTCGAGCACGAGCCGTGGCTCGCCCCCGGCCGCGAGGGCGACTTGCGACTGCTGAGCGAGGACGACCGCACCATCGAGACCCAGGCGATCGACCCGCTGTCCATGACGGGCGCGCGCCGGCTGCTCTTCCGCACCCGCGTGCCCGCCCGGGGGCGCCGCGTTCTCCGCATCGTCGCCGCGCCGGACGAGCCCGCCGACGGCCAGGACGACGCGGCGATTCTGCCTCCAGAAGGCCTCACGGTCGATCCTCGCGCCCTGGGCAACGGGGCGATTCGCGCCGACCTTCGCCGCGACGGCATCGAGATCGGCCGGTGGCGGCTTCGCCTGGAGGTGTGCGACGACCCCACCGACACCTGGACGCACTGCCACGGGGGCGCTAGCCGCTTCGACGGCGCGGTGCTGGGGCCGATCTCCTGGCGCCTGCCCGCGGACGTCGTTGAGCGAGGCCCGCTCCGTGCCGCCCTGCGCGTCCGCGGCGGCTTCGGGCGCTGCCGGGTCTGGTGCCGGGCCGCGCTGTGCCGCGGCGAGCCGCTGCTGCGCCTGCACCTTCGCGTGGTCTGGGCGGAGGTCCGCCGGCGCCTGCGGCTGCGCGTCGACGCGCCCGGAAGCATCATCGAGCGAACGGACCTCGTCAGCGGCGGGCCGCAGGATCGGCCGATCGACGCCCTGGAGTACCCCGTCAGCGGCGGAATGCTCCTCGGCACCGAGGGCGACCGCCTGGCCATCGTCGCGCCGGAGGTCTTCTCCGCGGGCGTCGAGCCCGGCGCCGTCAACCTGACGCTCCTGCGGAGCCCGTATGCCGCCCATCACGACCCGTTCCCCGCCGCCGACCGGCCGGACCAGCCCGTCACCGACTCGGGCAGCCACGACCTCACGCTGCTCCTCTGGCCGGGTTGCGGCGCGGACATCGGCGCGGTAGAACGGCTGGCCGGACAGATGCTGATGCCTCCGATCGCGTGGGACCTGACGGGATGAGGCGTCGCGGAAGCGCGGCGTTTCTCTCGCGGTCGGGGGCGGCCCCCCGGCAAGGAAGCAACGGATGCGATCCTCTCTCTTCCGCAGGGCTTCGGTTCGGCTCTGCTGCCTCGCGGCGGTGCTGTGCGGCCCGCATGCCGGCCCCGCGCGAGCGCAGGGGGAAGCCGACGAGAAGCTCCCCCCCGTCCGGGCGATCACGAAGGGCCCGAAGCACCACTGGTTCGGCTACTACGACAAGTGGCAGTTCGACCCGACCGACCGGTACGTCCTGGGCATGGAGGTGGACTTCGAGCACCGCTCCCCGAGGCCGGGCGACGTCATCCGGATCGGCATGGTCGACCTGTCCGACGGCGACCGGTGGATCGAGCTGGGCGACAGCCGCGCCTGGGGCTGGCAGCAGGGCTGCATGCTCCAGTGGCTGCCGGGCTCGAGGAGCCGGATCGTCTGGAACGACCGCCAGGGCGGGCGATTCGTCTGCCACGTCCTCGACGTCAAGACGCGCCGGAAGCGCACGATCCCGCGCGCGGTCTACACGATCTCGCCGGACGGGCGCGTGGGCGTCGCGCCGGACTTCGCCCGCGTCCAGGACATGCGCCCGGGCTACGGCTACGCGGGGGTCCCGGACCCGCACGCCAAGGAGCTTGCCCCGGCGGATTCGGGCATCTGGCGCATCGACATGAAGACGGGCGAGGCGAAGGTCATCGTCTCGCTGGCCGACATCGCGAGGTTCGGCAAGCTCGACGCGAGCATGCGCGGCGCCAAGCACTACTTCAACCACCTGCTGTTCGCCCCCGACGGCAAGCGGTTCATCTTCCTGCACCGCTGGCGCCCGGACGCCGGGCGGGGCGGCTTCCGCACGCGCATGCTGACGGCCACGCCCGACGGCCGGGACGTCCGCGTCGTCGATCCATCCGGTCACACGTCGCACTTCATCTGGCGCGACGGGGGGCACATCCTGGCGTGGACGCGGCCGGCGGGCAAGCCGAGCGCGTTCTACCTGTTCGACGAGACGACGGGGACGTGCGAGCAGGTCGGCCAGGGCGTGATGACGGCGAACGGCCACTGCACCTACCTGCCCCTGGGCGGCGGGAGGGAGTGGATCCTCAACGACACGTACCCCCGCGGGAAAGGCCGCGGGCAGAGCCCCTACCTGTTCCACGTGCCGACGGGGCGGCGTTTCTGGCTGGGGCACTTCCACCTGCCGCGCGAGTACCGCGGCGAATGGCGCTGCGACACGCACCCGCGCTTCAGCCGCGACGGGACGAAGGTCTGCATCGATTCGCCCCACGGCGGCGGCGGGCGGCAGCTCTGGCTGATCGACGTCCGCGGGATCGTCCGGGCCGCGCGCGGCAGCCGGTGAGGAAAGGGCAGGCACCATGGCCGGGAAGATCGCGATGATCGGGGCGTTCGACACGAAGGGCGCCGAGTACGCCTTCCTGCGGGAGCGGATCCAAGCCGGCGGCGGCGAGGTCCTCGCGATCAACACGGGCGTGCTGGGCACGACGGACCTCTTCCCTGTGGACGTCGAGGCCGACGAGGTGGCCCGGGCCGGCGGCGGCGACCTGCCCGCCCTTCGCGAGAAGCAGGACCGCGGCGAGGCGATGAAGGTGATGACGGCGGGCGCGGCGGCCGTGGCGAAGCGGCTGCACGACGAGGGCACCTTCGACGGCATCATCGGCATGGGGGGCACGGGCGGTACGACGATCGTCGCAGCGGCCATGCGCGCCCTGCCCGTCGGCGTGCCGAAGGTGTGCGTCTCGACCGCCGCCTCCGGCGACACCAGCGCCTACGTCGGGACCAAGGACGTAGCGATGGTGCCGTCCATCGTGGACGTGGCGGGCATCAACCGCGTCTCGCGGATGATCTTCGCGCGGGCGGCCGGGGCGATCTGCGGCATGGTCGCCGCCGACGTGCCCGCCGCGCCGGACGAAAAGCCCATCATCACCGCCTCGATGTTCGGCAACACCACCGAGTGCGTCGGCGCGTGCATGGAGGCCCTGTCGGCGAAGGGCTACGAGGTGCTGGTCTTCCACGCCACGGGCACGGGCGGGCGGACGATGGAGTCGCTCGTCCGCGAGGGGCTCGTCGACGCCGTGCTGGACATCACCACGACCGAGTGGGCCGACACGGTCTGCGGCGGTGTGTTCGACGCCGGCACCGAGCGCCTCGGCGCGGCGGGCGAGATGGGCGTGCCGCACCTGATCGTCCCCGGCTGCGTGGACATGGCGAACTTCGGCCCCATGAGCACCGTCCCGCGGGAGTACAAGGACGCCGGGCGCTGCTTCTACGAGTGGAACCCGTCGGTGACGCTCATGCGGACGAACGTCGAGGAGAACCGCCGGATGGGCGAGGCGTTCGCCGCCAAGGCCAACGCCGCCCGCGGGCCGGTCGCGTTCCTGATCCCCCTGCGCGGCGTGAGCATCCTCGACGGCGACGGCCAGCCGTTCTGCGACCGCCAGGCCGACCAGGCCATGTTCGACGCGATCAAGGAGAACCTGAACGAAGGCATCGAGGTCGTCGAGATGGACGGCAACATCAACGACCCCGCCTTCGCCGACCGCGCCGTCGAGATGATGCTCGCGCTGATCGACAAGAAGAAGGGAGAGTGCTGAATGACCGAGGAATCGCGCAAGCTTGCCTTCGTCGAGGAAGACGACGTCGAGACCCAGGTGTTCGGCTGGGGCCGCCTGTCGTGGCTGTCCGAGCCGCGCGTCACCCGCGCGGAGAAGTTCAGCGCCGGCGTGGTGAGCCTCGAGCCCGGCAAGGGGCACGACCGCCACAACCACCCCGGCTGCGAGGAGATCCTCTACGTCCTCGAAGGCGTGGGGCTCCAGGTGGTGGAGGTGGACGGCCGCCAAGAGGAGCGAGAGGTCGGCGCGGGCGTGCTGATCCACATCCCGCCGGACGCGTTCCACTCGACCGTGAACACGGGCGACGGGCCGATGCGTCTGCTGGCGATCTACGCCCCGCCCGGCCCGGAGGCCGAGCTGAGGGCCATGGACGGCGTGACCGTCGAGCCGCCCAAGCGGCAGAGCTGATCCGCGGGAGCGCGGCGGCTGCGCGGGGCGGGGAGCAGCGCCCGTGCGCTTCGCATCCCCTCCAGCCGCCCTCGCCCCCCGGGAAAGAAGGAGCGACCCATGGCATTCACGCGACAAGAGGTGCTGGCGCGCCTGCGGAAGACCATCGACGCCGGCGTGCCGATCATCGGCGGCGGGGCCGGAACGGGCATCAGCGCGAAGTTCGAGGAGGCCGGCGGCGTCGACCTGATCATCATCTACAACTCCGGGCGCTTCCGCATGGCGGGGCGCGGGTCGCTGGCCGGCTGCATGCCCTACGGCGACGCCAACGCCATCGTGATGGAGATGGCCGGCGAAGTGCTCACCGTGGTGACCGACACGCCCGTGCTGGCCGGCGTCTGCGGGACCGACCCGTTCCGGCGCATGGACGCCTTCCTGCGCGAGGTCCGCGACGCGGGCTTCTCCGGCGTGCAGAACTTCCCCACGGTCGGCCTGTGCGACGGGCTCTTCCGGCGGAACCTGGAGGAGACGGGCATGGGCTACGGCCTGGAGGTGGAGATGATCCGCCAGGCCCGCGAGATGGACCTGTTCACCACGCCGTATGCCTTCAACGAGGACGAGGCGAAGCAGATGGCCGCCGCCGGCGCGGACGTGGTCGTCGCCCACATGGGCCTGACCACCAAGGGCGCGATCGGCGCGACGTCGGCGCTGACGCTGGAGGAGGCGCCCGCGAAGGTCCAGGCCATCGCCGACGCCGCCAAGGGCGTCAACGGCGGCGTGATCGTCCTCTGCCACGGCGGGCCGATCTCCATGCCCGGGGACGCCGAGTACGTCCTCCAGCACACCGAGGGCATCCACGGCTTCTACGGCGCCAGCAGCATGGAGCGCCTGCCCACCGAGGTGGCCATCCGCGAGCAGATGGAGAAGTTCAAGGCCGTCCGGTTCGCGCCGTAACCGGCGGCCGGAGGCACGACGATGCAACCTGTCAAGACGGCCGTGGTCACCGGCGGGCACTCGTTCGAGGTCATGCCCTTCCACCGGCTCTTCCGGGGCCTCGACGGCGTGGACGCGTACGTCCAGCACATGGAGGACTTCTGCGCCGACGCCGGGGCGTGCCGCGGCGACTATGACGCCGTCGTCTTCTACCACATGCTCAAGGGCGCCCCGGCCGACGACGGGCCGTGGTACGCCGGCAAGCAGCGAAGCGTGCTCGAGGCGCTCGGCCGGACGCCGCAGGGCATCTTCCTGCTGCACCATGCAATCCTGGCCCACGGCGACTGGCCCGCCTGGCGGCGGATTTCGGGCATCGACGCGGGCACGTTCACCGACTTCGACCACGGTCAGCGGATGGCCATCCACGTCGCCGACGCCGATCACCCCATCACGCGGGGGCTCAGCGACTGGGAGATCGTCGACGAGACCTACACGATGGGCGACGCCGACGCCGATGGCACGAACCGCGTCCTGCTGACGACCGACCACCCCAGGTGCCTCAAGGCCATCGCCTGGACGCGCCGGCACGGGCAGGCCCGCGTCTTCTGCCTCCAGCTCGGCCACGACGGCGTCGCCTTCGCCAACCAGACCTTCCGCGAGGTCGTCCGGCGCGGGATCCTGTGGGTGGCGCGGCGAATCTGACGGCGGGCGGGCCCCCGCCGGGGAGACGGAACATGCCAGGTTGGACCGGCAGCACGCGAGAGTCTCAGCAGCGCTACGTGGCGACGCATCCGTGGGTGACGAAGCTGATGTGGGCCGCCGAGATGGTCGCAACGGCAGCCCTTGGCGTCGTCACGGCGATCCTGGCCACCGGCGGGTTCGGCTCGCCGGAGCCGGCCACGCAGCCCGCCGGCGGGGTGTCCATCGTGGCGATCATGACGGCCGCCGTGCTGGCGCTGGCCGCCCTCCAGTACGTGCTCTATCGTGTGCTCGTTGGGTTCCGCCGCCGAAGGGGCGTCCGGCGCGTCCTGGAGAGCGGCGGCGACGAGGCAGAGATAGAATGGCGGGCCGGCTTCGCCTACCACGAGTCCCGGTTCCTGGCGGTGGTCATCCTGGGCGTCATCGGTCAGTTCGGCCTGATCGTCTGCATACTGGTGGCACTCGTCGGCGAGCCGCCGGTCTACTACCTGAACGCCCTCTGGGCGGCGCCCGTCTTCCTCTACGGCGTCGCCAGGTTCCCGACGGCGGCGGATCGCGCCCGGGCCATCGAGGCGTTCCGGCGAGAGGTCCGTCGTCGACAGGAGGAGTCGGCCGCCGTGCCATAGCCCCCCGCCGGCCGACGCGCTCACGCCGGGAGGCACGCGATGCCGCGCGCGCGGGCGAGTTCGTTCAGTCGGCCGATCTGCGGCGGCGAAAGCGGCACGCCGTGGGCCTTCGCGTCGCGCAGGGCGGCGAGGCCCCGCTCGCCCGGCAGGCGGATCGCGTCGAAGCCCGGCCGCAGGCGGCTGTCCTTCACGTACGCGATGAATCGCGTCATCTCGGCGAGGTAGTACTCGCGGCCGGCGAAGGCCTCGGGGTCGAGCACGGTGAGCGTGAAGGACTGCCCGCCGTGGGCGTCGGGGTCGTTGGCGTGGCCGCCGGACAGGGCGGTGAGCGCCTCGCACCACAGGCTGAGGGCGAAGCCCTTGTGCCCGAAGCTCGCGCCGCCGGTGAACAGCATCGTCCCGTCGCCCTCGACGACGACGGCGGGGTCGTCCGTCAACGTGCCCTCGGCGTCGAGGAAGATGGGCTCGGGGGCCTTTCGGCCGGCGGCATGCCAGTCGCTCATCTTCTGCATGGACTGGGCGCCCGTCGAGAAATCGGCGATCACCGGTTCCCCGCCGGTCGGCAGCGCGAGGGCGATGGGGTTGGTGGAGAACCTCGCGTCCAGCCCCCCTACCGGGGCGCACTTGCGGTACGACGAGCTCTGCGTGGTCACCTGGGCGAGCAGCCCCGCCTCGGCGACGTCGATGAGGTACGGGCCGATCGCCCCCAGCCAGCTCGTGTTGATCGCCGCAGCCATGGCGATGCCGTACTGGCGGGCGGCCGGGACGGCGATTTCCTTCGCAACCTCCATCGCCAGGGGCCCGAAGGTGCGGCTCCCGTCGATGCGGGCCACGGCCCCCTCACGCCGGAGGACCCGAGGCACCGCCGCGGGATCGATCCTACGGCCGACCTGCCGCACGGCCGAGGCCAGCACGGTGACCCCGTGCGTGGTGACGCCGAAGGCCTCGGCCCGCACACAGGCCTCCGCGACGACGCGGGCGTTGGCCTGCGGCACGTGCTCGCCGGCGAGCAGCGCCGCGCCGAAGTCGACGAGCCGGTCATAGGGAATGCGTCGCATGTCGAACCGTCGCCGCCCTGCATGCCGGGCGGCACGAAGCGGGCCGGGCTTCCCTCCCGCTCGCGGATGGGGCATCCCGGCTCACTTCATCCCGAACATCTCTTCCTTCAGGTCGAGGTAGTAGAGGTAGTTTTCCTCGGGGACGTTCGGCGGGCAGCGATGGTCGCAGAAGGGGATGTACCCGCCGCGCTCGACCAGCGGCACGAGGCCCTCGAGGTACGCCTTGATCTCCTGCCGGCCCTGCGCGAGGACGATCTTGTCCACGCCGCCCATGATGCGAAGCTCCTTGCCGTACTCTTCGAACAGCTCGGCCGGGTGGGCGCACGAGTTGACCTCGAAGGGGAACAGGCAGTTGATGCCGCCCTCCAGCAGGTACGGCAGGATCGGGCGCACGTCGCCGTCGCAGTCGGTGTACCACAGGTCGATGCCGTGGGCGTGCAGGCGGTCGCCGATCCGCTTGTATCTCGGGGTGACCACGTCGCGGAAGAACGGCACGGAGACGATCGGGCCCTTGTTGAAGCAGATGTCCTCCCACCCGCTGGCGTAGTCGAAGTCGATCTCCCCGAGCACCTGGTCCAGCACGTTCTCCACCAGGACGCAGCAGGTCTCGACCATGTCCTCCACCATGTCCGGGTAGTCGTACATCGCGTAGCAGAGGCCCTCGAACGTGAGCAGGTCGCGGACCTTGCCGATCATCGACCCGCACCCGATGCCCAGCGGGTAGTCGCGCTCCGGGGGGTGCCTCCTCTTCATCGCCTCGACGTCGACCCGGCGAACGGGGTCGTCCACGCGGAAGCGTTCGGCCTTGACCCGCTTCCAGTCGTCCGCCGTCTCGATGCTGCTCTTGAGGTAGTGCGGGATCGTGCTGTGCCCGTCCCTGGGCACCTCCGCCAGCAGGCCCTCGCCGTTGCGGATGATCCGGTGGGTGTCGGTCTCCTCGATGACCTTGTGCTCGAACGGCGGGTGCATCCACGAACGGCCGCCGGCACCGGCGATGCGGTCGAAGTTGAAGAACACGTCCGCCTCGCCGTTGTTCGTCACGCCGGCATCGACGAAGATCGGCCACTCGTGGAAGCACTCCTCCCAGTAGCCGAACTCCATGTTGAAGCTGCGGTCGACGCTTTGGTAGTGCATCTGGCGGTTGAACCGCTCGCGATCGGTCATCGCGGATTTCCATTTCGGCCGGCACGGTCGTATGGGCATGCGCTGGCTCCTTTGTCCGGATCGTGAAGGTCGACGGCGGATCGCTCGAAGCGGGCGGCTACTGGACCACCAACTGGTGCTCCGTCCGCCGCACGAGCAAGTGGCGGCGCCAGTCGTCGTCGCTCTCGGGGAAGTCCTCGCGGTAGTGCACGCCGCGGGTCTCCGTCCGGTGCAGGGCGCACTGGCTGATCGCGAAGGCGGCGGTCAGCATGTTCTGCACCTCCCACCCGGCGGGGTCGTGGAACTCCTTGTCCAGCACGTAGCGTCCCCAGAAGGAGACGATCTCGACGGTCTCCGCCAGTCGCTCGCCCCGGCGGGCGATGCCCACGTTGCGCCACATGACCGAGCGCAGGGAGTTGCGGATGTCGGTGAGGTCCAGCTCCGTGCGATCGGAGTGCTCGTTGATCCAGTGGATGCGTCGCGCCGCCGGGGGCGCGCCGGACTCCTGCGCCGCCTGCCCGGCCAGCTCGCCGCAGCGCCGCCCGAACACCAGCGCCTCGATCAGGCTGTTCGACGCCAGCCGGTTCGCCCCGTGCAGGCCCGTGCAGGACGCCTCCCCGCAGGCGAGCAGCCCCTCCAGGCTGGTCCCGCCGTCGAGGTCCGCCCTCGTCCCGCCGATCATGTAGTGCGCCGCCGGGTGCACCGGCAGCAGGTCCTTGCCCGGCTCGATGCCGAACTCGCGGCACTGGGCGTCGATGGCCGGAAAACGCTCGGCGAAGCCCTTCGCGCCGAGGTGGCGGGCGTCCAGGAAGACGTGCGTGGCGCGGGTCTGCACCATCTGCTGGAGGATGGCCCGGCTGACGACGTCGCGCGGGGCCAGGTCGGCCATGTCGTGGTACTCGGGCATGAAGCGCCGCCCGTCCCGGTCCACCAGGTACGCCCCTTCGCCGCGGACGGCCTCGGAGATCAGGCTCCGCGTCCCGCCGGCAACGTACAGCGTGGTGGGATGGAACTGCATCATCTCCATGTCGGCGAGCACCGCGCCGGCGCGGAAGGCCATCGCGGCCGCGTCCGCCGTCGACACCGGCGGGTTCGTCGTCTCACGCCACAGCACGCCCGCCCCGCCCGCGGCGAGGATCGTCCGCGCCGCCAGGATCAACTGAGGCCCGTACCGGGGGTGGCAGGTCAGCGCCCCGATGCACCGCGAGCCCGGCCCGCCCGCCGGCGGGTCCGTCACCAGGTCGATCACGAAGCACCGGTCGAAGACCTTGACGTTCTCCGCCCCGCGGAGCCGCTCGTGGAGGACCTCGTGCAGCGCCCGCCCGGTCGCGTCGCCGTTGGCATGGACGATGCGGTTGGTGCTGTGGCCGCCCTCGCGCCCGAGCTGAAGCGCCCCGCCTTTCGTGTCGAACGCCACGCCCCAGGAGCGCAGCTCCTCCACGTGCCGCGGGGCCTCCGCAATCACGTGGCGTACGACGTCCTCGTCGTTCAGCCCCCCCCCGGCCGCCAGCGTGTCCGACACGTGGCTCTCGAGCGAATCCGCGGGGTCGATGACCACCGCCAGGCCGCCCTGGGCGTAGTACGTGTTCGAGTCCGCCAGGTCCGCCTTCGTGACGACGATCACCTCGCCGTATTCGGCGGCCGCCAGGGCCGCGCGCATCCCCGCCGCCCCGGCGCCGATCACCAGCACGTCCGTGAAGATGTGCCCCAGCCGCCGGCTGTCGAAACCCACCAGGTAGCGACGCTGTAAATACAGTCCGTCCATAAGCCGATCAGTCTATGCGCCGCCCGCGGGGGTGTCGAATGATTCTTCGGCGGAGGGCGGGGCGGCGAGCGCTTGCGTCGGACATGGCGATGCCATAGCGTATCCCCGCAAGCGGCAGGCCGGGCGGGGCCAGGCCGTCGCCTGCCCGATGCAAAGGGAGTCGAGCCATGCGAAAAACGTCCCTCGAGTTTCTCAAGCGGCTGCTCCGGACGCCCTCGCCGAGCGGCTTCGAGGCCGCCGGGCAGAAGGTCTGGTGCGACTACGCCCGCAAGCACGCCGACGACGTCGTGACGGACAGCTACGGCAACGCCGTGGCCGTGCTGAACCCCACGGGCCGGCCCAAGGTCATGCTGGACGGGCACGCCGACGAGATCGGCCTGATGGTCAAGCACATCGACGAGAAGGGCTTCCTCTACTTCCAGCGGATCGGCGGGGTCAACCCCGCGCTGGTGCAGGGCAAGCGCGTGGCGATTCATGCGGCCGGGGGGGCGGTCCGCGGCGTGGTCGGCGCGACGGCGATCCACCTCCGCGAGCGGGGCAAGGAGCCGAAGGTCCCCAAGATGCACGAGCTGTTCATCGACATCGGCGCCCGAAACGCCGCCGCGGCCGGCAAACGCGTCCACGTGGGCGACGCCATCACGTTCGTCGACGACTTCGAGATGCTGGACGGGCGTGTGGCGGTGGCGCGGGCCTTCGACAACCGCGCGGGCACGTGGGCGGTCATCGAGGCGCTGCGGATCGCCAAGGGCGCGGGCGTGCGCTGCTGCGTCTGCGCGTGCAGCTCCATCCAGGAGGAGACCGGGCTGAACGGCGCGAAGATGCAGGTCTTCCGCGTGCGCCCGGACGCCGCCGTGGCCGTCGACGTCACCCACGCGACCGACACGCCCGGCATCGACAGCAAGCAGCACGGCGAGGTGAAGCTCGGCGGGGGGCCCACCATCGCCATCGGGCGCGAGAACCACCCCGCCCTGGTCCAGCGCCTGCGGAAGGTGGCGAGGAAGAAGCGCATCCCGCTCCAGACCGAGGCGTTCAGCCAGAGCGGCGGGACGGACGCCCAGGCGATCTGGACGGCCAACGGCGGCGTGCCGTCGGCGATCCTGTCCATCCCCAACCGCTACATGCACTCGACCGTCGAGATGCTGGACCTGCGCGACCTCCAGCGGACCGCCGACCTGCTGGGCGCCTTCTGCGCGGACCTCAAGCGGGGCGAGAAGTTCGTCGTGAAGGTCTGAGACGCTTCCCCATCCCGGTCCCCCGCCGTGGCAAGCTCGCGGACTGCGCTCCGCGGGTTGTCCCCCGCGCCGCGACCGGTGCCCCCGCGCACAAGCAGGGCCCCGCACCAGCCGGTCGGGGCCCTGCCTCCGCGGTCTCGAGCCCACACGCGGCTCGGAAGGTCATTTCTTCTTCTCGAACTTGAAGTCCTTCTTCTCCGCCTGAACGCGAACCGCACTGCGCAAGGCCGAGTCCAGCGAGCCCCGCTCGCTCAGCCCGCGCCGGGACATCTCCTTCTTGACGTGCGCGTCGCGCTTCGCGCTGAGCTGGACGATCTCCTTCTGGATGGCCAGCCGCCGCTTGGACTGCCTCTCCACATAGGCCTTCCGCTCCGCGGGCTTCATCTTCCGCATGTTCTCGGGCAGCTCGGCCTCGGCGAGCGCTTCGAGCTTGACCTTGCCGCCCCTGGTCGCGTCGATGAGGTCCCACCCGGCGTTGCGGTACAGGAACGAGGCCTTGCTCCGCGCGCGCTCGGCGGCGGTGGCTGCGTTCAGTCCGGCCGCCTGGGAGTCCATCGCCTTCTGCAGCGCGGCGTTGACGGCGCCCGATCGCCCGTAGACCACGTAGGTGGCATTGAGGCTGCCGCTCAGCTCGGCGAGCTTCTGGTCGTACGGCGTGGTGATCGCGACCGTGCCGCGGTCCTGGTCGATGGCGGCGTACTGCCCGTCGGCCCAGCGGGCGGCGTCGGCCCAGCCCGTCCGCTGCCCCTCGCCCGTCCCGCCGCAGAAGATCGTGTTGACGATGATGCCCTTGGTGACGGCGGCCTTGCAGGTCTCCTGCAGGTCGTAGGTCTTGTCCTGGGTGGCCGGCTCGTTGCCCGCCACGAACATCACCCGCAGCGTGCCCTTGTCCATGTTCCAGTCCAGCTCGTTCGTCGCCGCGCGGACCACCCGCGCCACGTACTCCGTCCCGCCGTGGGTCCGCAGCGGGAAGAGCTTGCCGTACACCGCGTCCAGGTCGTCGGTCAGCGGGCTGAGCTGCTTGACCCAGCCGCTCTCCCGCGTCAGCCCGCTGTTGCCGTAGTGGTACAGCGCCACCCGCAGCATCGGGCGCGGCTTGGCCGTCGCCAGCTCGTTCACCACCGCCCAGAGCTTCTGCTTGGCCGACTCGATCAGCCCCCGCATCGAGCCCGACGTGTCCAGGCAGATCGCCAGGTCGATGTGCTTCGGCGTCCCCGGCTCCGGCGCCTTCTTGACCGCATCGACGGCCTTCTCCGTCGCGTACGAGAACCCCACCACCACCAACGCCACCAGGATGACCTGTACCAGCAGCCGTTTCATCGTCGCTCTCCCTATCCAGGCACGTCCACAACTTAGACGGCTGGGAGCCGCCGGCGGTTCCCGCGCCCCGCGCGTGGGTCGTTTTTTGCCGCCACCGGTTGACATGAGCGGGCGCGAGACTAAAGTAAAGTGTCTCGGCACAGCAGCCGGAACTTGCGGCCGTGGCGGAATTGGCAGACGCGCAGGCTTCAGGTGCCTGTGTCCTTAGGGACGTGGAGGTTCGAATCCTCTCGGCCGCAATGGCGCCCTGCCTGACTCTTCTGTCCCCTCGATGGTCGGGCTCTCTGCGCGGACTGGAGCCACCCGCGCCGCCCGCCGCGCACCGTCAGTTGGAATCCCGCTCCTCGCGTGGCTAGGATGGGAGCGGGTGGGCGCGCCGGAGAGGCGTGTCCTGCCGGCTTCGGAAGGGAGCGATGCGATGGACCTCTCGACAACGTACATGGGGCTCTCGCTGGCCAGTCCGCTGGTGCCGTCGGCCTCGCCGCTGAGCATGGACCTGGACAACCTCCGCCGCATGGAGGACGCCGGCGCGGGGGCGGTCGTGCTGGCGTCGCTCTTCGAGGAGCAGATCGCCCACGACGCCGACGAGCTGGAGCACTACCTGACCTATGGCACGGAGCGCTTCGCCGAGTCGCTGACGTACTTCCCGCAGGTCGACGACTTCCGCACCGGCGCCGAGGAGTACCTCGAGTACGTCGCGAAGGCCCGCGAGGCCGTCGACATCCCCGTCATCGCCTCCCTCAACGGCGTCTCCGCCAAGGGGTGGATCTCCTACGCCGCCAAGATCGAGCAGGCCGGCGCCCACGCCCTGGAGCTCAACGTCTACTACATCCCCACCCGGGCGGACCTGCCGTCCCGGGAGGTCGAGGGCGTCTACGCCAACGTCCTCGGCGCCGTCAAGGCGTCCGTCTCCATCCCCGTGGCGATGAAGCTCTCGCCGTTCTTCTCGAACCTCGCCAACCTCGCCGCCTGCCTCGACAAGAACGGCGCCGACGCCCTCGTCCTGTTCAACCGCTTCTACCAGCCCGACATCGACCCGACGGCCCTGGAGGTCACCCTCGACGTCGACCTGTCCACCTCCGCCGAGAGCCGCCTGCCCCTGCGATGGATCGCCATCCTGCACGGGCGCGTCGGGGCGTCCCTGGCCGCCACCACCGGCGTCCACACCGGCGCCGACGCCGCCAAGATGATCCTCGCCGGCGCCGACGTGACCATGCTGTGCTCGGCCCTGCTGCAGCACGGCCCGCAGCACCTCGCCACCGTCGCCGAAGGCCTGAAGGCCGTCATGGAGGTCCGCGGCTACGAGTCCGTCGACCAGATGAAGGGCGTCATGAGCCAGACCAGCTGCCCCGAGCCCAGCGCCTACGAGCGGGGCAACTACATCAAGGCCCTCACCGCCTACGGGCCGACGGCCACCTTCGAGTGACCCGCGCCGCGTCGGCCGGCAGATCCGTCCCGCGCGAGCGGCTGGGCAGCGGCGCCAGGGTGCGGTAGACTGGCGGCATGATCGTCACGATCGACGGACCGGCGGGCTCGGGCAAGAGCACGGCCGCCCGGAACCTGGCCCGGGCGCTGGGCATCGCCTTCCTCGACACGGGCGCGACCTACCGGGCGGTCACGTGGAAGGCCCTGCGCAGCGGCACGGACCTGGCCGACGAAGCGGCCCTCGCCGAGATCGCCCGGACCATGGACCTCCAGCTCGCGGCGACCGACGAAGGCACCGACGTGCGGCTCGATGGCGAGGACGTCAGCGGGGAGATCCGCTCGGAAGAGGTCAGCCGCCACTCCCACTACGCCGCCCGCGCCTGGGGAGTCCGGGAGGTCCTCGTCGCCCTCCAGCGACGCCTCGGCGAGCGGCTCGGCAGCTTCGTCAGCGAGGGGCGCGACCAGGGCACGGTGGTCTTCCCCGACGCCGACGTGAAGTTCTACCTGCTCGCCCGCCCGGAGGTCCGCGCCCGCCGCCGCTGCGAGCAGCTCCTCGCCGCCGGGCAGCAGGCCGACTACCCCCAGGTCCTCGACGCCATCGTCCGCCGCGACGCCCGCGACAGCACCCGCGCCGCCGCCCCGCTGACCCGCCCGCCGGGGGCGATCGTCGTCGACACGTCCGACAACACCATCGAGCAGACCACCGCCGCCCTGCTCGAGCACGTGAGGGCCGGGCGATGAGGGGCCTCCCGAGCGCCCCCAACCCGCGCCTCCACCACCTCCGCCTGCCCGAGGGCGTCCCGGCGCCGAGCCTGTGGTATCGCAGCCTGCGGCGGCTCTGCCACGTCGGCGTCTCGGCGATGTGGAAGATCCGCGTCTTCGACCGCCGCCACGAGCCCACCCGCGGCGGGGCCGTCTACATCTCCAACCACCAGAGCTTCCTCGACCCCGTGCTGATGGGCGTGGGCCTGCGACGCCCGGTGAACTACATGGCCAGGCACAGCCTCTTCCGCGTGCCCGTCTTCCGCCAGCTCATCGGGTCGCTCAACGCCTTCCCCGTTCACCGCGGCACCGCCGACCGCGGCGCCCTGAAGGAGGCCATGCGCCGCATCGAGGCCGGCGGGCAGGTCGGCGTCTTCGCCGAGGGCACCCGGACACGCGACGGGTCGATCGGGGCGTTCCTGCCCGGCGTGGCCCTGCTGAGCCAGCGCTCGGCCGAGTGGACCGTGCCCGTGCTGATCGACGGGGCCTTCGAGGCCTGGCCGCGCTGGCAGGCGCTGCCGTCGCCGGGCAGCATCGTCGTGCGCTACGCCGCGCCGATCCCCCGCGCCGAGGCGAGGCGCATGAAGGCCGCCGACTTCGTCGCCCGCGTCCGCCGGACCATCCTCGACATGCAGGCCGACACCCGCCGCCGCGTCGGCCGCCCCCCCGTCCCCTACGAGCCCTGACCACCCCCCTGCCGGGACGAGCGCGCCGTAGCGCGACACTTTTCAGGCCTTCCGGCGAAATTCCAGCGTCTCCCGCCGCGGTGCACCGCCCCCCCGCGAAACGGCCGTAAGTCTCGAAGTTATGTGTTAAAACTGTCCACTCCTGGGGCCTGCCGGAGCGGCCGAAATCGAGCTAACTGCTTGTTGGACAATGACGTACCATTGTACACATTTTGGACATTCCGCCCGTTTTTGGACATTCGGGCGGCGAGCGCCCGGAGCGGGCGAGGAACTGGGAACCGGGAACGGAAGAGCCAGGGAGCAGGGAGTAGCCCTTTGGCTCTGCCTTCGGCCCTGAGGCTCGGGCCCGAAGGGACGCTCAGGCTCGAAGAGAACCGGACGCCCCGCGCGCCGACGCCGAGAGCCAAGCGGCAAGCCGCCCGCCCTCATCTGGAAAAAGGCCTGACCCTGATCCGCCCTCGCGCGCCATGTTCGCTCCTCTCCGGGCCGGCCCGGGCAGTTCCCCCGGGGCGCCCGGCGCGACTCGGCGTGCGCGGGCCGCAGTGGGTCTCGCGTCGGTCAATGGCGCCGGCGTCTTCGTCTCCGCAACCCGGCCAGGGCGCCCAGCGCCAGCAGGGCCAGCGTGGCCGGCTCGGGGGTGATCCCGCCGCCGGGGGGGACGGAGTCGCCCATGGTGCGCTTCAGCGCGATGTAGTCGAGGTAGTTCACGTCGCCGTCGAAGTTCAGGTCGCCGTCGAACCAGTCGGCGTGCGTCGAGCCGAATCCGCCCCGCAGGGCCAGCACGTCGCCCCGGGCCACCTCGCCGTCGAGGTCCACGTCCCCGTCGAGCTGGGCGTGCAGCGTGATCCGGATGCCCTTGCCGTCGCTGGCGGGCGAGAGATCCACATTGTACTCGACGTTCGCGATGTACGCCGCGCCGATGTTCCCACCGCCGCGGACGTCCAACTCGCCCTCGATCTCGAAGGCATCCGCCACGACGTAACTGCCCCCGAACTTCGAGCTCGCGTCCGTGCCCGGCAGCCACGACGGCGCGATCGCGTCGTTCGGGGCCGTGAGGTCCAGCAGGCTGTCCACGTACAACAGGTCGGCCTCGGAGCCTTGCAGTTCCGGCGCCAGCGACGCGCCCGCCTCCAGCGCCACGTCGCCGATGGCGTCCAGCTGCCCGATGCCGTCGCCGGGGTTCACCTCGCCCCGGACCGAGATGCTGCCCACGATCCCGCCGCCGCCGCTCACGTCGCGGAAGCTCACGCTCGCCGCGCCGGTGAGGTTGGCGGTCGCGCCTGAGAGAACCGAGAGATTCCCCAAGGTCGCGGCCTCGCCGCCGAGGACATTGAGCGTCGAGTCGGCGGTCACGAGGATATCGGTGTTCGGCCAGGTGAGACCATGTTGCTCCGGGGGGGAGCCGGCGAGCGCATAGCCGACCGCCGCGTCGAACAATTTGAATCCATCGGGCGTCAGATTCGCGAAAGTGGTGTCGTGCAAGAAGAACATGACGCGCCGGCCTGCCGCGACCGAAGGTCTGCCTGCGGTTCCGTCACCCAGCAGGGCGTCGCCGACGTCCGCCGCAAGGATTGCGTGGTAACCCCCAGTCGTCGTCGACGCGACGAGATCAACTCCTCCGCCGAGACCGTCCTTTCCGAACTGCATCGACTCCGCAACGCTGGTGACGGTCACCGTACCACTCAGACCGGCGGCCAAAGGATGATTTGCGTCAACAATGTCAATCTGCGTGTGGCCGGATCCAGAGCTATGGGTCTGGAACATCTGCAAATCGCCCAGATCGTCCTTAGCCAAGGCCGCTTCCCAAGTCATGACTCCCTGCGTGGCGTCTTCATACTTGTATCGCACGGTACTGGAAAGATTTGTCGACGAAATGACTACCGCATCATACCCGGCCGCCGAGGAGCCATCCCCTGCCGCCGCCGAGCCCTGCATGTACGTGACGTTCGAGGCCCCGTACAGCGACTGGAGGTGGGCAAGCACGGCGGCATCAGCGCCGGCAGTAGCGGTGGGGTCCGCTCCGTGAAACAGAATCGTGCCGGCCCCGGCCCCTGCCACGCCGATAGTAAGCGTGCTGCCCGCGGTGTCGAGAATCAGCGTCCGCGCGTCGTCGTCGTTGTCGCTGAACGTGCCGGCGGCGCCGAACGTGTGGCCGGCGCTGACGCTGATCGTCTTGTTGCCGCCCATGACGATCTTGTCGCTGACGGTCATGGCGTTGGCGGCCGTGACCGAGCCGGTCGCATCGACCGTAACCAGGGGGACGGCAACTCCGCCCACCTCGGCCCAGCCGGTACCGGAGACGTCGAGCGAAGCTGCAATCGTGCCGCCGACCGTGCTCAGGGCGCCATCGGCGACAGTAACGGTCGCAGCGACCAGTCCGCCCGTGCCCGTGTACGAGCCACCGCTGGAGACTTCCAGGCTGGCTGCCTCGAAGAGGCCCGTGCCCGTGTCCAGCGAGCCGCCGCTCGTGACGGTGGCGCCTCCCGTGACCGTCGCTCCGACGGAGCACACGCTGCCGGTGTCGATACTCAGCGAAGGGGTGTCAATCTCGACGGCCGAGTTGATCGAGCCGCCGGTTACCACAACGGGGCCGAGGCTGGGGATGCCGACCCCCGCGCCGTCGGTAGCGGTGCCGCCGATGGTGACGCTGCCGGCCGAGTTGAACTCACCGGCGGTCAGCCCGCCGGAGACGTTGAGCGTGCCGTGTTCGCCGACGTTGGCGGCCGTGGCGACGGTCAGGTTGCCGCTGACGTTCAGCGTGGTGGCGGTGGTTTCACCCAGTTCGACGCTCTTGGCCAGTTCACCGGCCCGGGAGAGGGCGACGATGTCGCCGTTGTCGATCGTACACTGGCTGGTCGCATCCGGTTCACCATCGGGGTCCCAGTTGGTCGGGGTCTCCCACCGCAGGTTGCCGAGGCCTCCGTTGTCATCCCAGATGGCGGTGGCGGGGGCGACGGTGGACTCAATCAGGATGACCCAGTCTTCACTGGGCGAAGACGGCGGCGATCCCAGGGAAACCATGCCACCGCCGTCTATCGTTGTCGTTCCGCCTTCAAAGGTACCTGTTCTCGGGTTGTACCAGCGCATGGTGAACGTGCCGGATGCGTCGGAGAGATCGAGCGTGCCCGTGCTGCTGGCATTCGGCAGTTGGATCGCATAGACCTCGCCGGGCTTCGCCAGGACAACGCCCGAGATCTTGGGGTTCGACTTGTCATAGGTCGATTCGCCGGTGAGCAGGTCGTGGCTCGGCACCATGTCGCCGAATGGTATCTGGTCCATGAAGTTCCCCGCGTACCGAGTGTAGCGCCACAGCGGTTCGTACTGCCGGAAGTCGTGTGTATCCAGGACGGTACTCAGGATGTATTCCACGCCGGCTCCGCCGCCCAGGTACCATTGCCACAACTGGCCCTTGCGTTGCC
This sequence comes from uncultured Planctomycetales bacterium, assembly GCA_965602635.1. Classification (GTDB taxonomy): domain Bacteria; phylum Planctomycetota; class Phycisphaerae; order SM23-33; family SM23-33; genus CBFCZU01. Next base: position 2,435 of record CBFCZU010000016.1, on the reverse strand, counting down.
ATTGCATGCCGCCCTGGGCCACGACGCCCGTAGAATAGCTCTCATCATCAGACGTCCGTGTCATCTCAAGTTCGTCACCCATCAGGGCCAGAGGCTTGCCGGCACTCGCCGTGGCGGCCCTCAGGTCGCCCAGCAGGTTCGGATAGCGCGGGTCGGGGTAGTCAGAGCGGGTATACGAAGAACGGTACTGAATCGACAGATAGTCAATACTCGGGTGGCCATAAAAGTCAGCGAATACCGCATCTATGCCATCCTCCTTTATCCAATTGTGGACACCGATCGGGTGGTCATAAGGGTCGACAGACCGAACGTAGTCTGCAAAGGACTTCATGATGGTGGCCGGCTCGAAGCTGCCGATGCCTTCCTCGCATATGTTCCACATCAGCCCGTTGACATGGCCAAACCTTGCAGCCAGCTCCCGATAGAACAGCTTGCGTTCGGTGCCGAGGGCGCCGCCGTCAAGCCTGTTCCTGTTGGCGGCCTCCGCCTCGTTGAGCACGACATGCGGCAGGATTCCGTTTTCCTGGGCATGGTCGAACACCACCCCCCATTGATCGAGTTTGCTGCAGTCATAGACCAGATCGCTGCTGGTGCTGGCGAAGGGATGCGTGTTCTTGCCGTCGCCCCCGAGGTTCATCGGAAGGAAATAGACGCTGTTGACCTTCTGCGAACCGAGGTAGTTGAGCGCTCCGATGATCCCCTTGCCCTTTCCGTTGCGCCATGTCGGATCCCCCGAGTTCCAGTCGCCGACGTGGCTCGGATAGGTCGTGGTCGCGAACGAGCTGCTGCTGGCGGTGTTGTCAAAGCCGGAATACCCCAGGAAGTCCTCCGGGCTGTCGGTGCCGCCCTTGATCCAGTACTGTCCCGTCCCGGAGAATTGGAGGTAGTGCTTATCCGGCGCTAGTTGGATCAGTCCCTTTCCGCGGAAGTCGTCACCGGACTTGTCCGTTGCGATCACGTTGAAACTGCCTGACTGGCCGTCAAAGTGAGTCGGGGTTCCGGCACTGCTCGAAACGGCGATGCCGGTCCCCTGTCTGAAGGAAGCCTGCCAGTTCCAGGCGCCGGTTGACGGGGGCGAGAAGTGCACGCGCCATTTGTCGCCGCTGGAAGCTCCCGTGTCGCCCGCGTCCCCATTGGCGGCGTAGTAGCCGGGCACGGTGTAGCTCTTGCCGACCTGCGTGAAGGTCACGTCCAACCGGTAGTCGAGGAACGGGTTGGTACTTGCCGTCTCACTTGTGCTCGGGCCGGTGAACGTCAGTGTGGTCTTGTGCCACTGCCTCAACTCGCCCGACAAGGTCGCGCCGGAAACCGCTTGTGACGTGCCAAGCAGCACCAGGGCCGCCACGATACCCGCAACAGGTAGCCTCATCATGTTGCCTCGAACTGACTCATGCTCATAACTGAACTGATAGAAACTGATAGAACTAATCCTCATGCGAAATACTGAGATGAAATCTGATTTCGCGTGGGCGGGCGGCTGGGCCCGGAGGCGGGGTCTACAGCAGCCTTCCGGCACCGAAACGGACACCTCTGGGCACCGATTTGGCCACCGGTGCCCTCGGACTTCCGGCATGGTCGCGGTTTCCCAGCGTCCGACGACGCTTGGGGCCGCTCTACACCTGGCTTACAGGGCATGCAAACGAACGGCTCAACTCGCCCGCTCATGCAGATTAGGCTTGCTGTTCGTCCAAACGGTGTCTGATTTGTTCAGTGGGTTCCGCGTCGGCGGATCAATGCCAGCCCGCCGATGCCCAGCAGGGCCAGCGTCGCCGGTTCCGGGACAACATAGGCGACCGCTGCGTCGAATAACTTCAATCCATCGGGCGTCAGGTTTGCGAAAGTGGTGTCGTGCAGGAAGAACATGACGCGCCGGCCTGGCGCGACCGAAGGCTTGCCTGCCGATCCGTCACCCAGCAGGGCATCGCCGACGTCCGCCGCAAAGATCGCGGGGTCACCGCCCATTGACGACGCGACGAAATCGACTCCGCCGCCGAGAGTGCCGGTTCCGATCATTATCGACTCGGCAACGCTGCTGACGGTCACCGTACCACTCAGACCGGCGGCCAGAGGATGAGCCGGGTCAGCAATCGTAATCTGCGTTTCGGTCCCCATTAATTGGTTGAAGCCCGTGGACATCTGGAAATTGCCCGCGTCCGTTCCGTAGAGGGCCGCTTCCCAATCCATGACTCCCTGCGTGGCATCTTCATACTTGTTGCGCACGTCACCAGAAGAGATGGTCGACGAAACGATCACCGCATCATACCCCGCCGCCGAGGAGCCATCCCCTGCCGCCGCCGAGCCCTTCATGTACGTGACGTTCGCGGCCCCGTACAGCGACTGAAGGTGGGCAAGCACGGCACCGTCAGCGCCGGCACTGGCAGTGGCGTTCTTTCCGTGAAACAGAATCGTGGCGCCCCGTGCCACGCCAGCCGGGA
>CBFCZU010000015.1:0-30124 GCA_965602635.1 uncultured Planctomycetales bacterium | reverse complement strand
CCGCGCCCTGCATCATCATGCCGACGAGGTTCTTGCCGATGTCGTGCAGGTCGCCTTTGACGGTGCCCAGCACGACGGTGCCGACAGGCTCGACGCCGCTTGCCTTCAGGTGCGGCTCGAGCAGGTCCAGCCCGGCGTGCATTGCCCGGGCGGCGATCAGCACCTCGGGGACGTACACTTCATTCTTCTTGAACCTGTCGCCGACGACGCTCATGCCCGCGATGAGGCCCTTCTGGAGAATGTCGGCGACCGGGACGCTCTCGTCGAGGGCCTTTCGGCACAGGTCCGACACGGTGTCGCGGTCACCCTTGATGAGGGCGTCGCAGATGGCTTGCAGATCAGCCATGAATCGCTACCTCCACTGGCAAGTCAGATTTCGCGCTTTCGGCCGGGGGCTGCCCCGGCAGCGAAGCCGTTTCATATCGTATTGAGGGGAGACTGTAAACAGGGTTTGGCGAAAAATGTGGGCGATTATTCTGCCGGACGGCTGGCCGGCACCGTCGCCGGCGCGGTCGTCGGCAGGGTCGTCACGAAATGCACTGGTCCGGACCGCCCCTCCATTGCCGCCAACTGGTACCGCGCCTCGATACCCCCCGGAGACTCGGGCTGCGCCTTGACGGCCTTTCCGTACTCGGCCTTGGCCGTGGCAACGTCGCCCGAATCGTACGCCAGCGTCCCAAGCCCCACGTGGGCGGCCGCGAGTAGCGGCTTGGGGGCGTTGCGCTCGTCGATGACCATCTGGTAATAGCGCTTGGCCTTGGCCATGAGGTCAGCCGCCTCGAGGCTGCCTTCCCTGGCCGACGCCTGGTGCTTGCCGGAATAGACCTCGCCCAGAAGCCCCGCCACCCTGGCCGCCAGCAGGCGGTCCTTGGCGTTCTCGGCGAGTTCGCCAAGCGAGGCCAGGGCGCTGGCCTCGTTGGCCGGGTCGTACATCTGCCCGATCGCCCGGTTGAACTGGGCTTTCTCTTCGCTCGCTCGTCTCTCGGCTTGCCTGTGGGCATACCAGACGATGCCCACCACGATGAGCACGGCCGTCAGGCCGCCGGCGAGCCAATTGCCGTACTTGCTGAAGAACTGCTTGACCTCGACCAGCTCATGGGCCAGCACGTTCTCCTGGAGCTCGTGGCGCCTCTTGGACTTCATTTGCCGCCCTTGTCCTTTCCGACCGTGGCCCCGGGGCCCTCGATCCGGCCAGAGGTCCACAACTGTACCTTAATGTACGTAGGGTGGAAAAGACTGCCGTTGACGATCTGGATGACGCAGCGATCGGTCTCTTTCTCGAAATCAAGCACGATGCCGCCCTGCACGAACCTGTCGGTCACCCGGACCCACCGGCTGATGGGCATCTGGCGTTTGTAGAACCTTCCCACTGCCCATTTGTCGGCCCTGCCCTTGTAGAGGTGATCGACGTACCTGGCGCCGACGGCGGCGAAATACCGGCTGCGGCGCTCGTCGAGCTTGAAGCCGATGGGCTCGGGCACGTCGGCGATGGATGGGCGGCCCTTGGCCACCAGCCCCGTCGGGGCGGATACCTCGCGATATCCCCCACCGGCGGAATCGACCGCCTGGGGCTTGTTGCACCCGCCAAGCAGCATCGCCGACGCCACGAGCAGCCCTGCTATCAGCATTCGCCCGATCATGATGACCTCCCTGTCGTGCCAGACGACGTAAGGTTGTCCATTTCCGCGCGATTGTCAACCCATAAGGGCCGACCTTCCTACTAATCGGCTCAAGCCGCGCGCGGCGATGAGCCGTCCTGCACGCCGCCGCGCTGGCCGTTGCAGTGGCTCCGGGATACCTGAACGGCCGGAAACTTGCTTGCCGCAACCTGGATATCTCCGGATAGTGGCGTTCGATGGTCCAGGACGCTCCTGGGCATACGGTCGCACCGGAGATTATTGAGTTGCACACTGAATGACAGGACGAAATGACATGGCCGGCATCACCGTCACCAACGACTTCGAAGGCGCCAACCCACACGATCCGACCCGGCTCGAGCGGACGGACGAGGCGGCGTTCGCCATCCGGCCCTGGAGCGAGGACGGTGATGGCAACTATAAGTTCTCGCTGCTGGTGGGCGTGGCGAACCGATCGGGTGGACCGGTCGAGGCGGATTTCGCCATCGACTGGGCAGACGAGGAATACATGACCTGCCGGGACTACGTCCTGCTGGGGCGGCGCGATCAGTGGCGGTACTTTCCCGCCGACGTGCACGGACCGGTCGCCCGGGCGAAGGTGGTTGTGCCGCCGGGGAGATGGCAGTTGGCGCTGCACCCGACGTACGGGCTGGAGCGGCTCAAGCAATGGCAACGGCAGGCGGAGATGTCGGGGCCGATCAAGGTACGCTCGCTGGGGCCGACGGGCAGCGGGCGGCAGATACTGGCGTTCGACATCGGCGAACCATCCGCCGCCGCAGCGCGCACCTTGGCTGTGCTGGGGCGGATCCACCCGTACGAGACGGCCGGTTCGTTCGCGGCCGAAGGCGCGTTGCGTTGGCTGCTGCGGTCGGCGATGGGCGATCGGCTGCGCGGCTGGCGGGCGTCGGTGGTGCTGATCGCCAACGTTGACGGCGTGGCGACTGGCACCTGCAAGCTCACCGCGCCCGGCGGGCCGGACATGAGCCACAACGCCCGTACGACCGATGACGCCGGCGTCGCCGCGCTGCTCGGCTGGGTTGAGGAGCTTCGCCCAGCGGTCATGTGCGACTTCCACGGCTGGATGTACCACTACCAGGACGGCTTCGACTACACCGACGCCGGGCCCGACGATGCGCTGAGGCTGCAGTTGTGCCGATCGGCCGATTTGGACCGGGCGTGGAAGGGCCACCGGCTAACCGACCCGACGAACTCTGATTCGCTCTGGGCCATCGCGAAGGAGCGGCACGGCACGGAGAGCCTGATCTTCAGCTTCGGCTGGTACGGCCGGACGGTCCGACACGTGCGCCGCATCGGTGCGGGCGTCGTCTCCACCGTGCTCCGCTGCCGGTAGCGGCGATGAGCCGTCCTGCACGCCGCCCTGGCGAGGATTGACCTTTGCGGCCGATAGGGCTATAAGTTCCGATTCGGCGCTCAAGCCGGGCCGCTGGCGGAAGGCCGGAGCCCGCGGGACGCCACCGGAAAAAAAGGGCAGTTCTCAGAACCCCAGGCCCGGAACGTGCGTAGCAACACTAACCGGGCGGGCCTTGGTGTGGAGTTTGCGCCCGGGAAGTTCGAAGCGGACCTGGACTGATAACGTAATTTCCATATCCCGCGGAGAATCGAATGGCTCATGACATTCTGAAGGACTCGGCCGAGGCACAGTCCGGCCGGGCGAGCCTGTTCATCGTTGGCATCCTGCTCGGCGGCGTCCTGCTGCTCTCTTCCTACATCGCCCCGCTGTTTCCGATCTTCTCGCGCGCGACCTTCAAGATCGGCAACCAGAGCTACAACTTCTTCTCCGACGCGTTGGCGCTCGCCGCGGCGCTGCTGCTGGGCATTCCGGTGATCGTCCACGCCGTCAAGCACCTGCTGGCCGGCGAGATGCAGATGGACGAGCTGGTGGCCCTGGCGATCCTGGCGTCGCTGGTTGCGGTAGGCTATCGCACGGCCGGGGTGGTCGCATTCTTCCTGCTGCTGGCGAACCTGGTGGAGACGCGGACGGCCCTGGGCGCACGGGCCAGCATTGAGGCCCTGGTGCGGATTTCGCCGACCAAGGCCCACCGCATCTCGGCCGCCGGCGTGGAGGAACTGGTGGACCCGTCGGAGCTGAAGCCCGGCGACGTCGTCCGCGTCCGCCCGGGCGACAACATTCCCGCCGACGGCGCAATCACCGCCGGGCAGACCTCCATCAACGAGGCCAATATCACCGGCGAGTCGCTGCCGGTGGACAAGAGCATCGGCGACGAGGTCTTCTCCGGCACGAGCAATCAGGCCGGGGCCATCGACCTGAGCGTCACCCGCGCCGGCGACGACACCACGCTGGGCAAGGTCCGTAAGCTGATCCTCCAGGCGCAGGGCACGCGGATTCCCATCATGCGCCTGATGGACCGGTACGCCGGCTGGTACACGCCGACCATCATCATGGTGGCCGGGCTGGTGCTCTTTTTTGCCGAGAAGGCCCAGCCAGGGACCGGCATGGAGCGGGCAATCACCCTGCTGGTGGTCGCCTGTCCTTGTGCGCTGATCCTGGCTATGCCCACGGCGATGGTGGCGGCCCTGTCGTGCGCCGCGCGGCTGGGGATCCTCATCAAGGACGTCTCCACCCTGGAGGTGGCGCGGAACCTCTCGGCCGTCGTGTTCGACAAGACGGGCACGCTGACGACCGGCGAGTTGGCCGTCACGCGGCTTCAGCCGGCGCCCGGCGTGGACGGAGAGGACCTGCTGTCGGCGGCCGGCTCCCTCGAGCAAATGTCAAAGCACCCCGTCGCCCAGGCCGTCCTCAGCACCGCACGGCGGGCACGCGTGGAAATGGCCGAACCGGCCGACTTCGTGGAGGTCGCCGGACGGGGAGTCCAGGGCAGCGTCGCCGGCAGGCGAGTGCTGGTGGGCAGACGCGCCTGGCTGGAGGAACAGGGCGTGGACATGGGCGCCATGTCCGGGGACGACATGGCCGAGCCGGAAGGCCTCTCGACCCTCTACGTCGCCCGCGACGGGCAGGTGCTCGGCTGGGTGGGCCTCGAAGACCGCACCCGCCCCCAGGCACGCCTGGCGCTGGACGAATTCCGCCGGCTGGGCATCCACGAGCTGGTGATGGTCACGGGCGACCGCTGGTCGGTGGCCAGGCGGGTCGCGAGGGAGATGGGATGCTCCGAGGTGCAGGCGGAGGTGCTGCCGGCCGACAAGCTCGACCTGGTGGCGTCGCTGCGGCAGCGGAAGCATACCGTCGCGGTCATCGGCGACGGGGTCAACGACGCCCCGGCGCTGGCGGCGGGCGACCTGTCGGTGGCCATGGGCGCCGCCGGCTCCGACGTCGCCATCAACTCCGCCTCCGTGGCGCTCATGAACAACGACCTCGCGCGGCTGCCGTTCCTGGTCCGCCTCTCGCGACGCACAATCAGCGTGGTGCATCAGAACCTGCTGTTCGGGATCAGCTTCATCGTCACGTTGGTGGTGTTCAGCGCCCTTGGCTGGATCAAGCCCATCCTGGGCGCCGCGCTGCACGTGGTGGCGACGGTAGTGGTGGTCTTCAACAGCGCCCGGCTGGTGAGGTTCGGCGAGGAGCTGCACGCCGAGGAAGAGAAACCGGAACCGACGTTCCGCCCGGGCGCCGCACCGGAGCCGGTCCCCGCGGGCTGACGCCCGGGTGGCGCGGCAGCGAGACCAGAGGCGCTTTTAGCGGGATGTCTTCGGCAGGAACCCGAAATGATACCGGGTCTTGGGCAACAAGAGGATAAGCAGCACCAGGGCATTGACGGCGATGGCGCTGATCAGGCCGCCCGTCCCCAGGTATTGCCCTGCCCATGCCTGCAGCGGCCCGCCGACAAGGGCGCTGATGTAGGGGACGAGCCCCAAGGCCGCCGCGACGAGCACAAGAAAGTACGTCCACTTCACGCCGCGTCCGAACCAGCCGTAGAAAATCCAGATTGCCACAGCCGCCAGCACCAGGGCGACGGCCAGCGCCACCGGCCCGAGCGAGTCGAAATTGCCCAGCAGAGCGATGGCCGCCACACCGAGACCCACGGCAAGGGCCCGCCCGCACCAAGCCAGCAGCGTCACCAGCCGAGGGGCCGAAGAGCCGCCTTGCGCTTCCGTCTCACGTCCCTGAAAGAGCACCACGCCGATGGCCAGAATGGCCACGATGTGGCAGGCGGCGTAGGCGGCCGTCAGCCCCGCGTACCACAGCGGAATACGCTTGGCCCGGACGACCGCGTCCATCGTGTAGAAGAACGTCAGGTTCGGCCAGAGGCGGTAGGCCAGCCGACCCAGAAGGTTCACCTCGCTGAATCGCCCGAACAGGTAATAGCTCCACATGCCGACCACGGCAAAGGCCACGCACACCAGCAGGGTCATGAGCTGTCCCAGGCGTGTCGAGGCCGCCACCGCCACCGCCGCGTACACCAGCCCGCAGAGCAGGATCATCAGCATGCCCGTCAGCAGGTCCGGCGGGATGCCCTGCCCGAAGGGCACGACCTTCCAGCCCTTGCCGATGAAGGCGATGAGCACCATCGCCAGCGTCAGGGCGATAGCCTTGAAAGCGACGGCCGCCGAGGTGTAGTGCCAGCCGAAGAAGTAGTTGCACATCAGCGCCGCCAGCACGGCCGCGACGAGCGCCGAGCCGCCCAGCACGATCACGGGCCAGTCGAACGGGTCGGTCGCCTTGGACATCACCCCGTGGCGGACGGTCATCAGGAACACCAGCGAGCAGATGTACAGGGCCGCCGTCAGCGCCGCCGCCACGCCCAGATACTTGCCCAGGACAATCAGCGGCCTGGCCACGGGCTTGGAGAGCACCGTGAGTATGGTCTTCTCCTCGATTTCCCGGCTGAGGACGCTTGCGGCGCTGAAAGAGGCGATCAGCAGCCCCGCGCCGAGCAGCGTGGAGAGGCCCCAGACGATCATGTTCAACTGGTCTGTCTGCCGATACTCGGCCGCTCCGCGCCCCATCGACCAGTGGGACAGAGGCAGCTCGACCACGAGCAGGCCGAAAGTCACGAGTACCAGGACGGTGTAGATCGGCTGGCGGATGGTTTCGACGAAGGCGTTACGAGCTATAGCGAAAAGACGCATCATTGCGACGAGATCCTTACTGGCGGCGGCTGGACGTCCATCGGCCGGGCGTATGCGGCAACGCTGTTAGCTATCGGCGTCGCCTGCCCGTCCGGTCCAACGGTTCTACGCCGGCACGGCCGGGGTAGTTGGCCGGCTTGTGGCGATTTTATCACCCGCGGCGGCTGTCCGCCAGAGCGGCCGGCCCGGGCGGCGCGAATTCCAGGCAACACTGCGACGGGAGAGTCTCATGCAGGCTAACAGGCGCGGACAGATGGTAGCCATTGGCGGGCTCGTGCTGCAACTGGGTCTGACAGGCCTGGCGGTGTGGCTCTGCCTCGGGCAGGCGCCTGCCGCCCTGCCCGCCCTGTGGTTGATTGTCGCCCCGGCGCCGATGTGGCTGCTGACGGTGATCCTCTTCTACAGTCGATTCCTCCAGCGGCGTGAGGAGGCGGAGCTGGCGGAGCTGGCGACCCGCCCCGGCGCCGAGAGCATGTTCGTCGAGTCCGAGGAGAAGCAGGTCCACGTCGCAGCCAATCGCGTCCGGTGGATGGAACGCTGGCTTGTGCCAATCTTCACCCTGCTGCTGGCGGCCTATCATATCGGGCTGGGCGTCCTGCTCCTGCGCGTGGCCGGAAGCGGCCCGCCCCTGGCGACCATGAACCTGGCCGGGGGATTCTTCGTGGCGCTCGGCGGCGCCTTCCTGGCGTTCCTGTTCAGCCGATACTCCCTGGGAATGGCCAAAGTCGAGGTCTGGCGGCTGCTGCGCGCACCGGGCAGCTACGTCTCGGCCAGCGCCGTGGTCTTCCTGCTGCTGGCCGCGGTGATGGCGGCCGAGTACTTCCAGGCCCACGGCTTCGGGCGGGCGCTGGGCTACGTCCTGCCGGTCTTCATGATCGTCGTCGGCGCGGAGCTGGTGCTCAACTTCATCCTGGACCTCTACCGCCCCAAGGTACCCGGGGCCGAGCGGCGCTTCAGCTACGACAGCCGCCTGCTGAACCTCATCGCCGCCCCGGAAGGCATCGGGCATTCCATCGCCGAGGCGCTGAACTACCAGTTCGGTTTCGAGGTGTCCTCGACGTGGTTCTACCAACTGCTTCAGAAAGCGTTCGTGCCGCTTGTCCTCTCCGGCGCGGCCATCGTCTGGCTGCTGACCTCGGTGGTGGTCGTCGAGGAGGGCAGCAGCTACGTTGTCCTGCACTTCGGCAAGTACCAGCGCGTCCTTGAGCCGCGGGCGGCGCCTTACCTGCTCTGGCCCTGGCCGATCAACGTCACCCGCAAGTTCGACACCGGGCGGATTCACGAGATATCCCTCGGCGTCGGCGCCGAGCGCAAGACGCGCACCGACATCATCAAGGGCAAGCAGTTCTACCTGTGGACGGCCGAGCACGGCGCGAGGCACGAGCTGGACATGCTCGTGGCCATGAAGCCCAGGGAGAAGCGCCCCAGCCGGGACGTGCCTTCCATGGCGATCGTCAAGCTGGTGGCGTCGGTGTACTACACCATCGACGACCCGTACAAGTTCGGCTTCAACCACCGGGATACGCCGCGCCTTCTTGCGGACATCGCCCACAGCCAGTTGGTCAAGTATGCGGCCTGCGCGACGCTGGACGAGCCGCTGGAAGGCCAGGCCGACCGTGCCGGCGAGGCGATCATGACCACCGGTCGCGAGAGGGCGACCGTGGAGCTGAGGGACCGAATCGCCAAAGCCGCCCGGGAGCTCGACCTGGGGGTGAAGGTGCTGCGTGTCGAGATACCTGGCTGCCATCCGCCTGTGCCTGCTGCGGAGGCGTTTGAGAGCGTAGCCCAGGCCGAGAGGGAGCAGGACATGCGGCGGTACGACGCCGAGGCGAAGGCCAAGAGAATCCTGGCCGGAGTAGCCGGCGACCCCGACGAGGCGCTGGTCATCGCCCAGGAGATCGACATCATGTACGAGCTGTCGGGTCTGGTGAACCTCCGCGAGCGAGGCGGGGACCTCGCCGCCGCCGTGGGCGAGCTCGTGGCGCGAAGCAACGACCAGGCCGAGAAGCTCAACAGCGAGATCGCCCTGGAGCGCCTTCTGGGTCGGCTCGGCCCCGGCAGCCTCAGCCCCGCTCAGCGGCTGCTGAAGCGCCGCCAGGCGCATCTGAAGCTGCTCGAGGCCATCGCCCGCGAGCCTGACAAGTACGATCTTCAGGCCATGCGGGGCGAGCACGCGGCCCAGCACAACATGGTCAGCGGGCTCTTCGCGACCGTCCAGGGGCAAGCCGCCGTGCTCATCGCCGAAGGCAGGGCGGAGCGCTGGAAGACGGAATTCCAGGAGCGGTCGCGGGCGCAGGTCTTCGAGACCGAATTGCTTGGGTATCGCGCCGCCCCGAACCTGTACCGGCTGGACAAGTACCTGGGCGTGCTGGCTGAAGGACTTCAGGGAAAGCGCAAGTACATCATCGGAGTGGACCGCAATCGCGTCGAGGTGTGGATGGACGCCGCCCCCCAAGGGCAGAGCATAACCGACCTGCGGTTCGGCGCAGAGGACAAGTAGCAGGCCGCTCCGGGCGGCACTGGAATAAGGAGCGTTTGAGATGGGAAAGCACGGCTGGATCATCTTCCTCGTGGTCGTCGTGATCGTGTTGTTGCTGGCGTACTCCTCGGCGTTCATCGTCGACTTCAAGCAGATCGCGATCGTGCAGACCTTCGGCAAGGCATCGGCGCCCATTGACGGGGCCGCACAGGCCGGGCTGCACTTCAAGTGGCCCTGGCCGGTGCAGAGCCTCGCCCGGTACGACGCCCGAACCCACGTGTTCGAGGACACGTCTGGCCAGATAATGACCAATGACAACCAGACGGTGATCATCTCCGTTTTCTGCGGCTGGCGGATCAAGGACGCCCTGAAATTCCTCCGCCGCCTCAAGACCGTCAAGGAGGGAGAGCAGCGCCTCCGCGACCTCGTCCAGGAGCGAAAGCAGCGCATCGTCAGCGGCTACCCGCTCTCCTCCTTCGTCAACACCGACAAGGATCTGATGCGCATGGACGAGATGGAGCAGAAGATCCTCAAGAGCGTCAGGGAGGCGGCAGACGAGGAATACGGAATCGAGGTGAGGGCGCTCGGCTTCAAGTCCCTGGTCGTGGCAAAGGCGGTGAGCCAGAAGATCATCAAGAACATGGAGTCGGAGCGGAAAGAGAAAGCCGAGCGGTACACGTCGCTGGGCAAGGCGGTGGCCGACGCCATCACCAGCCGCGCCGAGGCGGCCCGCAAACAGATCCTTGCATTCGCCAACACGCGCGCCCAGAAGATCTACTCCGAGGGCGTCCGCGACGCCGCCGAGCTCTATCACGTATTCAGGGGCAACGAGCGGTTCGCCGTCTTCCTCCGACGGCTGGAGTTCATCCGCCAGGCCTTCGCCGAGAACACCGTCTTCCTGCTCGACCCGTCGGTCGAGCGCGGGATTGGATTCTTCAAGGACGGGGCTTCCCTGGACCCGGGCGACGGATCGAAGCCCCAGCCGACCAAGACGCCGGAGCAGCCCTGACGAGGTTAGACAATGTCATCCGAGAATATGCTCAACGGTCCGCCGCCTGAAGGCAGGAGCATGGAGCAGATGGACGCGGCCAACAAGTCGCTGGCCGACGCCTTGCACTTCAGCTTCCGCCTGCTGTCGCTGATCATGATCGTCGCCCTGGGAGCCCTGCTGCTGACGGGCATGGCCAGGATCAAGCCCCAGGAAGCGGGCCTGAAGCTCCTCTTCGGCCGGATCCAGGGCACCGGCGAGGACCGGGTCTTCGGCGAAGGGCTGAAGCTGTCCTGGCCGGAGCCCGTGGGACGCGTCGAGCGTGTGTCCATCAAGTCGAAGGAACTGAAGATCGACGACTTCTGGATGCACGAGAAGCCCGACGAGATAAACAAGAGGCTCGAGGACCGTCGGCCGACGATGGCGGGCCTGCGTCCGGGCTACGACGGGGCGCTTCTGACCGGCGACCGCGGACTGGTCCACGTCAAGTTCACCTGCTTGTATAAGTTCAAGGGCGATCGGGAGGACCCGGGCAGGGCGGCCCCCTCGGCCGTGATTGACTATCTCTCCAATATCGCCGATCCCGAGGATGTCGTCCGGTCGGCCGTGTGCAACGCGGCTATCCACGCCTCGGCCACGCGCACGGCGGAGGCGATCTACTCCAAGGACCATGAGGAGTACATCAAGGACATCCTTGCCCGCGCCCAGAAGCAACTGGACGACCTGGACAGCGGCATCGAGATCGACCGCATCCTCAGAGACAGGGCGACTGTCCCCATCATCGCCATCAGCGCCTTCAACGCCGTCACCAGTGCCAAGATGGAGCACGACACCGCGATTAACGACGCCCGAGCCGAGGCCAACAAGATCCTGCGCAACGCCGCCGGGGTCAACTGGAGGAAGCTGATCGGCGACCTCGAGGAGCCGGGGCTGATCGACGGCTACGCCATCGCGCTGCAGACCGACGACCGCGCGGAGGCCTCGAAGCTGCTTGCGGAAATGGACGCCGCCGGCCTGCTCGCCCCCTACCCCGAGCCGCGAAAGCGCGCCGGGGCCGAGGCCGCCGGCAGGCTGCTGGCCGAGACCGACCGCAAGGCCCTCCAGAAGCAGGCCGAGGGAGTGGGCGCCGATTTGGGGAAGCTCAAGGGCACCCCGGGCGAACCGGCATTGGCGGAGAGATACGACGTCGCGCGCAAGGCCGGAAATCAGAAGCTCGCTGCCGGGCTGCTCGCGGCGATGGACAAAGCCGGCCTGCTGAACCTCTACGCCGACCTGGAAACGCGCTGTCGGTCAGAGGCGGCCGGCAAGCTGCTGGCAGACATCGGCCGCCTGGGAATCAGGCAGTTCGCCCTGCAGGTCGAGAAGGCCGGTCACAAGAAGACCGAGCAAGCCCTGGAGGAAGAGATCGAGCGGATCGGCCTGCTGCGACTGTACGCACGCGCGCGCGAGGAAGAGAACAGGCAACTGCCCAAGGAGGTGCTCAAGAGGAAAGAGGCGCTGTCCGCCGAGCTGCTCAAGGAAATCAATGACACGCTGATGTCGCACAAGACCGAGGGGGAGGCCGCCGGCGTGATCCAGGCGGCGATTGGCCAGAGCGCCAAGGTGCGAGAGCAGGCGAAGATCCAGGCCGAGCTTTTCCAGCAGCTCATCAAGCAGTTCGAGGCCGACCCGGGTCTGATGCTTTCGCGGCGATGGATGAAGGTCAAGCAGGAGGTGCTGTCCGCTGAGACAAACCGCAAGTACTACCTCACGCCGGGCCAGAAGACCAACCTGATGATCAGTGAGCCGCCCGAGATCAGCAAGCGCATGGAGGAATTGAAGCTCCGGAAGGAAAAGTAAAAGGACGTTGAGGAGATCATGCGCAGGCGTCGCTAGCGGCCCGGCGGGACGGGCCCGAGCGAGAGCCGCCATGACCGAGCTATGGGCGAAGAGAGCGAACAGATCGTCGTCCGGACGGCCGGGCTGACCAAGGTCTTCCGCGACTTCTGGATGCGGGAGAAGGTCACCGCCGTCCGCGAGCTTGACCTGAAAATACCGCAGGCGGCGGTGTACGGCCTGCTGGGGCCTAACGGCTCGGGCAAGTCCACCACGCTGAAGATGATTCTGGGGCTGATGTTCCCCACCCGCGGGCGGGTGAGCGTCTTCGGCAAGAGCCCCCGCGACGTGGCCACCAAGGCCCGCATCGGCTTCCTGCCGGAGGAGTCGTACCTGTACCCGTTCCTGGACGCCCACGAGACCCTGGACTACTACGGCCGGCTGTTCCACCAGCCCCGCGGCGAGCGCAAACGCAGGATCGGGATGCTGCTGGAGATGGTCGGCCTGACGGGCATGGCCTACCGGCGGGTGGGCGAGTATTCGAAGGGAATGCAGCGCCGGATCGGCATGGCGCAGGCGCTCATCAACGATCCCGACCTGCTCATCCTCGACGAGCCTACCGCCGGCATGGACCCCCTGGCCACACGCCAGTTCAAGGACCTCATCGGCGAGCTCAGCCGGCGGGGAAAGACCGTCATCCTCTCCAGCCACCTGCTGGCGGACATGGAGGACGTCTGCGGGAGGGTGGGCATCCTCTTCGGCGGGCAGCTCCGCTCGGAAGGCTCCCTCGACGAGCTGCTCGACCGGCAGGGCCTCACCCAGATCACTACCGAGGCGCTGGACGAGGCGATGGCCGAGAGCGTCCAGCAGTTCCTGGCCGAGCGGGGCAAGCAGGTAATCGGCGTCGAGACGCCTAAGGACAAGCTCGAGAGCCTGTTCCTCCGGATCGTTCGCGAGGCGCGTGCCCAGCGGACGCAGCTGGCGGAGGTGGTGGACACCGGCCAGGTGGCCGACTTCCTCCGCGCCGAGCCCGTCGAGGGTCGGCAGGTGATCGAGGAGCTGCTGGCGCCGGCGGGGCCTGCTGCCGTCGCCGCCGATGGGCCGGCGAGCGAAGAGGCCGCCCCACCCCGGGAAGAGCCGGCCAAGGAGGTCCTGGCCGACCTGATGGTTGAGAAGGAGCCTCCCGCTCCCACGCAGCAGGCCAAGTCCGCCTCGCCGGCGGAAGCCCCCGAGCCCGGCCGAGAGACCAACCGAAGCCTGATCGACTCGCTGCTGGATAAGGAAGACAAGCCGGAGAGCGAGGACGATGCGTAGCATCTGGGCCGTCACACGCCAGACGTTCATCGAGTGCGTCCGCACGCGGATCTTCGCCGCCTTCCTGATCCTGCTGGGCGCCTGCGTCGTGACGCTCGCGCTGACGGCAGAGGGCGACGGCTCGCTCAAGGGACGAATCCAGACGTTCCTGGCGTACAGCACCTCCGCGACGCAGGTCCTGCTGGCAATGGTCACGATCTTCATGGCCACCGGCATCGTCGCCGGCGACGTCCGCCGCAAGACCATCTTCACGGTGGCGTCCAAGCCGCTGCGGCGGTGGCAGTACGTCCTGGGGCGGTGGCTGGGAATCGTCGTCCTCAACGCGGTGCTGCTGGCGGCAACGCTGGGGATGGTTTACGGCCTGGCGCAGTACCTGCGCGGGCAGTCGACGCGGACGGAGAAGGACGTGGCGGCCGGGCAGAGGCCCACCGGGCCGGTGGACATGGACCGCGTCGCCGTCGAGAGCGAAATCTTCACCGCCAGGACGAAGCACAAGCCGGACCCTTTCGACCTGGGAAATTACGTCACGAACCGCTACGAGCAGCTCAAGCAGGAAAAGGGCGGCGAGGACGGATTGATCCGCGAGCGGCTCGTCCGGGAGTTTCGCCGGGAGCTGGCCAAGGACCCCACCGCCAGCTTGGATCGGGGCAGGATCGAGAGGATGCTGCGGGACCAGAGCGCTCGCCAGACCATCCTCGCGCAGATCCAGGCCGAGATCCACGACCAGAAGCTGGAGGACCTGCTGCTCGTAAGTCCGGGGCGGGGGGTTCGCATCAGCTTCAGCGGGCTGAAGCTCCCGAAGGGGTTCGACGAGCCGATCCAGCTCCGCTACCGCCTCAGGCCGATGATAGATCCGCCGTCGCGGACGCTGCGGAGCCTCTGGCAGTTCCACCACCCCTCCCGCCCGTTCCGCCCGATCTCCCGGACGGACTCCTCCGAGGTGGCGTCGTCGTTCGAGCTGACGCCGCTGGCGGTCACCGACGACGGCGAGCTGCTCGTGTACTACATCAACCTTCCGGCGAACCGCTCGCAGGTGAAGCTCAGGCTGGAAGAGTTCACCCTCATGTACCGCCTGGGGAGCTTCGGCGGCAACGTCGTCCGGGCGGGGATGCTGATGCTGCTGCGGCTGACGTTCCTGGCCGGGGCGGGAGTGCTGTTCGGCTCGTTCCTTTCCTTCCCGGTGGCGTGCGTGGTCTGCATGATGGTCCTGGGCCTGGGGATGATGTCCGGCTTCATCGCCGACTCCACCGCCATGCCATTCTTTGCCAGCACGCCGGTCAGCACCTACGACTATTTCACCTACTATCTCTCCAAGGGCGTCCTGTTCCTTGTGCCGGATTTCTCGGCCACTTCGCCCGTGGATTTCCTCGTGGACGGCGCGTATATTCCCTGGCGGCTGGTGGGCGGGGAGGCCTCCATCGGGGCCGGGGCGCACACCGTGCTGGCGCTTGCCGTCGGCTGCCTGATATTCTGGCGGCGCGAGCTGGCGCGAATCCAGGTATAGAAGAGCGATGTCGCGGATCCGACTGGTACAACTTGCCTTCCTGGTCCTGGCGGCGGCCGCCCTGGGCGGCGCCGGGCTGCTGCAACGCCCCGTGGACGACAGCAGGCGCCAGCTGGGGATGACCATCGTCACCTCGGACCTGGGCGTGGCAAAGCATCCCAAGACCGCCCTGCTCCAGGCCATCCCCGGCGGCCTCAAGGCCTTCGGGCTGACCTACCTGTGGATCCGTTCCCAGGAACTCAAGCACGAGGGGAAGTTCTTCGACGCCGTCCAGCAGCGCGACCTGATCTGCGATCTCATGCCGCACGCTCCCGGCGTGTGGGCGTATCACGGCTGGGACATGGCCTGGAACATCTCGGTCGCCACCCACACCCGCGACGAGCGCTGGATGTGGGTCCACAACGCCATCCGGCTGCTTCGCGACCGCGGGCTGTACTACAATCCCGACGACATGATACTCTACCGTGAGCTGTCGTGGATATTCTTCTCCAAGATGGGGGGGACCACCGACGATATGCACCGGACCTACAAGCTTCGCTGGCTGGAGCTGATGGAGTTCGTGCTGGGCGAGCCGCCGCTGTCGGACGAGCCGGAAGCGGCCGTTGACGCCATCCGGAAGATCGCCGCCGCCCCGCAAGAGTTCGAGCGACTTTCAGCCGAGGCAAAAGACCTCGCACGCCAACTGGCCGCGCTGGAGGTCGCCCAGGGCCTCGAGAAGCCGGACCCCGCCCCCGCCGAGAGCTTCCTCCAGGAGTACAACCGCTTCAGCGACGATCCGGACCTGCCCGCCGAGCCCCATACCCCCGCCAAGGGCGACGAGAGGCAGCAGAAGATCGCCGAACTGATGTCCTCGCCGGACCTGGCGGTGCCCCGGGCCGAGCTGCTGGCCTTCTGCCGGCGAAGGGCGCTCGTCGATCGCTACAAAATGGACCCGAAGTGGATGGTCGCCCTCATGGAGAGGTACGGGCCGCTGGACTGGCGGCACGTCATGAGCCACTCCATCTACTGGGCGACGATGGGGCTGTACCGCGCCAAGGGCCTTGACCTGAGCAGCATCAAGCCGGCCCTGGCCGACGCCAGGCTCGCGAGGTACGTCAAGGAAGGCGGCGAGCTGGACGGCATCCACACCCTCAACACCGAGCGCAACGTCCTCAACGCCCTCAAGGCCATGACCCGCGCAGGGCGGATACGTTACGACCCGAGGTACCCCGAACGGCAGGGGCTGATCCTCATCCCCGACTGGCGCTTCATCGAGCCCGCCGCCCGCGAGTACACCGTCGCCAGCGGCCTGCTCCTCCAGAGCACCCGCGAGCGGATGGGCGACAAGAACGCCCTCGCCTCCGGGCACCTGAACTTCCTGACCAACGCCATCCTGCTGCTGTACGTGGCCGGCAAGGAAGAGGACGCCCAGCACTACTATGACAACCTGAAAGGCAGCGGGCTCGTCAGTCTGAAGGAGGAGCTGTACCAGAAGACCCTGGCGGACTTCGTGGCGACCAAGATGTCCCGGGGCGACATGCCGATGTCGATGATGCTCCTGGCCTTCCGCTACGGGGCGCTGGTGCGGGCGTATCGGGCGCTGGCCGAGGGCAACAAAGCCGAGTTCGCGCGCGGCTACGCCTTCGCCAAGCGGGCGTATACGGCCATGAGCGACGTGCCGAGCCGGGTCAGGCCGCCGGTCTTCGAGCTGGAGGAGGTCATGTTCCTCCAGAGCATGCTGCTCGACCCGCGGTCGGTGGGGATGCGGATTCCGCTCCTCGCCAAGTCGCGGATCTACAACGCCTTGGAGCTGCCCCTAAGGACGCGCCAGGCGCTCTATCCCATGGTGGCCCGGCGGCTGAGGGAGCAATGCGACCGCGAGGGCGTGGACTTCGACAAGGCCTTCCCCGCCCCGCCGCGACCGGTCATGCGCGCGCCGCGGCGGTGATCTGCCCCCCACCGAGCTTCGCCTCATCTTCCCGTAGCCCGACAGGCCCTTGTCTGCGCGGGCGCAAAGGGGCATAATCCGGCCCGACTCGACGCGACCGCCTCGGGCCGAGGGCACCTGAAAGGGAAGGAAGACCATGAAACGGCACTATATCGGGATGGCAATGATCGCCGCGTCTGTCCTGGTGACGATGATGCTGATGGGGTGCGAGGCCCCGGCCGTGGAGGCTGAGACGGCCGCTGCCGTGAAGGATGCCGCCAAGCCGGCGGCCAAGACGGTCAAGCGACGGCGCGGCTTCGCGGCCGTGGAGGTGCAGCGCCCGGCCCGGTTCCCCCATCGCATCTGGGCGGCCTGCGGATTCGAGACCAAGCTGCCGAGCTACGGCTGGTTCGGCACGGCCGAGACCAAGAACCTCGCCAAGTACCCCGGCAACGCCACCGCCCGCGCCGCCACGCCGTACGGCAGGACGCCGGGCGCGATCGTGACCGGCATGAATCCGGTGCCCGGACCGATGATGGGCAAGGTCAACTACATGTACTGCCGGTATTTCATCACGGGCGCCAACCGGGCCATTTTCCAGCACTACAGCCTCACTCGAAACGACAACAACAACGTCACCGTCTCGGGCCTGACCCAGGGCAAGTGGTCGGAAGTGACCATGAACTTCACCCGCGACGCCCGCCGCAACGACGGCAGCAAGGAGGCGTTCAAGAAGGGCGAGCGTATGGACGACCTGAAGGTCTTCATCCGCCCCGCCGCCGAGGGCAAGAAGGTCGAGTTCGTCATCGACGACGTGATATTCTTCTCCGAGGACCCCGCCCTGCCGCCGGAGGCCGAGCCGTTCCCCAACCGTGTGATGTTCGTAGCCGCTTTCGACACGGGCATCCGCCCCGAGGCGACGAAGCAGAAGTTCTTCCCCGGCGAGTTCGCGATTCCCAAGTCCGGCCCGCAGGGCAGCCACTGGGCGGTCGCCGAGGCCGTGCCGATCCCGGGCGCCGACAAATCGTGCGTGCTGCTGAAGCTGACCCCGCCGCGGACGGTCGGGCAGGAGACGAAGCTGCGGGTGCGCTGCTGGCTCAAGGGCGCGGAGAAGATGAAGATCGTCCTGCACGACGCCACGGCCATGGCCGGCCGCCTGGTCGAGCTGAAGGGCCTGCCGCAGGGCAAATGGGTGACCAAGTACGTCAACTTCACGAAGGACTCGATCGGGGGCGGGAAGCTCTCGGCCGGCAACAAAGTCGATTCGCTGGCCTTCGTCGTGGACGGAGCGGGCGAGAAGGTCAAGCTGTACGTGGACGAGATCGTCCTGTACGACGCGGGCAAGCCGGTCAAGCTCGCCAAGGG
The DNA here is from genome assembly GCA_965602635.1 of uncultured Planctomycetales bacterium. Classification (GTDB taxonomy): domain Bacteria; phylum Planctomycetota; class Phycisphaerae; order SM23-33; family SM23-33; genus CBFCZU01. The sequence continues at coordinate 12,049 of CBFCZU010000015.1, read as the reverse complement.
CAAGCCCGCCCTGCCGTGATCCGGCGCGGGCCTACTCCAGGTCGAAGAGCGAATTGTCGTCCGGGCCGAACCAGCCGACGTGCATCGCCGCGGGGTCGGCCCCGTATGAGTTCGACGTCACGGAGTGGAAGTCGTCGCGCTTGCTGACGTGGGCGTCGCACCAGGCGACGTTGGCCGCGCGCAGGTGGCGAAAGTGGATCGACGGCTGGCGGCGGGCGTCGATCACGGCGCCCTTGTCGTCGAGCATGAAGACGCAGTAGGCGAATGACTCCTCCACGTACCACGTCTTGCCGCCGAAGGCCACGGGCGTCGCGGCGTCGGCGAACATCAGCGTCTCGGCGGTCCTGGTCACGTCCTCGGCGCGGGCGCCGAGCAACTGCCCCGGGCTGTCGTAGTGGAAGCCGTCCCGCCAGAAGGTCGAGCCGACGTACAGGTCCGAGTAGCCGTAGCCGCCGGAGCCGGCCTCGTAGGCGGCCGCGCCGCTGTCGGAGCGGAAGTCCGTGAAGGCCGGGCACTGCTTGATGCTGCCGTCCGAGCCGAGGTACTCCGCCAGCGGCCCGGCGGCCGGGTCGAACGGGCTGGAGGTGTCCGGCCGGACGCCGTGCCAGCGATGCAGGTTCCCCGCCGCGCCGGCGAAGATGTCGCTGGCGGCCGGGACGTATCGGCCGTCGTTGTCGCCGGCGTAGAAGGCGTTGGCCCGCGCCAGCCCGGCCAGGTGCGTCCGGCAGGCGGCCGAGCGGGCCAGCACCATCGCCCGCGTCAGCGACGGCACCAGCAGCGCCACCAGTAGGGAGAGGATGCCTATCACCACCAGCAGCTCGACCAGCGTGAAGCCTCGCCGCCGCCGCGCTCGAACGGATTGTCCGCTCGCTTCGGTCATCTTCCGTCAGCCCGCCCTTCGGGCGGCGCGCCTCCGCCGGCGCCCGACCGCCGCGACGGCGCCCGCCGCCAGAACGGCAGCGCATGTCGGCTCGGGCACCAGACCGCCTGGCGGCGTGCCGTCGTGATAATGGCCCGACCAGACGATGTAGTCCAGCCCGTCAACGACGCCGTCGCCGGTGAACTCGCCGTCGTCCCACGACTTGCCGCCCTGGCCGTAGTTGCTCGACCAGCAGACGTAGTCGAGCCCGTCCACGTAGCCGTCGCGGTTCGCGTCGCCGTCGATCGGCTTCGGCAGCCCGTGGATCACCGACAGGGCGTCCACGTCGGCGCTCGTCGGATTGTAGTAAGGCGGCACCATGAAACCCGTCGGGTCGTAGATCGGATTGGCGGGGTCGTCGTCGTCGTATTCCGACCCGTCTCCCAGGACGTCCCTGAGCTTGACGTAGTAGATGCGGTCGAGGTCCACCGCTCCGGCGACGACGAGCGGGTCGCCGGCCAGGTCGGCCAGGTCGAAGCCGTCGCCGCCGGCGGCGGCCGGGTCGAACGGGTCGATCGCGTTGGTATCGACGTTGGCCCAGACCAGCTCCACGCCGGCAAAGCCGCTCACCAGGCTGGGGTCGATCATCTCGTACGGCCCCACCGCCCCGGGGACGTTGCACCATGTCGGGAAGAACGCGTAGCTCAGCCCGTCGGTCGATACGCCCACGCGGATCAGCTCGGCGAACCGCCAGGGCGAGCCGTTGGGGTTCTCTGAGACGATGAAGTCGGGCCCGGGCAGGTCAGTGACGGCCTGGCCCAGCTCGAAGCCCAGCACCAGCTCGCCCTGCACGCCGAGTGTGACGACGTGGAGGCTTCCGCCGGCGTCGCCCCTTGGCCCGCCCAGTGCCAGCGACGAGTCGGGGAAGAGGCTGTTGCCGTCGCCGGGGGCGTATTCGACGATCCGCGAGGCGAAGAAGCTGGCGGTCTGGGCGCTCGCGAGCGGCGTGGCCGTCGCCAGGGCGGCCGCCAATAGGATTGGGCAGAGTCGGTTCATGTCGTCACCGTTTCCGCGAAGGGCGCCTTGCCCTCCGCGCCAGTAGTGCCGGGAGTACGCCGCCCGCCAGCAGGGCCAGCGTCGCCGGTTCGGGGACGGTGGTGATGTCGGCCAGGTCGGCGCTGACGAATTCCGGAACGTACGTCAGGTGCCCGCCGTCGTAGCCGGCGCCGCCCTCGAACGGGTTCGTCCCGCCGACGAAGGCCGCCTCCGTCGAGAAGCCCTGCGCCTCGAAGCCGCTGGCCGAGCCGGTGAAATTCCCGGCCGCGTCGCGGTCGAGCACGTACACGCCGCCGACACCGGTGACGAAAACGTCGTCCTCGCCGTCAACGGTCAGATCGAAGGCGCCTGCCAGCCCGCCGGCCAGCAGTTGCGGCGCCCCGAAGGCCAGGGCCGCCCCGCTGTCGCCCACGGGCAAGCGGGAAACCTCGCCGGCGAACGTGTCCGTCGCCTGCTGGTAGATGAGGTCGCCTGCCGAGTCGAACGCCAGCCCGGCTGCGTAGTAGAGCCCGCCGACAACCTGGCCGGCCGTGCCCGCGGATACCTGGTACACGCCGCCGACGCCTGCCCCCTGAAGGTCGGCCCCGGCCGCCTCTGAGACGAACACCTCGCCGGTCGCCCGTACGGCCACGTCATCGATGTGGTCCATGCCGGCCAGCAGCGTCGCGCCCGGCCCGCCCGCCGTCGGGACCGCGTACAGGTCGCCGCTGCCGTCACCCCAGCCCTTGTTGTCGGTGACGTACAGCGTCGCGCCGTCGGAGCTGACGGCCATCCCGCCGACGCTGACCAGGCTTACCCCGGTGACGCTCAGCGTCGAGCGCCCCCCGCCGGGTGCGATCGCCACGATGCTGCCGTCCGCGGCGTCGGCCACGTAGAGCGTCCCGTCCGGGGCGTACGCCAAGGCGGCCGAGCCGCCCGCCGCGCCCGCCAGGCCGTCGCTGCGGTAGCCCCAGGGGGCCGACCACGCCGAAGACGCCACCGAAAGCACCCCCACACACGCCACTGCCGCTGCAACCCTCTTCGCACTCATCATCTCACCCGCCTTCCGCCCCGGATCGCGCCGGGGCCACTCGGGCGACGCAAAAAAAATCGCCCGGTCCTCGCGTTGAGAACCGGGCGGTGGCGTTCGACAGTCGCAGCAGCCGCCAGGACCCGCGGTGCCCAAGACGCGAGGACACACATGGTATTGTGCCACAGGCAGGTCTTCTGGCTTCCGGGTCGCGAGGCCCCCGGACTTTCCGGGGCCGCAACCACCCGCCGCGCCTTCCCACCCCGACAACGCGTCGGAGCAGTGGCATTCGTGCGGCGTTCGTCGCCGGTTACAGCGGCGCGTCCGCGGCCGATTTTCACGGCCTTCCCTTTTCGGCCCACTCGGGCCGACCTGTAACATCGGCCACTCTAGATGGCACCCCGTGGGCTGTCAAGGGCAGGGGCGGCAGGAATTGCGGAAAATCTACGCGCCGCCCGCAAGGGCCTGCTCGCAGGCGGCGATGAGCCGTGCCTTGGCGGCCGGAAGAGCGTCTTCGTCGGTAAAGCCTGCAGCCGCGACGTGTCCGCCGCCCCCAAAACGCTGGGCCAGGGCGGCGACGTCCACCGCCCCGCGGCTGCGGAGGCTCACCCGCGTCTGCCCGCCCGGCATGGCGATGAGGATGACCGAAACCTCGACGTCCGCCAGCCGCATCGGCTCGCTGACGAAGTTCTCCGTCTCGGCGTGGGTCGCCCCGGTGGCTGCCAGGTCCTCGGCCCGGAGGCTCATCACGGCGAGGCGCCCGCCGGCGTGAAGCTCCAGCGACACCAGGGCCGCGGCCAGCAGGGCCAGCCGCTCGGGCCGGTCGGACTGGTAGATCTTCCGGTATAGCACGTCGGTCTCGACGCCGGCCGAGAGCAGCCGCGCCAGCGTCTTGAGGGTCCGCCCGTCGGTGTTGGAGTATCGCAGCCAGCCGGTGTCGGTGAGCAGGGCCGCCGCCAGGGCCTCGGCGATATGCGGGTCAACGGGCCAGTCGAGTTCGGCCAGCAGCTCGGCCACCATCACACCCGCCGAGGAGGCCGACGTGTCGCGCCAAGCGACGGCGCCGACGTCGTCGGCAGTGGCGTGGTGGTCGATCACGGCCACCTTCTCGCGGACGGCCTTGAGGTCGTCGGCAATCGGCTCGAGCTGGCGGAAGGCGCAGGTGTCCACGATGAGAACGCAATCGGCCCAGCCGGCGAGTTCGGCGAACTGGTCGGCCCCCGCCGGCGGGTCGTCGCCGAGCAGGAAGGCGTAGCGGCGCGGCAGGCTGTCGAGCAAGACGATGCGGCATTCCTTGCCCGCCGCCCTCGCCGCCCGCCTGACGGCGGCGGCCGAGCCGACCGCGTCGCCGTCGGGCCGGAGGTGCGTGGTCACGATGATCCGGCCCGCCGCCGCGAGGGCGCCGGCCACCTGCCGCCGCGCGGCCGCTCGCGAGGGGCCCTTACTTGACGATTTCGCGCACACGCTCGATATCCTTTGCGATCTGGCGCTTGAGGGACTCGGCGTCGGGGAACTCCTGCTGGTCGCGGAGCCGCCGGCAGAAGGCCAGCGCCATCGGCTGGTCGTAGAAGTCGCCCTCGGCATCTATCAGGAACGCCTCGACTGCCCTCGGGCTCGGGCCGAAGGTGGGGTTGTCGCCGATGGACACGGCGGCGGGGAAGCTCGCTCCGGCGATCTCGGCCCGGGCGGCGTACACTCCGTCGGCGGGCGTGATCTGCCCGGCCGCGGCGAGGTTGGCCGTGGGGAACTCAAGCAGCCTGCCGCGCCGCTGGCCCGCCACGACGCGCCCGTGGAGCGTGAAGGGCCGGCCCAGGCAGCGGGCGGCGGAGGCCACCTCGCCGCCGCGGATAAGCTCGCGAATGAGCGAGCTGGAGACGCGCACGCTGCCGCGCCCGGGCAGTTCGACCATCACCGGCTCGACGACCTCGACACTGAAGCCCAGCTCGCCGGCCATTCGCCCGAGCAGCTCGACGTCGCCGGCGCGGCCACGCCCGAAGAAGAAGTTGTGCCCCTCGACCACCTGCAGCGGCGCCAGCCGGGCCGCCACCACGTCGCGCACGAACTCGCGCGGGGGCGTCGAGAGAAGCTCGCCCGTGGTCTCGACGACGATCACCACGTCCGCGCCGCACTCGGCCAGGCAGCGGTGCTTTACCTCCGCGGGCATGATCCGCTCGGGCACGGCCGATTCGTCGAGCAGCACGGCCGGGGGAGGGTCGAAGGTCATGGCGCAGAGGTTCACACCGGCCTGGCGGGCAAGCTCGCTCGCCCACCCCAGCAGCCGCTGGTGGCCCAGGTGGACGCCGTCGAAGTTGCCCATCGTGAGCACCCCGCCGGTGGCCCCGGCCGAAAGCCCGTCCAGTCCTTTGATCACCTCGCAGCCCATCGGCTCGCGTTCCTTAGGCGATGTCGCGGCGGCGTCAATGCGCCACCACCACGGTCCCGTCGCCGCTTTCGATCAGTTCGACCTCGACGTCGTACGCCCGCCGCAGGACGTCGGCGCTGATGACCTCCGCGGGCGGGCCGGCGGCGACCACCCGCCCGTCGCGCATCAGCACCAGCTCGTCGGCGAATCGCCCGGCGAGGTTCACGTCGTGGCTGACGCAGACGACCGCCATGGGCCACTCGTGCGCCAGGCGGACCATCATCCGGTATATCGACAGTTGGTTCTTGATGTCCAGGTGGCTGGTCGGCTCGTCGAGGAGCATCACCTGCGGCTGCTGGGCCAGCGCGCGGGCGATCATGACGCGCTGCGCCTCGCCGCCGGACAGTTCCGCCAGCGTGCGCCCGGCGAAGGCGAGCGTGTCGGTCATGATCATCGCTTGGCGGGCGACGGCCCGGTCCTGGTCGCCGGCCAGGCCGAGCAGACCGGTGTGCGAGAAGCGCCCGAGCAGGACGAGCTCGCCGACGGTGAAGGCGAAGGCCGACTGGGGGAACTGCGGCACGTAGGCCATGAGCCTCGCCAGCTCGCGCCGGGAGTGCTTCTTGGCCGGCTTGCCGTCGAGCATCACGTTCCCGCCCGCCGTGGGCAGCAGGCCGAGCATGCAGCGCAGCAGGGTCGTCTTGCCCGAGCCGTTGGGCCCCAGCAGGCAGCACAGCCGTCCCGTCGCCGCCTGGAACTCGACGCCGCTGAGCACCGGCTCGCCCGGGCGGTACTCGAACGTCAGGCCGTCGACCTGGAGGATGTGCGAGGCGTCGCTCATGCCGGTGCCTCCCGCATGCGGCTGCGGAGCAGGTAGATGAAGAACGGCCCGCCGCACAGTGCGGTGACGACGCCGACGGGCACCTCGCCGGTACCCAGCCACGGGCCGACCGTCCGGCAGAGCGTGTCGGCGACGATCAGGAAGATCGCCCCGACGAAACCGCTGACGATCGCCAGCAGGCGGTGGTCGGGCCCGAAGATCATGCGGCAGCAGTGCGGGACGATGAGGCCGATGAAGCCGATGGGCCCCGCCATCGCCACGGCCGCGGAGGTCATGACGGCCACGACGAGGAACGTCTCGATCCTGAGGCGGTGGACGGAGACCCCCGCCGAGCCGGCCACCTCGTCGCCGAGGCCAAGGCTGTTGAAGGCCGCCCCGCGGACGAACAGCACGGCCCAGCCGGCGAGCACGCAGGCGGCGCAGATCGCCAGCGGGCCCAGGTCGATCCACTCCGGCAGCCGGCCCATGCCCCAGCGGACGAAGTAGTCGATCTTCCGCTGATCGACCAGCAGCAGCATGGCGAGCATGACGGCGCCGTTGAATATGTTGACGATCACCCCGGCGAGCAGCAGGACGTACGGGTTCAGCCGCCCCCGCCGCTGGGCGATGCCGTACACGACGACGCAGGTGAGCAGCGCCCCGGCGACCGCCCATTCGGGCGTGGTCATCCAGCCGGCGCCGACGCTCCCGGCCAGCACCAGCCCCAGCAGCACGCCGACGCCCGCCCCGCTGGAGATGCCGAGTATGTACGGCTCGGCGAGGGGGTTCCGCAGCAGCGCCTGAAGCGCCAGCCCGCAGGCGGCCAGCGCCGCCCCGACCAGCCCGGCGGCCGCGGCGCGGAGCAGGCGGTCCATCCAGACGTGCACGCCCAGCTCGAGTTGACCGAAGAGGCTGCAGACCAGCGCGGCGGCGAGCGTCGCGGCCAGGCCCGCGGCGGCATAGACCGCCAGCTTCCTGGCCGAGAGCGTCCCCGCGACGGCGGTGGCGGTGGCGGGCTCGGTCATCGCGCTGCCCTCGTCTCGGCCGGCGGGTGCATCATCTCCGAGAGCCTCCGCGCGAGCTTGGCCATCCGGGCCGACGGGATGGTCCAGTCGCGATCGGTCACCATGTAAACTCGGCCGGTTCGCGCGGCCGGCAGGTTGGGCAGGCCCATCCATCGGGCCTTGACCGCCTCCTCGCGGCCGGCTTCGGTGCGGCATATCAACACGTCGGGCGCGGCGGCCTGGATGGCCTCCTTGTTGAGGTTGACCCAGCCCTTGTAGTCGGCCGCGGCGTTGACGCCCCCGGCCAGCTCGATCATCTGGTGGATGAAGGTTCCCTTCCCGGCCACCAGTGGCGGCTCGTGCCCGTCGGTGAAGAGCACCCGCACCCGCCGCCCGGCCGGGGCCCGCGCCCGCACCGATTCCAGCTCGGCGAGGAACTGGCTCTTCCGGTCACTGCCAAGCTCGGCCCGGCCGGCGATCCGACCGATCCGCTCCATGGCCGAGGCGATGTCCGCCAGCGTCTCGATATCAAAGTGCTCGATCCTGATGGACGGGTCCCTGCGCCGCAGGCCCTCGAATGTCTTGGGGTCCTGCTGGATGAGTATGACTTCCGGGCGAAGAGCGAGGATCGCCTCGCCGGATACGTTGAAGGCGTCGCCGACGACCGGGCGCGACTCCCCCGCCGGCGGCCGGCAGTACCTCGTCACGCCCACGACGTGCCCGCCCAGACCCATGTCGAAGACGATCTGCGTCAGTGCCGGCGAGAAGCTCACTATCCTCGGGCGCTGGGCCTGAGGCAGCGGCGTGTCCTTCCGGCAGCCCGCCAGCAGGAGCACGGCGGCCGGCAATATGAGCAGGTATCGGGTCATGAGTTCTGGCCCGGTGGCGAGTTACCGACGCGATGGTATGGCCGGGCGCCGAGGGTGTCAAGCCGCCCGGAAGGCGAGCACCGCTTCGGGCAGGAAGTCGATCAGGTCCGAGGCGGTGAGCGAGAGCTGCCCGAGCGTCTCCGCCGCTAGGTCGCCCGCCAGGCCGTGGAGGTGCACGCCCAGGCAGGCGGCGTCGAACGCGGCCAGGCCCTGGCCGATCAGCGCGGCGATCAGCCCGGTGAGCACGTCGCCCGCCCCGCCGGTGGCCATGCCGGGGTTGCCGGTCCGGTTGACGTACACGCGCCGCCCGTCGGTGACGACCGTGCCTGCCCCCTTCAGCGCGACCACCGGGGCCGTGCCGCCGGCCGAGGCCCACTGCTTAGCAGCGGCGAGGGCAGCCCCTTGCCGGTCGGACTGTATCGACGCGACCGCCCCGCCGGTCAGCGTGGCGAACTCGCCGGGGTGAGGCGTGAGCACCAGCGGGCAGCGGACCAGGGCCGCCCAGTCGTCGATCTCGGCGAGGTTGTTGAGGGCGTCGGCGTCGAGGACGACGGGAGCGGTCTGCTCGACGGCGGCGCGGACGATGTCGCGCTGGACGGTCCCCTTGGCCATTCCCGGCCCGACGGCCAGGACGTCGCAGGCCTTCGCGGCGTCCATCGCCTGGCGTACCGCCTCGCCGGCCGGCGCGCCGTCAGCGGCGCACGCCAGCGGGACGGAGGTCGCGCACGGGCACAAGGCCGCCGCCGCGAGCTGCACCGTCTCGGGCACGGCCACGGTCACCAGCCCGGCCCCACCGCGCAGCGCCGCATTGGCCGCCAGCGCCGGCGCGCCGATCATCCCGCGCGAGCCGCCCACGACGAGTACGCGCCCGAAGTCGCCCTTGTGTGCGTCGCCGCGCCGCCCGGGCAGCTTCGGCAGCGCCGTTATCCGCTCGATCGATTCGGCCATCACTGGTCCTCGCCGCCCCGGCCCGAGGCCGTCTGCCTGTTTATCATGGCCGCGACGTACCCGCCGCCGAAGCCGTTGTCGATGTTCACCACCGATACCCCGGCCGCGCACGAGTTGAGCATCGTCAGCAGCGCCGAGAGCCCGCCGAAGCTCGCGCCGTAGCCCACCGAGGTCGGCACGGCGACCACCGGCACGGCTACCAGCCCCCCCACCACGCTGGCCAGCGCGCCTTCCATTCCCGCCACGACGACGATCACGTTGGCGGCGGCGAGCTGCTTGCCAGCGGCCAGGAGCCGGTGCAGCCCCGCCACGCCGACGTCGTAACGCGTCGTGACGCGCCCGCCGACGATCTCGGCGGTCACTCGGGCCTCCTCGGCCACGGGTAGGTCGCTCGTCCCTGCCGCCACGACGGCCACGTGCCCGACCGGCTCGACCGGCGAGCCCTGCCGCAGCGTGATCGCCCGGGCCGGCTCGTGATACTCTGCCGCGGGGAAGCGCCCCGCCACCGCCGCGAAGACCTCCGGCTCGGCGCGGGTCGCCAGCACGCTGCCACCGCCGGCCGCGAGGCGGGCCAAGATCTCGACCACCTGCTCGGCCGTTTTGCCGGGGCAGAAGATCACCTCGGGGAAGCCGCACCGCAGCGACCGGTGGTGGTCCACCGACGCGAAGCCGATGTCCTCGAACGGCAGCCGGCGGAGCTGCTCGACCGCCTCGTTGACGTCCGTCCGCCCCGACTGGACCGACTCCAGCAACGCCCGCAGCGTGGATTCATTCATGGCGCACCATTATAAGGATTTTCCCCCTCCGGTGCAGCTTGGGCTCGGCCGCCCGCGGCGCTACTTGGGCGCCCGGCACGCCTCCTCGGCGTATTCCAGGTCGAGCTTCACCTGGTCGACGTGCTTGGGGAACAGCCCCACCACCGTCGCGTCGGTCGGCTTGATGTTCGCGTAGGCGTACCGGAAGGCCTCCTTGGCATCCTGCTGTGTCTTGCAGTTCCGCCCGGCCCCCAGGATCTTGAACGCCAGCACCGGCTTGTCCACGCCGCGGATCGTCCGGCACATCTTCTCCCGGTCCTCGTCCAGGTACACCTCCTGGCCGTAGGCGCTCTTGCCGGTGACCAGCATCGACTCGCGCGGCACGCGGGAGAGGTCGTAGAAGCACGCCATGTAGAAGTCCACGTCCCAGCCGTGCTCCTCGGCGTACTCGATGATCTCGTTCTGGTGGGTGCCCAGCCCCACGGCCACGCCGCTGTCGCGCATGCACTTGAGGTACGGCAGCGCGTCGTCGATGCGCCCCTCGCGCCAGAACTTGTCGGTCTGTGTGCCGTGGTGATACACCCCCTCGACCCCGGCGGCGGCCATGACGCGGATGTTCGAGAAGATGTCGTGCACCTCGCTGGCCGTCTGGCCGACCACGTTCATCTGCCCGCCGGCGCGGCGGTACTGCTCGACCCATTCCAGCATGCGGTAGTCGCCGCGGATCATGAGCGTCTTTACGCCCAGCTCCTCGGCCCGGGCGTACAGGGCCAGGACGTTCTCGAGCGTGTAGTACTCGCGCATCTCGGCGTTCAGGACGTCGGTGAGGTGGCTGTTGCCGCACACCGGGTTGTGCCCGACGATGAACCGCCCGACGCGGACGTTGCCGATGGAGACCTCCGAGGTGGGGCCGCTATCGCACTGACTCATGCAAACCTTCCTTTCACGCACCATTATAGCCCATCGGCAATGCCGGGCGAGCGCGTGCGTTATAACTAATGGAACGGGCCGGCTGAGGAAATGAAGGCCGCGGCCGGCCGAAACGAAGCTAAACCGAGGCACCCGGGAAGAGGCCGGGTTTTGAGGAGAACTGCCATGAAGTACCGAGTAATTGCATCCACCGCGTTGGCTTTGGGGTGTCTGTTCGCGTGGGCGGCTCCAGCCGTCGCCGACGAGCCCGCCCGAGGCGATGCCGACCAGGTCGCCCGCAAGGCCCGCGAGATCAACCGCTGGCTCCGCGAGCATCCGGAAATTGCCGAGAAGATCGTCCGCGGCCTGCGGGAGAGCCGCGGCGCCCAGGCCCGCCAGCCGGCCAGGCGCGCCCCCGACCAGCCGGCGGCGATGTCCAGGCCCCCCCGGGGTCGCCCAGGCGCGATGATGGCCCGCCGCGGACAGGGCATGGCTCGCGCGGGCGCGATGATGGCGCGCCGCCAGATGATGATGGGCCGTCGTGGAGGCGGCATGGGCCGCCCAGGTGCGATGATGGCCCGTCGAGGACGCGGCATGGGCCGGCGAGAGATGATGCGCGGCGCTCTCGGCCGCAGGGCGCAGGGCCCCGCTGTTTGCCCTCATTGCGGCCGACCGATGATGGGGCCCGGCGCACAGCCGCAGGTTCCCGGCCCCGGCGCGATGATGGGCCGCCGCGGACAGGGCATGGGCCACCCGGGCGCGATGATGGAGCGCATGCATCAGAGACTCCGTGAGCATACCGCGGCCCGAGGCCGTGTCATGGGCCGCCCCCGCGGCGACAGGCCTGAGGCCAGGCGTCGTGGCCTGCGCGAGCGCGGCGACCGGCCCTCGTCTGAAGCTGCCCGTCGCGGGCCCCCCGAACGGGGCGAGCGACGCAGCCCTGAGGCGGGCCGAGGCCGGGGTGAGCGCGGACGACGGGAGCGCGGCGACCGACGGGCCGGCGAGGCACGCCGCGACCGCCCCGAGGGCGAGCGACGGGAACGCACCGAGCGGGCTGAGCGCAGAGGCGATGAGATGCCGGAAATGGCCAAGGCCATCGAGCGCCTCGAGCAGCAAATGAAGCGACTGGCCGAAAGGCTGGAGGCAATCCAGCGCGAGGTCAAGGGCGCCAAGGAGCGCGCCCGGCCGGAAGGACACCCCTGACGCTGAAACACCCGGCTGCAGCGTCACCGGAAAACGGGGACGGGCTTGATCGCACACAGGCCCGTCCCCGTTTGTCTTGTGCATCCCGTGTGCACCTGTTGAGCCTTCTTGGTGACACGTTTGCGCGCGCAAACGCTACCCCCCCCTCCCGGCGAAATCGCGCGAAAATGGAATTTTCGGCCGCAGGCCCGGCCGGGACTTACGGCCACAGGGGTCATTATGGCAACACGTTTGCGCGCGCAAAGGCTTCCGCGCACG